>NZ_RYDG01000005.1:0-261180 GCF_003970305.1 Flavobacterium sp. LB2P53
CGAATTCGACCTTTAGTGCTTAAAAATCAAAAAGATGCAATATAAAATTCCTTAACTTAATGACATTGCGCTCGCGCTAGCGGGGGAATTATGCAAATTATTTGAACGATTTTTTGTACAAATTATCTAACATAGAGAAAGGAGGTATTAGACAGTTTGACGTCCCAGCGCTTTGCGAGGTTGCGGACTAAATAAGCCTTAACTTTTAGGTTATTACTGAACTTTATTGATATGCCAAAACTTTGAATTAATCACTTACCCCGCAATCTTGCAAAACGCTTGTTATACCACGTTATACAAAAAAGTGAACTCCATAATTTATGAAATTCACTCTTTATTATAAGTTAAAATTCAGATTTAATCATTCAAAGTACATTTTGTGCAAGAACCAGCATCACAATATTTTGCACCCATAAATGATTTTTTTACACAACCAGAACCACTACTACAACTGCAAGTAACAGCTGCATCATCAATTTCAGAAATACCTAATTCTGTTGAAAAAGAATTTGATTTTACTGGAACCATTATTTCATTACCAAATAAATTAACTTTTGAAAATGAATAACCCGCAGGTGGATTTTTGTTTTCAGTAATAAAACTTGGTATATTTTTATCATAAATTACAGAATAAAATTCCAAAAGTGCTTTTTTAACTTCTGTTTTATTTAAAAAATGCTCTGAAATACTTTTAGAAATAATTTTGTTTTTCGATGAAGTTAAAAGACTTTTTGATTCAGATACAAAACTAACCCCCATATTATAATCAATTATTCCAAGAATTTTAATATTTTGTTTTGTTCCAATTCTAGCTGTTGACATCGTGCATGTTGTACAACCACTATTCATTACACAATAATATTCACCTTGAGCTTTTACAGGAGAACAACCTGAACCTTTTGTGCATGAACATGTAACACTTACATCAGAAATTTCAGCGATTGCTCGATGACTTGAATTACCATTTGAGTCTAATTCTGAAATTAAAAAGTAAAAATCTTTTGGCAAACGTATTTCAAAGTTATCTTCGGATTTTTTAAAAACTTTGCTACCTTCAGGAAATGGAATGCCTTCAGTTCCAGAATTTATAATATCTGCAATTCTTTTTGCATCTTTACTTGAGTCAAGTGTTTCTACTTTTATCTCATTTTCTTCATTGGAACAGCCAATAAAAAGAATAGATAATGCCATAATGATTACTAGATTTGTAAAATATTTTTTCATTTTTTATATAGTTTAAATTATTAATTTTAAAAGTATAAAATTTATTTGATTTGTTCGCAAGTAATTAAATTATAATTACTTGCGAAAATTCGGAAAGATTTTTTATCTTTTTTTCATAACGTTATTCAATAATGTGGTATAACGTCCCGCTAGTAGGCGATGGTCGGGCTAAATAAAGCTATTATTTCGGATAATCACTATTTTTCAAGTACAAAACCAACTTCAAATTAAGCCTAATTCCCGACTATTGCTTACTAGCTGTTAGCGGTAGTGCTTAGTTCTCTTTAAATTCTATTCCGTTAAATTTCGCCCCATTTTTTGTCATGTAACCTTCATATTTTTTTTATCTAAAACATCTTTAATATCACCATTTTCTCCAACTTCAACTATTGGTGGGCAATCACTACATTTATATTCAACAGCAACAAAACTCAATTTATTTCCATTCTTTTTAACCGCTCCTTTGTAACGATACATTTCACCAGTTTTTTTGAAAGCTGATTTTTCATCTGTTGTTATCGAAACTGAATTTCGTTCAACTATTACGCTATCATTTTTAAAAGTTAAATTTGTTTGAAAGTGCTGGTTTGCAGCATCAAAATATTCATCTTCCTCAAGTCCCGATAATGTTTTTCCATTGAGCGAGTTATTTTGACAAGACGATAAAACTAAACATAAAAAAGTCAAAATAATTTGGTGTGTTTTTTCCATAATAGTGTTTTTGCGTTATTTTTTCAGAGCATTACCGCTAACTTGTATATAGGCGATACAAACTTTCGCATATACACCCATATATGGGTAGATTGGCGAAGGTTTCTTTCGCTTTATTAATTTCCAAATATGTAAATAATTCTTTACAAATAATCAAATGCGTTTTTTATTTATTGTACGTTTTTTTGTAAACGTGTATTTGATCGCTACTCTTTTATGTATCGCAAAATCACTAGCCCCGACAGCAGCGGAAAGCCTATGCCGGTTGAAAAACATTTTTTTCTGGTGGTGGCAGAGCGACCAAAGGAAGCTACTGACAGCGGCTAGAAAAAGGGTTTGAAACCAAATAGCTTGCAGCGTAGGGCGGGAATGGCTCCAGAAATAAATTAAGAACAAAAAAAATTCCCCAACTACTTTCGTAATTGAGGAATTTAATTTTAAGGAATTGAAACGGTTTAGTTAACAATAACCCATTGTCCTGAAGCGATTAGGCTTTCGGCTTTTTTGTATTTCATTTCTTGAGTTTGTCCGTTGGCCACGTTCTGAATCGTAACAGTATCATTGCGATTAATTTTTGGCATATCTCTCACGATAGTTTCGGTAACTTGACGTTGTTGCGTTTGTCCCGCTTCACGATTTTGTGTTGCTAATTCATCAGAATTCAGCACCTCGTCTTTGCTCAATTGAAAGTCTTCTTTCTGACGTACTTCTTTTGCCTCCTGAATTTGTTGGTTTTCTTGAGCCGGTAAATCACCTTTGAACAAGAATGAAATTACTTCTTTATTTACATTGTCAATCATAGCTCTAAACAAATTGAAAGCCTCGAGTTTGTAAATTAGCAATGGATCTTTTTGTTCGTGAACCGCAAGTTGTACCGATTGTTTCAACTCATCCATTTTACGCAAGTGTTTTTTCCAAGCTTCATCAACAATAGATAATGTAATATTTTTTTCAAAATCAGCAACAAGTTGAGCTCCCTCAGTTTCGTAGGCTTTTTTCAAATCAGTAACTACATTCAACGATTTGATTCCATCTGTAAATGGAACAACAATGCGTTCAAATTGGTTGTTTTTGTCTTCGTAAACATTTTTTATAATAGGAAATGCTTCTCTGGCGCTTCGTACTGTTTTTTCGGTGTAATATTCTAATGTAGCTTTGTATACTTTACCTGTTAATTCCATTTCGCTGAGTTTTATGAACTCACTTTCAGTAACCGGTGATGTAATAGAGAAATAACGAATTAATTCGAATTCGAAGTTTTTGAAGTTATTTGCTGCTTTGTTTTGGTCCACAATCAATTCGCAAGTGTCATAAAGCATGTTGGCAATATCGAGTTTCAAACGCTCACCAAACAAAGCATGACGACGGCGTTTGTAAACCACTTCACGTTGTGCATTCATTACGTCATCATATTCCAATAAACGCTTCCGAACACCAAAGTTGTTTTCTTCTACCTTTTTCTGAGCACGTTCGATAGATTTGGTCATCATAGAATGCTGAATCACTTCGCCTTCCTGTAATCCCATTCTGTCCATCACTTTTGCCACTCTTTCAGAACCAAACAAACGCATGAGATTGTCTTCCAGAGAAACATAAAACTGAGAACTTCCCGGATCACCCTGACGTCCTGCACGACCACGCAACTGACGATCCACACGACGCGAATCATGACGTTCCGTACCTACAATTGCTAATCCACCTGCGGCTTTTACTTCGGCAGATAATTTAATATCGGTACCACGACCCGCCATGTTTGTTGCAATTGTTACCACACCAGGTTTCCCTGCTTCTTCAACGATTTGCGCTTCTTGTTTGTGCATTTTTGCATTCAAGACATTGTGTGCAACACCTCTCATTTTCAACATTCGGCTTAACAATTCTGAAATCTCTACTGAAGTTGTACCAATAAGAACCGGTCTCCCTGCTTTAGATAATTCTGAAACGTCTTCGATTACGGCATTGAATTTTTCACGAGTAGTTTTATAAATAAAATCTTCTTTATCTTTTCTGGCCATTGGTCTGTTCGTAGGAATTTCTACCACGTCCAGTTTGTATATTTGCCACAACTCACCTGCTTCAGTAGAGGCTGTTCCTGTCATTCCTCCCAGTTTGTTGTACATTCTGAAGTAATTCTGTAATGTAACTGTTGCAAATGTTTGTGTTGCTGCTTCAATTTTTACATTTTCTTTGGCTTCAATGGCTTGGTGTAAACCGTCAGAATACCGGCGACCGTCCATTATACGTCCCGTTTGCTCATCAACAATCATGATTTTGTTGTCCATGATTACATATTCTACATCTTTTTCGAATAAAGCGTATGCTTTCAAAAGTTGTGTCAGGGTGTGGATGCGCTCACTTTTGATTCCGAAATCTTGAAATAATTTTTCCTTCTCTTCCGCTTCTGCATCTTTATCAAGTTTTCTTTTTTCGATAGCGGCAATTTCGGTTCCAATGTCCGGAAGTACAAAAAAGTCAGAATCAGTATCTCCGGAAAGGAATTGGATACCATTGTCAGACAGTTCTACCTGATTGTTTTTTTCTTCAATAACAAAATACAATGCCTCATCAATCTTGTGCATTTCTCTTTTGTTATCCTGCATGTATTGATTTTCGGTTTTTTGAAGCAATTGTCTAATTCCTTCTTCACTCAAAAATTTAATCAATGCTTTATTTTTTGGTAATGCTCGGTAGGCTCTTAACAATTGGAATCCACCTTCTTTAGTGTTTCCTTCTTTTATTAATTTTTTAGCTTCAGATAGGAAGCCGTTTGCCAATTGACGTTGTAAACTAACCAAATTTTCAATTTTTGGTTTCAATTCATTAAACTCATGGCGATCTCCCTGAGGAACTGGACCTGAGATAATTAATGGTGTTCTTGCATCATCAATCAAAACAGAATCGACTTCATCGACAATCGCATAATTATGTTTTCTTTGCACTAAATCTTCTGGAGAATGTGCCATATTATCTCTCAAGTAGTCAAAACCAAACTCATTATTGGTTCCGTACGTGATATCAGCATCGTATGCTTTTTTTCTTCCTTCTGAGC
The DNA here is from genome assembly GCF_003970305.1 of Flavobacterium sp. LB2P53. Taxonomy (NCBI): domain Bacteria; kingdom Pseudomonadati; phylum Bacteroidota; class Flavobacteriia; order Flavobacteriales; family Flavobacteriaceae; genus Flavobacterium; species Flavobacterium sp. LB2P53. The sequence continues at coordinate 4,985 of NZ_RYDG01000005.1, forward strand.
TTGGTTGATAATTGTCAATACATTCTACTGACATACCATGAAATTCAAATAAAGGTGCTTTCCATGTACTATCTCTTTTTGCCAAATAATCGTTGACAGTCACTAGATGTACTCCGTTTCCTGTCAATGCATTTAAGTAAAGCGGCAAAGTTGCCACTAATGTTTTTCCTTCACCTGTTTGCATTTCTGCTACTTTTCCTTCATGTAAAACCATTCCGCCAATTAATTGTACGTCATAGTGAATCATGTCCCAAGTAATTTCTTTACCCGCAGCACTCCAAGAATTTGCCCAGATCGCAGTGTCTCCATCTAGAGTTATATAGCTTTTTGTTGCCGAAAGTTCACGGTCTTTTGCAGTGGCAGTTACAATTACTTGTGTACTGTCTTTGAAACGTCTAGCCGTTTCTTTGACTACAGCAAAAGCTTCCGGAAGAATTTCTAACAACGTTTTTTCCGAAATATCATAAGCCTCTTTTTCCAGCGCATCAATAGCGACGTAAATATCCTCTCGTTTGTCGATATCTTCAATACTTTCAACTTCTACTTTCAGAGCACTAATTTTAGCATCTTTTTCAGAACGGTCTTGTTTTATTTTTTCTTTGAAAAATGCAGTACGCGCTCTAAGCTCATCATTAGATAATGCCATTAGAGGAGTTTCAAAAGTTTTAATTTTGTTAAGATACGGCTGTAAAGCTTTCACATCTTTTTGAGATTTATCCCCAACAAAGACTTTGATAATACTATTTATAAAACTCATAATATGTTTTTATTTCTGTTTGTGTAATTCTGTAAATTTAAACAAAAAAAAAGCCTCTTTAGAGACTTTTTCTTGGTTTACTTTTTAATATTCATCCTCATTCCAAAGATAATCTTCGTCTGTAGGATAATCTGGCCAAATTTCTTCCATTGATTCATATATCTCGCCTTCATCTTCTATAGACTGAAGGTTTTCTACTACTTCTAATGGAGCTCCAGCTCTAATAGCGTAGTCAATAAGTTCGTCTTTGTTAGCAGGCCACGGTGCATCACTTAGATAGGATGCTAATTCTAATGTCCAATACATCTTGTTGTCTGTTTAGTTTTGTGCAAAAATAAATTTTTTACTGAAAAAGACAAGTAAAAAATCATTTATTTTAATAAAAAGTTAAGAACGTTTTTTTTGATTTAAATTTTGCGGTTAAAAAGTTTGCATTTTTTCACCATAAATACAACTGAAAAAGACCTTAAATGCTGCAAATTATTTTCTAGGAATCCATTGAACTTCCGTAGCTTTCAGATCATGAGACAACTTTCGTGCCAACACAAAAAGGTAGTCAGAAAGTCGGTTCAGGTACTTTATTGCGATTTCTGCAACCGGTTCGTTGTGGCTTAAATGAACTGCTAAACGCTCCGCTCTACGGCATACGCAACGTGCTATATGACAATATGACACGGTTGTATGTCCTCCAGGAAGTACGAAATGAGTCATGGGTGGTAAGGCTTCTTCCATAGCATCGATTTCATTTTCCAACAGTTCAATATCTGATTCAATTATTCCGAGTTTTTTTAATCGAAGTTCACCGTTTTTTAACACCTCTTTTTCTGGAGGAGTTGCTAATATTGCACCTACTGTAAACAAACGATCCTGAATCTCGATTAGAATTTCTTTGTAATGGGAATTCATTTCCTGATCGCGGATTAGTCCAATGTGAGAATTCAATTCGTCTACCGTACCATAACTTTCTATTCGTGCATGATCTTTTGGGACTCTGGTTCCGCCAAAAAGTGCCGTAGTTCCTTTATCTCCAGTCTTTGTATATACTTTCATCCAAGGTTTGTGTTAATTTATGATTTGTTTGATGGAAACAAATTTACTGTATTAATTCCACTATTGCCGTAACAAATCGTTCCAGTGAACCTTCACTTAAATTGAAATATAAATCAGGTTCAATGCATTCAATTTCCATTAAATAAAGTTCATTATCAATCAGTATCCCATCTACCCTGGCGTACAGTAAGTTCTCTTGAAAAGTATCAACAACTTTTTGTGCTTTTTCAATCAATTCTGAACTGGGATGTACCAAATTATAGATGCCACCAAATAGGGATTGTACTCTAAAATCTCCATTTACCGGCTTTTTGTTAACCGCATGAGAGAATTTTTTATTGAAAAAGATAAATGAAGTTTCACCTAGAGTCTGAATCTCCGGCATAAATTCCTGTAACAGCAAGTCTTTCTCTGCAGCTATGGTCGCATATTTCTGGTTTATTTCTTCACTATCTGATGTTTCAAAAACTTCAGTGAGATACGATCCTGCCGAAAATGCGGGTTTTATGACTGCTTTTTTCCAATGGGAAGGTAGGTGTTCAGCTAGATTCAGAGTGTCTGTTTTGTCAATAAATACGGTTGGTAATATTGTGATTCCTTGCTTTTGCATTTCACGCAAATAAAACTTGTGTATGTTTTGTTTGATTATTTCAATCGGGTTAAGTGTTTTGATACCCAGTTTTTCTATTTGGTGGAGCCAAATATTAAATTCGGTTTCTTTTTCGAAATAATCCCAAGTATTGCGAAAAATCAAGTAATCAAAATCAGTCCAGTTAATGGTTTTGTCACTCCAAATCACCGCTTTGGCGTTAATATTATATTTTGCTAGTGCAGGAATTATTTTTTGATCTTCAGGATTTAAATCGGGAAGTTTTTGGCAGGTTAGTATGGCGATATTCATTTTAGGTACTAGTTTTTATTTGGGGGTTTAAAAGATATTTGTGAGTGGGATTTTTTAGCCCGGATAGAAGCGGTATCCTCTTTCTTTTTTCTTTTTAAAAAAGAAAGAGATACAAGCGTATAGCCGGAAAAAGCTCCTAAAAAAAATTATTTGGTCGTATCGCTTTCAATAATTCCGTCACGCAAACGTATAATTCGATGCGCATACGCGGCAATTTCTTCTTCGTGCGTTACTAAAATAACGGTGTTCCCATTGGTATGGATGTCTCCAAAAAGTTTCATGATTTCAAGAGAGGTTTTGCTGTCTAAATTTCCTGTAGGTTCATCCGCTAAAATGATGGACGGCTTATTGACCAAGGCACGTGCAATTGCCACCCGCTGGCGTTGACCTCCTGAAAGTTGGTTGGGTTGGTGATCCATTCTGTCAGCAAGATTTACTTGTTCTAAAACTTCCGTGGCGCGTTTATTTCTATCAGATTTAGAGAAACCGGCATAAATCATGGGTAAAGCTACATTGTCTAGTGCGGTAGTTCTGGGTAAAAGATTGAAAGTTTGGAAAACAAATCCTATTTCTTTATTGCGAATTTCGGCTAATTCATCATCTTTCATCTGGCTGACATCCTTCCCATTCAGGATGTAACTGCCAGAAGTTGGCGTGTCTAAGCAACCTAATAAATTCATTAAGGTAGATTTTCCGGATCCTGAAGGTCCCATTAATGCTACGTATTCGCCTTTATTTATTTCTAAATCAATGCCTTTGAGAACATATACAATTTCATTTCCAAGCACAAAATCTCGTTTGATATTGGTTATTTTGATTAGCGGGTTTGCCATTAGAATGTATGATTTTTTGACCTTCGACGGTGCGTAGGGTGCTATTAAATTAGATTTTAAAAGTACAAAAGACTTTTGAATTATTAATAAGTAGATGTTTTTTAAATTTGTTACATTTTGAGCTTAGATTTATGCGGTCAGATAATTTTTTATTAATGAAGCACTTGCGTTTTTTTTCTATTTTCTTGGTAAATGTATTTTTTAATACGTTAAATCATTCTATTAAATTTTATGTTATTATAGTATAAATTTGTATAATTTACACTTTATTGGTATTTATTTCATAATTATTTTAATTATTTATAACATTTTTTGGTTATAATTGATAATATAATAATATTACTTATTTTTGTTAAAAGTATTAATCAAATCAAGAAGTTATGAAAAGTACAAAAATGGTGTTAGGAATAGCGGTAGTCGCTTTAGGATTTGCCTCCTGTAAAGATGAAAAAACAGAGCAAGCGGAGAAAATAGTGGATTCTTATGTGATGTATGTGGATTCATTAGGGAATGTTTCTTCCGAGAATGCTAAAGCAAACTGGCAAGGAATTGAAGCTACGTATCAATTAAAAAGTGGTAATGCAAAGGCAGCATTGGCAAATATGAAAGACAATGCGGAGGCGCAGAAATACCTTGATGAAGCAAATGCTAAATACGAGGCTTTGAAAGCAAAATACGAAGCCAAAATAGAGGCTCAAGATAAAGCCGCCGCTGCTGCAAACCCAAAACAACAAATGAGAAATACTTTATTTGGTGAAGGGAAAGTGGGTGAGGATATGAGTTTTGCTTGGGTGGATAAAGACAATATTCTTAGCGTGTACCAGCAATTTGTAGATGCAGTTGAAACGAACAAAGATAAGTATTCTCGTGAAGACTGGGACGAAATCAAATTGATGTATGAAGCATTGGACAGTAGAAAAAATACAGTTGAAAAAGAAGGACTTTCAGTGGATAATAACAGAAAAATTTCGGGTTTAAAATTAAAATTTGCACCAATTTATACGCTAAACAGGATGGGAGCAAAATCTGGAGAAATGAAAAAAGCTAAAGAATAAAAAGTAGTTATTCTATATTGAAAATGGCAGTCAGCAATGGCTGTCATTTTTTTTAGGTTCGAATCACAAAATGTTCTTTTGGTTGTTCTCTCCTAAAAAATACCAATCCCCACTGAAATGTGTCAATTGTTACCGTTACTTTGGGATGGTTTTTTATAATTTCCCAAGCTTGTTCCATTTCTGGCGACCAGTGAATGTCATCGAATATCCAAAGGGTTTCGTTCGTAATGGTAGGAAGTAATACTTCAAAATAGTCTAATGTTGCTTTCTTGGAGTGATTGCCGTCGAAGTAAATTAGGTTATGGGTTCTAGGCTTTAGGCTTTCGGTTTGTAAATAAGTACTGAACTCAGTTATTACACTTTCTACATTATTGCAATTGATTTTTTGCAATTGATTTTTTGCCAGTGCCATTGTATTAGGACATCCCTCAAGCGTTGTGATTGTTGCTTTTAAATTCCCTAAAGCTAGGGCAGAAGTCGCCAATCCCAATGAAGTTCCAATTTCTAAAATAGAGTCCGGTTGAAAATAATTGGTGATTCTAAAAAGTAATTCAGCTCGCTTGGGAGAAATCCCTGCTGTTTTGGCAATCTTGGCAATAACTCTGGAATTCGATTTAAACACTTTGGAACCCGCACCAAAATCAGTGACTTCAATGGTATTATTGTTTGCTAAAAGCGAGTTTCTATATTCTCTTAAAATCGTATATTCCGGTTTTGATTTTTTATCATAAAAGCATCTCGTCAATAAAGTAAACACAAATGGCGAATGCACCGCATGCTCATTTTTTGAGTGCCAAAGGAATTGTAAATACGATTTGATTTGAAACAGCATGGAACTTTTTTGTTACACAGAGATTCTCAAAGAGAAAACACGAAGATACACTGAGTTTTTCAATTTTGTGAATCTTTGCGGTTGCTTCGTGCATCTTGGTGAAAGAACATTGTGGGTGCGAAGATAGTAAGATAATAGTCGAAAGTCAAAATACAATTCTATCATCTTTGCGCTTCGACTTCCGACTGTATTGCTTCGAAACATTACGACTTTAAAAAGGCTATATTTGCAGCCTTGGAATTTACACAAGAATAGTATCCATTTTTTTTACGATGATGATTGAACAAATAGAACATAAAACTACGATAAGCTCTGAAGAAATTGACCGCTGCATCGCTATTTTAGCACAATTGAATACGGATACGGATCAAATATTTGATATTCCAAAAGAGCAACGCACCGCTTTAATCAAAGCGGCAGGTATGTTTTCCAGACCCGATCGTGACGAGCTTTCTCGGAGAAAAAAAGACGGTAAAGTGGCTGCTAAACGCAAAATGGAAAAGCGAGACCGAACCGCCCGTAAGGTAACCGGAATCCGCCATGCGCGTGAAGCAAGTGTTTTTATGGCGCCAAAACTTTTGGCTTACAATGATCTTGTGAACAAAGAACAATTGGAACTGGAAACTCCACGAAACTGTTACGTGTGTAAAACGGAGTTTACTAAAATGCACCATTTTTACGATACAATGTGTACCGATTGTGGCGATTTTAATTATGCCAAACGTTTTCAAACCGCAGATGTAAATGGGCAAGTTGCCGTTATCACAGGTTCTCGTCTAAAAATTGGATATCACATTACGTTGATGTTGTTGCGTGGTGGAGCAACCGTTATTGCAACAACTCGCTTTCCGGTGGATTCCGCATTGCGTTTTTCTAAGGAAGACGATTTCATGGATTGGGGACATCGTTTGAAAATTCACGGATTGGATTTGCGACACATTCCAAGTGTAGAGATTTTCTGCAATTTTATAGAGCAAAAATACGATCGTTTGGATATTCTGATTAATAATGCGGCGCAAACGGTGAGGCGTCCTGCGGGATTTTATACGCATCTAATGGAAAATGAGGAGCGTTCTATCGCTTCTTTGCCGGAACAAGCACAAGAATTATTGCTGGATCATACCAATTGTTTGGATGAATTAAAAGTGTTGACAGCAGGGGCTTCCTCCAATCAGAATATGCCGGTGACTTGGCACGGACCAGAACCTGGAATTGGGTTGCGGGCTTCCGCTAAATTGTCTCAAATTCCGTATTCGTTTGATAATGCTTTGGTGGCAAATGAAGTTTTCCCGGAAGGGGAACTTGATGCCGATTTACAGCAAGTCGATTTGAGAAAAACCAACAGCTGGCGTTTACGTTTGGGACAAATAGAAACCACAGAAATGATCGAAGTGCAACTGGTGAATTCCGTGGCGCCTTTTGTATTATGTAACCGCCTTTCAGAAGTGATGAAGAAAGAGAACACTGGGAAAAAGCACATCATTAATGTGTCGGCGATGGAAGGGAAGTTTCATCGCTTTTTCAAAGAAGACCGTCATCCACATACCAATATGGCCAAAGCTGCTTTGAATATGCTGACACATACTTCCTCAGGAACTTTAGCAAAAGACGGCATTTTTATGAATGCGGTTGATACCGGCTGGGTAACCGACGAAGATCCTGCAGAATTAGCCAAAAGAAAACAGGAAGAAGAGGATTTTCAACCGCCATTAGATATTGTGGATGGAGCAGCACGAGTGATGGATCCGTTGTTTGACGGTATTAATACAGGAAAACATTGGTGCGGGAAGTTTTTGAAAGATTACAATCCGATTCCTTGGTAGAAATCCCCCTAACCCCCGAAGGGGGAATTAAAAAAGGATATAGAATAAAACAACCACAGTAGAATTGGATTTTGCTGTGGTTGTTTTGTGACTACTATTGTGAGCGCAAAGTCAGAGACATTTGCGCAGCATAATCAAGAACTATTGTATGCTTTGAAGAGCGGGGCTGCTAAAAAAATAAGGAAAAAATCTGAAATTATATTTAAACCAGACTTTTTTTCAGGGTAATAAAATACTTAGAGCCTGTTTATATGAGCTAGGAAGGGAACTTTTGATTTTTATTAAAACTTTCGGATAGCTGTGAAAATAAAACTACAAAGCATCAAATGGACTTTTTATTAATTCTAATATTTCTTACTAATTTGTAATCACTGTTTTTCCTAAAAAACAAAACCCCAACATTTCTAGCGTTACCGCTAAAAGTGTTGGGGTTGTAAATAGTATGCTATGTTCACTTCTATTCCCCCTTCGGGGGTTAGGGGGATTTTATCCCTCAATCTTCGCACTCAGCTCAAACCAGCGTTCTTCTTTTTCTTCAATTTTATTGATGATGTTTTTCAATTCGTTCGCTTTTTTTTCAATATCAGTGTCAGCAATTTTCCCGTCTGAGAATAATTGCTCAATAGCTATTTTCTGAAACTCTAAGTCCTTGATTTCTTTCTCGGTTTTCTGAAATTCTTTTTGCTCGTTGAAAGTTAGGTTACCGGTTGGATTGTTTTGTTTCCAGTCTTTCTTATCCGCTTTGTTTTCCTCTTTTTGAGCAACATCAGCACTGTCTTCATAAGCTCTAAAATCAGAATAGTTTCCAGGAAAATCTTCCACTACACCTTGTCCTCTAAAAATGAATAAGTGATCCACAATTTTATCCATGAAATACCTGTCGTGAGAAACCACTAAAAGACAACCTGGATAGTCCAAAAGGAAACTTTCCAAAACATTCAGTGTCACAATATCCAAATCATTCGTCGGCTCATCCAGAATCAAGAAATTCGGATTCTGAATCAAAACCGTACACAAATATAACCGTTTCAATTCTCCACCGCTCAATCGATCCACAAAATCGTATTGTTTTTTGGCATCAAACAAGAAACGCTCTAACAACTGCGAAGCTGAAATCAATTTCCCTTTCATCAATGGAATGAATTCTCCGTATTCCTTAATTACATCAATCACACGTTGACCCGGTTTTGGGTTTATTCCGCTTTGCGTGTAGTAACCCACTTTTATCGTTTCGCCAATCACCACTTTACCGCTATCAAGCGAAACGTTTCCGGTCAATAAATTCAAGAAAGTAGATTTACCAGTTCCGTTTTTCCCAATGATTCCAATGCGTTCGCCACGTTGAAAATCAAAACTGAAATTATCCATAATGACATGATCCTTGAATTTCTTGGAAATTTTGTGAAGCTCGATAATCTTGCTTCCCATACGTTCCATGTTAATTTCAAGCTCTACTTTGTTTTCACGGCGGCGGCTTTGTGCTTTTTCTTTGATGTCATAGAAGTCATCCTGACGGGATTTAGATTTGGTCGTTCTCGCTTTTGGCTGACGACGCATCCATTCCAGTTCTTTTACAAAAAGGTTTTGCGCTTTATCCACACTCGAATTTTCTGATGCAATGCGTTCCTCTTTTTTCTCTAAATAATACGAGTAATTTCCTTTGTATTGGTATAATTTTCCGTTATCCAGTTCGATGATTTCGTTACAAACACGCTCCAAGAAGAAACGGTCGTGCGTCACCATAAACAACGTAATATTTTCTTTAGTAAAATAGCTTTCCAGCCATTCAATCATCTCTAAATCCAAGTGGTTGGTAGGCTCATCCAGAATTAATAAATCGGGACGATTGATCAAAATAATAGCTAATGAAAGTCTTTTTTTCTGTCCACCAGAAAGATTTTTTACTTTCAGTTTGAAATCTTCCAACTTCAGTTTGAACAGAATTTGCTTGTATTGTGTTTCAAAGTCCCACGCATTGTGCTGATCCATTCCGTCAAAAGCTTTTTGGTAGGCTTCTTCGTCTTCCGGATTTTCTAATGCTTTTTCATACGCTTCAATCACTTTCAAAGTCTCATTATCCGATGCGAAAATGCTTTCTTCAATCGTCAATTCTTCCTGCAAATTGTTATTTTGCGAAAGGAAGGCCATTTTGATACCTTTTCTGAGTACAACTTGTCCGGTATCTGATTCTTCCAAACCGTTAATGATGCTCATGATAGTCGTTTTTCCAGAGCCATTTTTGGCAATGAAGGCGATTTTTTGGTCTTTACTAATTCCAAAAGAAATGTTTTCAAAAAGTGTTCTTTCTCCAAAAGATTTAGAGATATTTTCGACAGATAAGTAATTCACTTTGTAGGGTATGAGTTATAAATTATAAGAGATGCATGCATTACTAAACATAACTTTTTTGCAAAAGTAATTCATTTATATTAGGTTTCAAGTTTTATCGTTTAAGTAATGTTAAAACTAAACATGATAACCTATTTTTCAGGAGCGAATGACTTGGTTTTAGTTGGAACTAAAGGTCCAGCTTTCATTCTAAATGAAATTCACTGAACACCGATGAAAATATTAACTTGGTGAAGTACTCTTTTAGTCCTTAAAGAAAGAACAAAAAAAATTTTTCCCTTCCTTCGGGGCTAGTGGAGAAACATGTTTTTTTTAATTTTCAATAAAATGACGTAAATTTGAGTGGTTAAAAATTTGTATCATGAAAACGGAGACTTTAAAAATCAGCATCACGCAAAGAATCTTAAGTATTAACGACAATAAGATTCTTAGTAAAATAGCAAAACTTCTTGATGAAGAAAATATAGTTGGTTATGACGCAGATGGAAACCCAATTTCTGAAAAAGAATATACTAAAGACATTCATGAGGCTTTACATCAATTGAATGAAGGAAAGTTAGAAACCTATTCTAGTGAAGATGTCAGAAAAAAAATTCTAGGTTAATGAGGGTGCTTTGGAGTAAAAAAGCATCAAATGAACTAGAAGCTATTTATAAGTACATAAAAAAAGAAAGTCCTCAAAATGCTATTTTAGTATTTAATGAAATTTATGATTTGGCAAATTCTCTGCCGAATTTTCCTTATAAATTTCCGGTTGAGCCAATAATTAATATCCAAAAAGTTAGATTTGTGGCCATTTGGAGTTTTAAAATTATCTATTCCGTAGAGAAAGAAAGTGTTGTAGTTTTGAGAATTTTCAACACGAAACAAAATCCCAAAAAACTAAAACAATAAGCTTTGCAACTATCTGTCATCATTCTCAATTACAACGTTCGCTATTTTCTGGAGCTCTGTGTTTTAAGCGTTCAAAACGCATTAGAAACCATTGACGGCGAAATTATTGTAATTGATAACAATTCTTCGGATGACAGTTGTGCAATGATGCAAAAGCTTTTTCCTAACGTAAAACTCATTCAAAACAAAGAAAATATTGGCTTTCCCAAAGGCAATAACATTGGGGTAGCCCAAGCGCAAGGCGAATACATTTGCGTTCTGAATCCCGATACTGTTGTTGCCGAAGATACGTTTATGAAAGTATTGGCTTTCGCCCAAAAACAATCGGATTTAGGAATTGTGGGTTGTAAACTCATCGATGGAACCGGAAGATTTCTGCCCGAAAGCAAACGTGGCGTTCCGACACCTTGGGTCGCTTTTACCAAAATCACAGGTTTATACAAATTATTTCCTGGAACATTCGGGAAGTATTATGCGCAACATTTAAGTGAAAACCAAACCGGAAAAGTAGCCATTCTTGTGGGTGCTTTTATGGTTATGAAAAGAGATTTGTATCTTGAAGTAGCCGGATTTGATGAAGATTGTTTCATGTATTCTGACGATATTGATTTGTCGTATCGAGTCCTGAAAGAAGGAAGATTCAATTATTATTTCCATGAAACGACCGCAATTCACTACAAAGGAGAAAGCACGGTTAAGGATGAAACGTATATGAAACGGTTTCAGGAAGCGATGAATTTCTTCTACAAAAAGCATTTTAAAAGTGTTTTATTTTTCTCCCTTTTTATGAAAATTGGGATTGTCTTTTTTTCTTTGGCGAAAATGTTTCAAGGGAAACCAGGAATAAAAATCATTCCAAAATCATATCTTTTGTATTCAGCTAACCAAAAATTAGCAGATAAGCTCCATTTGGTTTTGCAAAAAAAAGTCCTGTTTCACGATTTGAAAACAGAAAAAACAGTAATTTCGTCTTCTGTTAAAAGTAAAATAGGTGCAGAAATTATTTTAGATAACGAATTCATTTCTTTCAAAAAATGTATCGCAATTCTCGAATCTTCAAGGAATAAAGGATTTACCTTTAAAATTATACCAAAAAACGCTAATTTTTTAATAGGAAGTAATAATAGTAATGAGAGAGGTGAGATTATAGAAATAGAGTAAAAAATTACATTTAATGTAATTTATGTTTGAAATATTTAGTAATTTCGCAAACTGAAAATCAATATCACCTTTTAGGTTAACAATATGGCAAGATTTGAATTAAAACTTCCAAAAATGGGAGAAAGCGTTGCAGAAGCAACCATTACAAACTGGTTAAAAGAAGTTGGCGACAAAATTGAAGCGGATGAAGCAGTACTTGAAATTGCTACTGATAAAGTAGACAGTGAAGTGCCAAGCGAAGTTTCGGGAATTTTAGTAGAACAACTGTTTGGTAAAGATGATTTAGTTCAGGTAGGGCAAACTATTGCTATTATTGAGACTGAAGATGGAGCGCTTGTTCCAATTGTTAAAGAAGCTGTAGCTCCTGAGGTTATTGCTGAAGTAACAAAAATGGTTAATCCCGAAGCTTTAGGATCCAACGAAAGTGTTGCGACTCCGGTAGATTTGTCTTCCGATTACTCGGAATCTGAAAAATTCTTATCGCCTTTGGTAAAAAATATTGCTAAAGAAGAAGGGGTTTCTGTGGCTGAATTAGCAGCAATTTCGGGAACAGGAAAAGAGGGAAGAGTGACTAAAAATGATATTTTAGAGTATGTAAAAAACAGAACTAGTCAGCCTGTAGTTGCAGTTCCGGTGGCAGCAGTTCAAAAACCGGTTGCAGTGCCAGCAGCTCAAAAAGCAGCTCCGGTATCCGTAAGCGGTGGTGATGAAATTATAGAAATGGACAGAATGCGCAAGCTAATTGCGGGATACATGGTCGCTTCGGTACAAACTTCGGCTCACGTACAATCGTTTATCGAAGTCGATGTGACGAATATTGTGAAATGGAGAGAGAAAAATAAAGTTGCTTTCGAAAAAAGAGAAGGGGAGAAGTTGACGTATACGCCAATTTTCATGGAAGCGGTTGCTAAAGCGATAAAAGATTTTCCAGGAATGAATATTTCTGTGGATGGCGATTATATTATCAAGAAGAAAAACATCAACTTAGGAATGGCTGCTTCGTTACCAAACGGAAATTTAATTGTTCCCGTTATAAAAAATGCGGATCAGTTGAATTTAGTAGGAATGGCTAAAGCGGTCAATGATTTAGGAGGTCGTGCAAAAGCTGGAAAACTAAAACCGGACGATACTCAAGGCGGAACCTATACAGTTACTAATGTGGGAACTTTTGGAAGTGTTTTTGGTACGCCAATTTTAAATCAGCCTCAAGTGGGTATTTTAGCCCTTGGAGCAATCCGTAAAATGCCGGCAGTAATCGAAACCCCTGAAGGAGATTTTATCGGGATTCGTCAAAAAATGTTCTTATCACACAGCTATGATCATAGAGTGGTAGATGGAGCTTTAGGCGGTAGTTTTGTAAAAAGAGTCGCTGAATACTTAGAAGCATTTGATGTAAACAGAGATGTTTAAAAGCTAATATTTAGAATAAAAACCCGATTGATTTTTAAAAATCAATCGGGTTTTCTTTTTTTTGAGGTTTTCTGGAACTTTAAGTATTGAACTTTAAATGAAATTAAACCCAAATTTCTATATTTGCAGTCACACAAAATTTAAAAATGGAACTCAAACTCAATAAACCAATTTGCTTTTTCGATCTTGAAACCACAGGAATTGACATCGGAAAAGACAGAATTGTCGAAATCTCAGTTTTAAAAGTTTTTCCGAACGGAAATAAAGAAAGTAAAACGTGGTTGGTCAATCCAACAATCCCAATTCCACCTCAAACAACCGATGTTCATGGTATTACCGATGAAAAAGTGGCCAATGAACCTACTTTTAACGAACTGGCGACTCAAGTGTATAATATGATTAAAGACAGTGATTTGGCTGGATTTAATTCGGATCGTTTTGATATTCCGTTATTGGCTGAAGAAATGCTACGTGCCGGAGTAGATTTTGATATGAAAGGAAGGGTTTCTGTTGATGTGCAAACCGTTTTTCATAAAATGGAAGAGCGTACATTGAGCGCAGCTCACAAATTTTATTGTGGAAAAACACTTGAAAATGCACACTCTGCAGAAGCAGATACCATGGCAACTTACGAGATTCTGAAAGCGCAACTGGATCGCTATCCGGAACTTGAAAACGATATGAAATTATTGTCCAAGTTTACAACAAGAAAGAAAATTGCTGATTTCGCAGGAATGATTGCTTTTGATAAGGATGAGGAGGAGATTTTTACTTTTGGAAAACACAAAGGAGTCAAAGTGGGTAAAATTCTGGAAACAGAGCCCGGTTATTTCAGTTGGATTCAAAATGCCGATTTTCCGTTGTACACCAAGAAAGTTTTAACGGCAATTAAACTACGAAAACTGAATAATAAATTAAGTTAATTTTTGAATTTTTCAATCATTAAATTTTTTAATTAATAAAAAATGAAAATAATCTGTATCGGTAGGAATTATACCAATCACATAGAGGAATTACAAAACGAGCGGCCCACGGAACCTGTGGTTTTCATGAAACCGGATTCAGCCGTTTTATTAAAACAACATCCGTTTGTAATCCCGGAATTTTCGGAAGAGGTGCACCACGAAATCGAAATTATAGTCAAGATAAGTAAAGTAGGGAAATACATCGAGCCTAAATTTGCTCATAAATATTATGACGAAATTAGTGTGGGAATCGATTTTACCGCTCGGGATTTACAAGACAAATTAAAAGCAAAAGGGCTGCCTTGGGAAAAAGCCAAAGCATTTGATGGCTCGGCAGTTATAGGTGAATTTGTATCAAAAAATCAATTTAGTTCTGTAGAAAATATTACTTTTGAATTAAAGAAAAATAATGAAACGGTTCAAATGAGTAATTCGAGTTTGATGCTCTGGAAAATTGATGAGCTGATTTCATACGTTTCTCAGTTTTTCACATTAAAAATTGGCGATATCATTTTTACAGGAACCCCGGAAGGAGTGGCAGCGGTAAAGCCGGAGGACGTTTTAGAAGGATTTTTAGAAGGGCAACAACTATTTAGAATACAAGTAAAATAATGGCAATAAACTACAACCTGTCAAAAGTGTACGCACTGTCGGACAACGACCCTGAATTTGTAAATGAAATTCTGACTTTGTTTGTGACTGAAGTTCCGGCAGATCTAGAGCAAATTAAAGAAGGAATAAAAAAGAAAGACCACAAGCATGCCTATGCTTATGCACACAAAATAAAGCCAACCCTGGATTTGATGGGACTTAATGTTGCTTTTGAAGAAATTCTTCAAGTTGAAGCCTGGACAAAGACTGAAGGTAAAAAGAAAGAAATTAAAGAAACGTTTAAGAGTGTAAAAAATCAGGTGAAAGAAGCCATTAAAGAAATTAAAAAAGACTTTGATTTGTAAAATTTGGGCGTGACCACGCTTTCACTTACGTTAAAGCGTGGTCGGGCTATCCGTTGCAAACGAAGTTCACTGAACCCCTATTGAAATAATTGTTAGGTGAAGTAATCTTCCGAAAAAACGGAAGGATTTTCACTGTTATCCCTCACGCAAAAAAAGGAATCTGCCAATTTACACTTTCCTTTTTTAAATACAGTTTTACAAAATAAGCAGCACCAAAAAAAATGAAAGCAACCATAGTTACCATAGGTGACGAAATTTTAATAGGCCAAATTGTCGATACAAATTCTGGTTTTATAGCCAAATCGTTAGATAAAATTGGTGTTGAAATCAACGAAATGATTTCGATTAGTGATGATAAAAAACACATTTTTGATACGTTTACAGCACTTCAAAACAAAGTCGATTTGGTTATTATAACTGGAGGTCTAGGACCAACAAAAGATGATATTACCAAGAAAACATTTTGTGATTACTTTGAAGATGAATTAGTTGTTGATCAAAAAGTGTTAGCTCATGTCACGCAACTTATAGAAGGTTTTTATAAGCGAACCATTACGCAAATCAATAAAGATCAGGCGCTGGTTCCTTCGAAATGTACGGTACTTCACAATCAGGTAGGTACGGCACCAGGAATGTGGATGAAAAAGGAAAACACTGTTTTTATTTCGCTCCCTGGAGTTCCCTACGAGATGAAATATTTGGTTGAACATGAAATCATCCCAAAAGTAGTTCGGGAGTATGAGCGCCCTTATATAATTCATAAAACAATTCTGACCTATGGTCAGGGCGAAAGTCTGGTGGCAGAGCGCATCGAAGACTGGGAAAATAACCTTCCTGAATTTATTAAGCTGGCTTATTTGCCTGCTCCGGGACGCGTACGATTGCGTCTTTCGGCACGTGGTACAGATAAAGATAAATTAGAGGCTGCGCTACTTGAAAATGTAAACTTGCTGGACGCAATTATTCATGATATCATCGTTGGTTATGATGAAGACGAAACGATTGAAGTTGCAGTAGGGAAACTTTTGACCCAACAAAACAAAACCATAGCCACAGCCGAGAGTTGTACAGGAGGTAAAATAGCAACGCTTTTAAGTGCTGTTGCCGGTGCTTCCAATTATTTTGCAGGAAGTGTAGTTTCGTACTCAACCCAGGCTAAAATAGATGTTTTGGGTATTCCGGAAAGTCTGATAAAGGAATATTCCGTAGTCAGTAAGGAGGTGGCTTCTGCAATGGCTTTGAGTATAAAAAAGAGAATGAATACGGATTATGCAATTGCGACAACAGGAAATGCCGGACCAACAAAAGGCGACTCAGATGTAGAAATTGGCACTGTTTTTATTGCAATAGCAACACCAAAGGAAGTAATTGTTGAAGAATTCAATTTTGGTCAACCCCGTGAAAAAGTGATAGATAGAGCGGTAATAAAAAGTTTAGAACTAGTACAGAAAGAAATTTTAAAAAATGTGCAGTAAATATGTTGCTTAATAGGTTTATTTTTCTTTTCTTTGCACCCTGATTTTGAATAACGATAAAAGATAAGTATAATGTCAAGAGTTTGTGACCTTACAGGTAAAAGAGCGATGGTAGGAAATAACGTTTCTCACGCTATGAACAAAACTAAGAGAAAATTTTCTGTAAACTTAGTTAAAAAGCGTTTTTATCTTCCAGAAGAAGATAGATGGATTACTCTACGAGTAGCTGCATCTACGGTAAAAACAATTAATAAAAATGGAATCGCTGCAGTTTTGAAAAAAGCAAAAGCAGAAGGATTTATTAAATAATCCCTTCCAAAATAAAAAAATAGCAAGATGGCAAAGAAAGGTAATAGAATCCAGGTAATTTTAGAATGTACTGAACACAAAACATCAGGTGTTGCAGGGACTTCAAGATACATAACAACAAAGAACAAAAAAAATACTCCAGACAGATTAGAGATTAAAAAATTTAATCCAATCTTGAAAAGAGTAACTGTTCACAAAGAAATTAAATAATAATTAGAGATTTTAATAGAAATCTAGAAATGGTCACATTTAGAGATTTTATTTAAATTTAAATAACATTTGAATCATGGCAAAGAAAACCGTAGCATCGTTACAGACATCTTCTAAGAGATTATCAAAAGCCATCAAAATGGTGAAATCTCCAAAAACAGGTGCATATACATTCGTAGAATCTATTATGACTCCAGAATCAGTTGATGAATTCTTGAAAAAGAAATAATTTACAACAGCAGTATATAGAAAAGCTACTTTCATTCGGAAGTAGCTTTTTTATTTTCTATATTTACCATTAGAAATTGTATTTGTTCTTTGGACTTAAATACTTCATTCTTAATACTATTTACACAATGAGTTTTTTCAAAAGAATATTTTCAGCAGACAAAAAAGACCCGAGCCTAACCGAACAGGCGAAGCAAACATTAGATAAAGGTCTTGAAAAATCAAAAACAAATTTCTTTTCTAAGTTAACCAAAGCGGTTGCCGGAAAGTCAAAAGTGGATGAGGAAGTCCTGGATAATTTAGAAGAAATTCTGGTTGCTTCCGATGTTGGTGTCAATACGACTTTGAAAATCATTAAAAGAATAGAAAGTCGGGTAGCAGCAGATAAATATCTGGGAATTGAAGAACTCAATCTGATCCTCAGAGAAGAAATTGCGGCTTTATTATCAGAGACTAACTCCGGTGAAGCCACTGAGTTTGTAATTCCAACTCAGACTAAGCCGTATGTTTTGATGGTAGTGGGTGTAAATGGAGTTGGTAAAACTACTACTATTGGTAAATTAGCCTTTCAGTTTAAAAAACAAGGATACAACGTTGTGCTGGGCGCAGCTGATACTTTTCGGGCCGCTGCCATTGACCAGTTGCAAATTTGGGCGGATCGAGTAGGGGTTCCTATTGTTCGTCAGGATATGGGAAGTGATCCGGCTTCGGTGGCTTTTGATACCTTGCAATCCGCGGTGGCGCAAAATGCGGATATCGTTATCATTGATACCGCAGGTCGTTTGCATAATAAAATTAATTTAATGAACGAATTGACCAAAGTAAAACGAGTGATGCAAAAAATTGTTGGAGATGCGCCACATGATGTACTGCTAGTTTTGGATGGTTCAACGGGTCAGAATGCTTTTGAACAAGCCAAACAATTCACTGCCGCTACTGAGGTTACTTGTTTAGCGGTTACAAAACTTGACGGCACTGCCAAAGGCGGTGTGGTGATAGGAATTTCAGATCAGTTTAAAATTCCTGTAAAATATATTGGTGTTGGAGAAGGAATTGAGGATCTTCAGGTTTTTAATAAATATGAATTTGTAGATTCATTCTTTAAATAAAAGACAATTATGGATTTTTCTTCTTTAAAAAATGTACCACCACTATACCTTTATTTTGGGAGTATAGTTTCTTTTATAACGGCTAATCTTATTCGAGATATAAGTATCAGTCTGTATTATTTTTTGATACTTATGGGATTGGTTTTCTTTGTTTTAGGGTTTCTTAAACGTTTGAAAACCAAATAGATTTACTGATATAAAACACTAGTTTTCTGCTGTAATATTTCATCAAAATCAGATAAAGCTAAAGTTGGATTGTCAAGGTTTACCACCTCTCCCATTCTGATAACGACCATTTTCTTGCTCGGAATGACATAAATTTTTTGATCGTTTTTGCCTAAGGCCATAAACATGTCGGCAGGAGCTGTTGGTATTAAACTACCGTTGAATTCCAATTGGCGTGATGACCATTGAAATGATTTTCCATAACAATTCGGCCGTTGACAAGAATGATACTAGATTTTGTTACCCAAGTGGCGCCGGTTAGTGGAAGGAAATAGAGTGTATCTGTTGGAGTAGGCGTTGGTTCTGAAGTTTCAGAACTGTAGCTTATGCAAAATATTGTGAGGACGATACGGTAGATTATTTTTTACATTTCGCTCTAATTTAGTTCTAATTACCTTATGGTTAGTGATATATAAAATAGTTTAATGTGTTCTACTTTTTTTGTTTTCTGTGAATTTAATAAGAGTAACTTTGTTGTATGCAATTTAAGTATGGTTACTTCAAAATACCTAGCCCTGATTGAAGCGGAAATCCTTTTTTAGCCGTTTTTTCGGCGGATAAAAAGATTGAAGTGAAAAGCAGGAAATAGCTCCTAAAAATATTAATTATATGAAAAATACATTTAGCTTTCTTTTTATTGCATTCCTTTTTGTGGGATGCCAGCAAGAAATTATACCTGCTGATATTGCCAACATAAACGGCTATTGGGAAATTAAAAAGGTTGTTTTTGATAAGGGGGAAAACAAGGAGTATAAGATGAATGAAGTGTATGATTATTTTGAAGTTGACAAAAAGAATAAAGGGTTTCGAAAGAAAGTCATGCCACAACTAGACGGTACTTTTATGGTGAATGATGCGTATGAAAAGGTTTCAATTCGATTTGCAGATGACAAGGCGTTTGTGGATTATTCAACACCTTATATGAAATGGAGTGAGGAAATAATTGCAGTGTCAGCGGAAGAATTAGTATTACTGAACAAAGAAAAAACAGCATATCATTACAAGAAAGCAACACCAATAAATTTACTGGGCGATGGCAAAGAGACTAAATAATCAAAGTACGATAGGGGATGTTTTGAAACAAATTATCCAAGTAAATAAGCTGCAGCCCGGAATGGATCAAATGGACGTAAAATACGCTTGGAAAAACTTGATGGGTAACGGTGTGAACAGTTATACCAATAATGTAGTTTTGAAAGGAAGTACGTTGTATGTAGAGTTGACCTCGTCCGTTTTACGAGAGGAATTAAGTCATGGTAAATCAAAAATTGTGGCTATGATTAATGAGGAACTAAGACGAGATGTGGTGAAGGATGTGGTTTTAAGGTAATGATTTTAGATTGTTGATTAACGAATTTAGATTTCAGATTTTTGATATAAAAAAATCCCGTTTCAATTTTGAAACGGGATTTCTATTTTATTATAATTCGTAACTGTCAATTGCGACTGAAAACCGATACTAGAACTGCTCTCTTCCGGCAAAATGGAACGCACCTTCGATAGCTGCATTTTCATCGCTATCAGAACCGTGAACTGCATTTTCTCCAATAGAGGTTGCGTATGCTTTACGGATAGTTCCTTCAGCAGCGTCAGCTGGGTTTGTAGCTCCAATTAGAGTTCTGAAATCTTCAACAGCGTTGTCTTTTTCTAAAATAGCAGCAACAATTGGTCCTCTTGACATAAACTCTACTAATTCACCATAGAAAGGTCTTGCAGCGTGCACTTCGTAAAAAGCTTGTGCATCAGCAACAGTTAATTGTGTCAATTTTAAAGAAACGATTTTGAAACCTGCCGTAGTAATCATTGCAAGTATGTTTCCGATGTGTCCGTTAGCAACAGCATCCGGCTTGATCATGGTAAAAGTTCTATTAGTAGCCATTTTTATTTTTTTTAATTTTATGCAAAATTAGCATTTTTTTATTGAATATTTTTACAATTAAGACATTCAAATAATCGTAATCTGATTAAAGTACAATAATTTCAAATTTATTATCCAGCGGTTGGAGTTGTTTGACTAATGTAGGAATCAGATTGTCTCCGTATTCCAAATAAAATTCGGAAAAATTAGTTTGTCGTTCCTGTAAACTTTGGTTGGGAAACAGCTCATTTTGCAAGTAGGTGATGCGTTGTAAAACGTCACTTAGTTTTCTTTTTTGTGCTTTTAGCAATCGTTTTTCCAGATTTTCTAATCCTTTGTTTTGTTTTGTTTCCTGGGCTTTTACCGCTCCAATAAAAGATTTATCGGTTTTGGTCGCAACATCATAAAGCTCCTGAAATTGTTTTTCCAATTGGATTTTGAGATGCGTTAAATCAACTGGGAAATCTGATAATTCTTTGGTTTTAGTAGGTACTAAATTCGCCTGTTTCGAAAATAAATTTTCCCAATTCAATTCTAATTTGTCTGCTTTTTTAGCTTGCTTTTCGGTTGCTAATAGTACGGAATTTCTAAGCAAAAGTATTGGAAAAGTTACTTTTGCAGCGGCAAAAAACGATTGTAGTTCTAGCCAATAGGCAATCTCTCCTCCTCCGCCAATGTAGCATAAGTTGGGGAGAATCACTTCTTGATATAACGGACGCATAATCACGTTAGGACTGAATTTCTCTGGATGATTTTCTAAAAGGGATAGAATTTCTGTTTCAGAAAACTCAATTTTAGTATGGTTTACTTTGTATCGATCATTTTCAAAGATGATGCGTTCTCTGATACTATCTTCAATATAAAACAAATTGATTTCACGAGGATTCACTTGAATCGTATACTCTTTTAATTTTTCGGCAGTTTCTAGTACTAATTTATGCGAGGATTGGTGTAGTAATTCTTCTTTTGCAAAAGGAATAAAAGCTCTTTTTAAGTCTGAATTATCCGCATCTAAAATGACTAAACCATTTGCACCAAATAATGCATTTGCCAAAAATCGTGTGGCATCGGCTAAATTATCGTGATTCAGATAAGAGTCTTTGAATAATTTTTTTAGAGTATCTGCATTCGTACCGGAACCTAATTCCAGCGCATATACTTCTAGAAAATCGGATAAACCTTTAGTAGACAATCGTCCAACAGGACCTGTACTTTCTTTGTTCCAACGGAATTTTTTGCCTTTAAAATTAAAATAATTGATTTCTTCAAAATCATGGTCTTCGGTAGCCATCCAGTAAATTGGGACAAAATTATAGGTGGGATATTTCGCTTTTAATTCGGTTGTCAAATTAATTGTCGAAATAATCTTGTATAAAAAATATAAAGGTCCACTGAATAAATTTAGCTGATGGCCAGTGGTTACAGTAAATGTATTTGGAAGGGCTAAAGTTTCAATATTTTGTTTTGTTAAAACAGAAGTTGAAATAGCCGAATATTGTTTTTTTAAGACTGAAACTAAAATATTTCTTTTATTGTCATTGACAATTTTTTTATCCATTTCGACTCCCTCTCCTTCGGGGAGGGCTGGGGAGGGGAAGTTATTTTGCTTTTCAAGGATTTGCTTTTCAAAGTTTTCCAGCGTTGGAAATCTATTGTATAGAGAATGTAAATTATTTTTTTGATCTAAATAATCGTTCATCAAAGAAGAGAAATATCCTGAATTTTGATAGCTGATACAGTCGGTTGGCATATGGAATTTTATTTGAGGCTAAATTACCGAAAAATATTGGAACTATAATATTTGTTACTTTCGAAAAATAGTATCAATTTTATCAAAAAAAATTAACAATTTTATGAAAGATAATTTAAAGCTTACGAATAAAAATTCTTTAAAACATGTTCTTTTTGGCAGTTTAATTGGTACAACTATAGAGTTTTTTGATTTTTATATTTATGCTAATGCAGCAGTTTTAGTTTTTCCTCAATTGTTTTTTCCTTCAACAGATAATACTAATTCTGTTTTATTATCTCTTGCAACTTTTTCGATTGCTTTTCTTTCCCGACCTTTAGGTTCCGCAGTCTTTGGCCATTATGGTGATAAAATTGGACGTAAAACCACCTTAGTAATTGCATTATTAACAATGGGGATTTCAACTGTTTGTATTGGTTTTTTACCAAGTTATGCCAGTATTGGAATTACAGCTCCTTTATTACTTATGTTGTGTCGCTTTGGTCAAGGAGTTGGTTTAGGTGGCGAATGGGGTGGAGCGGTTTTATTGGCAATCGAAAATGCTCCGCCTAATAAGCGTGCTTGGTATGGTATGTTCCCGCAATTGGGAGCTCCAATAGGCTTGTTGCTTTCAGGTAGTACTTTCTTGATTTTGACAGACACAATGAGTGCCGAAGCTTTTCTGGACTACGGGTGGAGAATTCCGTTTATAGGGAGTTCGTTATTGGTTGTTGTAGGTTTCTATATCCGATTAAAAATTGATGAAACTCCTGCTTTCAAAAACTCTAAAAAAGAACAACAAGAGGTTAAAATTCCCTTTTTTACTTTATTAAAATTTTATAAAAACCAATTGATTTTTGGCACATTTGCGTCGATTACAACTTTCTTGGTTTTTTATCTCATGACGGTGTTCACGCTTAGCTGGGCAACGTCAGATTTGGGTTATTCCAAAAGGGATTTTCTATTGATGCAATTGTTTTCGGTATTGTTTTTTGCGCTTTTTATTCCTGTTTCTGCTTTAATTGCGGATTGTATTGGGCGTAGAAAAATGCTTATTTATGCAACGATAGCAATAGCTGTTTTTGGTTTTGCATTTTCATTTTTCTTAAATTCTGCCAGTTCGGTTCTTGTGACTTTGTTTTTATGTGTTGGAATGGCGCTGATGGGATTCACATATGGCCCATTGGGGACTTTTTTATCGGAACTGTTTCCTACAACGGTGCGTTATTCAGGGACCTCTTTGGCATTTAACATGGCAGGAATTATCGGAGCCGCTTTTGCCCCTATGATTGCGATTTGGTTAGCTACACAGTATAGCCTGACCTACGTTGGGTTTTACTTAAGTACGGCAGCCTGTGTCTCTTTATTTTCATTGTTGATGGTCAGCAAAAAAGAGCATAAGTTTTGATAATTTGCTATCGCTTCAAACTAAAATGACCTTTGTATTCATTTTCATCAGTTCTGGTTGCTGTATACCAATAATCACCTGATGGAAGTTGATGACCATTAAGACTTCCGTCACATGAACTATTTTTGAGTTAATTGTTTAATTCTTTGCTAGGTATATACCATCGCTTGCTTTCTTTAAATCGGCAGCAGCATCATCATTGCAACCACGTAGGTTTTTGGCACAATCAAAACATTGACTTTGCATTGTAAATGAAAAAGGAAAAATTCGCTTCAGAAGTAAGATTTACAGCAAGATAAATATAATTAAATACCTATATATTACGTTGAAACTAAAAATAGCTTTGTTTTATATTTGAATCCAAAGAATAAATAATAATATGGACTTTTACTTTGGTGATAAGAACAGAATTATCCCTTATTTTTGCACAAAACTTATTTCTTTTGAAAACCAAATTATTCATCATCACGCCTCCGTTTACCCAACTCAACACACCGTATCCGGCGACCGCTTATATTAAAGGGTTTCTGAATACCAAAAACATTGAGTCTGTTCAGGCGGATTTGGGTATTGAGGTGATTTTGGAATTGTTTTCTAAAGAAGGTTTGCAAAATGTGTTTGCTATTGCCACAGCTAGGACCCAAAAGCTAACACCCAACTCCCAAAGAATTCAAGCTTTGCAAGATGAATATGTAAAGACGATTGATCCCGTGATTGCTTTTCTGCAAGGAAAAAATCCAACATTGGCGCTTCAAATTTGTCAGGAAGATTTCTTGCCGGAAGCGTCCCGTTTTGCACAATTGGAAGAACTTGATTGGGCTTTCGGAACGATGGGAACACAGGACAAAGCCAAGCATTTAGCGACTTTGTATCTCGAAGATATTTCAGATTTTATTGTGGAATGTGTTGATGCTAATTTTGGTTTCAGCCGTTATGCAGAACGTTTGGGACGAAGTGCGAATTCTTTTGACGAATTGTATGAAGCCTTGCAACAGGAACCAACTTATATTGATACCGTTCTTCTTTCTATTTTAAAAGAAAAAATAGAAACTATAAAACCTACATTATTCTTGATTTCAGTTCCGTTTCCAGGAAATTTGTACGCGGCTTTTCGTTCGGCACAATGGGTTAAAAAGCATTATCCCAATATCAAGATTTCGATGGGTGGTGGTTTTCCAAATACAGAATTGCGTTCACTTTCTGACGCTCGTGTGTTTGAGTTTTTCGATTTTATTACTTTGGACGATGGGGAAATGCCAATAGAAGAATTAATCTCTAATATTGAATCCCGAAATTTCGGGACAGATTACAATTCTTATAAACGAACCTTTCTGTTGGAAGACGGAAAGGTAGTTTATAAAAATAATTCCCTGAAACACGATTACAAACAATCACAAGTAGGAACTCCGGATTATTCGGATTTATTTTTGGATAAATACATTTCGGTTATCGAAATTGTGAATCCCATGCACCGCATGTGGAGTGATGGGAGATGGAATAAACTTACCATGGCACATGGTTGTTACTGGGGGAAATGTACGTTTTGCGATATTTCTTTGGATTACATCAAAATTTACGAACCCGTGGCGGCCAATTTATTGTGCGACCGAATGGAGGAAATGATTGCCCAAACAGGTGAGAACGGATTTCATTTTGTAGATGAAGCGGCGCCACCGGCTTTGATGCGGGCTCTAGCTCTCGAAATTCTTCGTAGGAAAATAGCCGTGACGTGGTGGACGAACATTCGATTCGAAAAAAGTTTTACCAAAGACTTGTGTTTGCTACTTAAAGCTTCCGGTTGCATTGCGGTTTCTGGTGGTCTCGAAGTAGCTTCTGATCGATTATTAAAATTGATTGACAAAGGCGTTACGGTGGAGCAAGTGGCTAAAGTCACCAGAAATTTTACCGAAGCAGGAGTCATGGTTCATTCCTATTTGATGTACGGCTATCCTACGCAAACCATTCAGGAAACGATAGATAGTCTCGAAATGGTGCGTCAGTTATTTGAAGTTGGGGTATTACAATCGGGATTTTGGCATCAATTTGCTATGACGGCGCACAGTCCAGTAGGCTTGTATCCAGAGAAATTTGGTGTGACAAAAGAAACCGAAATCATTGGAACTTTTGCCAATAACGATATTAATTATACCGATGCAACAGGAATCGACCATGATAAATTCAGTTTTGGACTTAAGAAATCGTTGTTCAATTTCATGCACGGAATCTGTTTTGATTACGAATTGCAGGATTGGTTTGAATTTAAAATTCCAAAAACTAAAATTTCACCTGATTTTATTTTTGATGCTCTACAAGAAGACAATGATTTTAGCGTCAAACCCACTGCTAAAATCGTTTGGTTAGGCGGCAAACCATTTGTGGAACATTTTACCAAATCTAAAAAAGGAAATTCTTGGGAACTAATGACTTTGATATTTCATGATAAAAAAGAAAGTTTTAGTATTCAAACGAATAAAAGGGAGGGAGAATGGCTGGTAGAAATGCTACAGAAAATCGCTGTTTCGAATTCTAAAACTCACAGCTTTCAAGAAATAAAAATAGATTTCGAATCATATCTGGAGGACTTTGAATTGTTTTGGTACTCCAAACCAATTAAAACGCTGCGGGAATATGGGTTATTAGTATTATAATTTTATTTTTGATACCTATACTAAATTAGCATAAAACTTTCTTCATTGGTTTACGAAAACGTTTTCTTTTGCCTATTTTTACGACCATAAAATAAAAGCAAATGAGTATTGGTTATAAAGTTAATGTAAATGACACTTTTCATTTTGATTTAGAAAAGAAAAGTATTTCACAACTGGATGCAGTGCGTGTGGAAACGAATAAGTTTCATGTTTTGCACTCAAACACTCCTTATCAAGCGGAAATCATCACTTCTGATTTTCTTCAAAAAAGCTACACCGTAAAGGTAAACAATAACACCTACATAGTTGCCATTTCAAATCCTTTGGATGTTCTGATCAAGGAAATGGGATTCGAAGTAGGGCTTACCAAACAAGTCAATTTTATCAAAGCACCCATGCCAGGTTTAATTCTCGAAATAAGTGTGGTAGTAGGACAAACCGTCAAAGAGAATGACAATCTTATTATTTTAGGGGCCATGAAAATGGAAAATAGCTTTCTTTCTCCGCGTGATGGCGTTATCAAAACCATATCAGTAATGATGGGTGATGCCGTAGATAAAGGACAGTTGTTAATTGAATTTGAATAAAACACCACTAATTTAAAAGAGAATTTTAAATTATACAACGCAATTGATTGTGAGAGAATTAAAATTAACGAGTCTGCGGTTAAAAAATATAAAATGAAAAAATTATTAGTTGCCAATAGAGGTGAAATCGCCATAAGAGTGATGAAAACCGCAAAAAAAATGGGCATTAAAACTGTAGCAGTATATTCTACTGCCGACAGAAATGCACCGCACGTAAAATTTGCTGATGAAGCCGTTTGGATTGGCGAAGCTCCTTCTAATCAATCCTATTTATTGGGAAGTAAAATCATAGAGGTTGCGAAATCATTAAACGTAGATGCAATTCATCCCGGGTACGGATTCCTGAGTGAAAATGCTGATTTTGCCGAAGAAGCAGAGAAAAATAATATCATTTTTATTGGTCCAAAGTCGAAAGCGATCAAAATCATGGGAAGTAAATTAGCGGCGAAAGAGGCTGTTAAGCAATACAACATTCCAATGGTTCCGGGCTTTGACGAAGCCATAACGGATGTCGAAAAAGCGAAAGTGGTTGCCAAAAAAATTGGTTTTCCAATTCTGATTAAAGCCTCTGCAGGTGGTGGCGGAAAAGGAATGCGTGTGGTAGAGAGTGAAGCTGATTTCGAATCTCAAATGGATCGCGCCATCAGTGAAGCGATTTCCGCTTTTGGTGATGGTTCTGTTTTTATCGAAAAATATGTGGGTTCGCCAAGGCATATCGAAATTCAAGTTATGGCAGACAGCCACGGGAATGTGTTGTATTTATTCGAAAGAGAGTGCAGTATCCAGCGTCGTCACCAAAAAGTAATAGAAGAAGCGCCTTCTTCGGTTTTAACACCTGAATTGCGTAAAAAAATGGGTGAAGCCGCTGTTTTGGTAGCTAAATCATGTGATTATTTAGGAGCAGGAACTGTCGAATTTTTATTGGATGAAAATAATAATTTCTACTTTCTTGAAATGAATACTCGTTTGCAGGTAGAACATCCTGTTACGGAATGGATTACAGGAACTGATTTGGTTGAACTTCAAATCAGAGTGGCCAGGGGAGAAGCATTAGCATTAAAACAAGAAGATTTGAAAATAAAAGGGCATGCAATGGAATTACGTGTGTATGCCGAAGATCCGATGAATGATTTCTTGCCAAGTGTGGGAAATTTGGAGGTGTATCAATTGCCAGTTGGCCAGGGTATTCGTGTGGACAATGGTTTTGAACAAGGCATGGACATTCCTATTTATTACGATCCTATGTTAGCCAAATTAATTACGTACGGCGAAACCCGTGAAGAGGCCATTCAAATTATGCTCAAAGCCATTGAAGATTATCATGTGGAAGGCGTACAAACAACGTTGCCTTTTGGGAAATTTGTTTTTGAACACGAGGCATTTCGTTCCGGGAAATTTGACACGCATTTTGTAAAGAACTATTACAATATGGATGTATTGAAAAATCAAATGGAGCAAGAAGCCGAAATCGCTGCTTTGGTAGCGTTGAAACAGTATTTTGAAGATCAAAAAATCGTACGCTTACTAAACTCTTAAAACGTCAGTTCGAGTTGAGCAAAGGTTTTAAACAAAAAACCTTTGGGAAGTATCGAGAACTTTACATTTAACAAGGCTTCTCGATACAATTTTAAACATTAAAGCTATCGCATTACTGTTCAAAACCACTCGAAGTGACGAAATTTTAAAAAACAATAGTATCCAATTAAATAAAGTATGGAATCTAAAATAAAAACATTAAACGATAAAATTGCTGAAGCTCATTTGGGCGGCGGTAAAAAACGTATCGAAAAACAACATTCCAATAAAAAACTATCGGCAAGAGAGCGCGTCAATTATTTGATGGATGAAGGCTCTTTTGAAGAAATCGGGATGTTAGTTACCCATCGAACGTCTGATTTTGGAATGCAAAAAGAACTGTTTTTTGGAGATGGTGTCATTACCGGATACGGAACTATAAACGGTCGATTGGTCTATATTTTTGCGCAGGATTTTACCGTTTTTGGGGGATCATTATCTGAAACTCATGCCGAAAAAATTTGTAAAATTATGGATATGGCAGTCAAAATGGGCGCACCCATGATTGGCCTGAATGATTCTGGTGGGGCACGTATTCAGGAAGGTGTTCGTTCGTTGGGTGGTTATGCTGATATTTTTTATAGAAACGTACAAGCCAGTGGCGTAATTCCGCAAATCTCTGCAATTATGGGTCCCTGCGCTGGTGGAGCGGTATATTCACCAGCCATGACTGATTTTACGATGATGGTTGAAGATACCAGTTATATGTTTGTAACAGGCCCGAATGTCGTGAAAACAGTAACCAATGAAACGGTGACTTCAGAGGAATTGGGAGGGGCAAGCACGCATTCTACGAAATCCGGTGTGGCGCACATTACTTCTGCTAATGATGTGGAATGTCTGGAAGATTTGAAACGCTTGTTGAGTTATTTACCACAAAGCAACAAAGAAAAAACACACAGTGTACCGTATGAACTGAATGATGAGGTTCGTACCAAATTAGCGACTATTATTCCGGATAATCCCAATAAACCGTACGATATGCACGAGGTAATTAGCGGCATTATTGACGAAGATTCGTTTTATGAAATTCATAAAAACTATGCCGAAAATATCTTGGTGGGTTTTGCTCGATTGGGAGGAAAAAGCATTGGGATTATAGCCAACCAACCGATGATTTTAGCGGGTTGTCTGGATGTGAACAGCTCGAAAAAAGCAGCTCGATTTACTCGTTTTTGTGATTGTTTTAATATTCCGTTATTGGTTGTAGTGGATGTGCCGGGGTTTTTGCCGGGAACGGACCAAGAATGGAATGGAATTATCGTTCACGGAGCGAAATTATTGTACGCTTTAAGCGAAGCGACCGTGCCACGAGTTACGGTAATTACACGTAAAGCCTACGGTGGTGCGTATGATGTGATGAACTCGAAACACATTGGTGCCGACATGAATTTTGCTTGGCCCAGTGCCGAGATAGCTGTGATGGGAGCCAAAGGAGCCTCTGAAATTATTTTCAAGAAAGAAATCAATGAGGCCGAAGATCCTGCCGCTAAACTTTTGGAAAAAGAAGCTGAATATGCGAATTTGTTTGCGAATCCGTATACCGCAGCACAACGTGGTTTTGTGGATGAGGTAATCTTACCGGAAGACACCAGACGCAAACTGATAAAAGCCTTTAGCATGCTAGAAAATAAAGTTAGTGTTACTCCAGATAGAAAACACGGGAATATTCCGTTGTAGTATTTTTTTAAGAAATGAAAAAACCACCTGATTATTTTAGGTGGTTTTTTAGTTTTACATTTAATATCAAAAACTAGTTGGTGTTTTGGGGGATCATTTGACGTTTTAGTATCTTTCAATCGGACTATAAAAATTAAATTAGAATTTGGCTAAAAAAAACAACTAGATGAAATAGGACAGATGTGGAAAAAGTGATTTGTTACTGCCACAAATTTCTTTTTTATTCGAATCGTTTTGATCCGGAAACGCTATTGGAGGAAACCATGATGGCGCTGGATTACGCCGTACGAAGCGGAAAAGCATTGTATGTGGAAATTTCTAATTATACAGCAGCGCAAACTAAGGAAACTACTGAAATACTGAAACAATTGGAGACACCCTGCTTTATTCATCAAGTGAAATATTCCATGTTTGCGTGGCAACCAGAAGCGGGATTATAAGATGTTCTCGAAGACAAAGGAGTGGGTTGTGTTGCTTTTTCTCCTTTGGCACAAATGGCATTGACTTGGTTGCTAAAAGAGAACCGAATCAATTCTGTTTTGACAAGGAAAAAAAATAATCTTTTTTTAATTCTGAAAAAAAATGAAAAGTTGCCATTTAAAAGGGATTTAAGAAAGATTAGAATGCTTTTTTAAAAGTATACCGCTGATAAATAAGGTTTTATTATAAAAAAAATACTTAGTTTGAAGTGGCTTATTTTTTTTACTGATAAAAATGGTTAACTTGCGGCATAGAAAAAAACTGATATGTCTTACAAAAGTAGGCTGTGTTTTAGTTTTATTCGAGTGATTCCATGAAAAGATTGATTAGATTAAATACGTACTATAAACTACTGATGTTGATACTTTCGGCAAGTATTTTCTTTTTTGTAATTTACATCACCTTATATCTTTATACTATTCAGGAAGAACGAAATTTTTATAAAACCACTTACAATCAATACGATAAAGAAGTGAGATCTTTGTTTAGACTCAATTCTAAAACCACTACCGCCACCATTATTGATGTTACCCATTGGGATAATTTGGTTAGTTATACTATAACAAAAGATGCAAAATGGTATGATAAATATATTCTAAGCGAATTTGAATTTTATAATGCGGATTATGTTGGGGTGTATGGCCTTGACAAAAAAATAATAAATAAAACAGCTTCCTCTAAGATTAAAAGCCTTGACTTTATCCCAAAAGAGATGATGACAGTGCTTTATAAATCGAAACTAAAAAAATTCTATATTAAAATTCCAGAAGGAATTGTCGAGGTTTTTGGTGCAACGATTCATCCTTCAATAGATCCCAAAAAGAATAAAACAGCGCCGTCCGGTTACTTTTTTATAGCTAGACTTTTAGATAAGCCTTTTTTGAATTCTTTAGGAAATATAAGCAGTTCAAAAGTTAATTTAGTTCCAGCGCATCGTACGGTTCTTGAAGAAAGTGATTTTGTAATTGTAAGTTTAGATCTGAAAGACTGGAAAGATGACGTTGTGGCTACATTGCTTTTCAAAAGGCCGTTCAATTTGAATTATAAAAATTCAAAAGAAATTCTTTTTATTGTGGTGCTGGTTTCTTTATTGAACATTTTTATTTTTGTGTATTATACAAAACGATGGGTTTATAACCCACTAAAATTAGTCAAAAGTATTCTAGAAACAGGTAATATTAAAGCGATAGCTTCTTTAAGAAAATTCAAAGGAGAGTTTGGGTATATAGGGAATCTTTTTGAAGAGAACAGCAATCAAAGGAGACAATTAGAGATATCCAAACAAAAGGCGGAGGAAAGCGATACCTTAAAATCTTCTTTTTTGGCTAATTTATCGCATGAAATCAGAACTCCTATGAATGCCATAATGGGATTTAGTGATTTGCTAACGGATGCAAATTTGACAGAAAGTGAGAAATTGGAATATTTAAAAATAATAAAAAACAGTGGGAACAACCTGGTTTCAATAATTGAAGATCTTATTGAAATGTCTAAAATTGACGCCAAGCAAATTACACCTAATTATAAAGGATTAGACATTGAAAAATGTATGACAGAGTTGTATGATTCCATCAAAGTTACGATTCCTAAAGATAAAAATATTCAATTTTATATTCTTGAAAATTCAGCTAAAATTACAGAAAATATTCTTACTGATGAAACGAAACTGAAACAGATTATTGTGAATTTAATTACAAATGCGGTAAAATTTACCGATAATGGATTTGTTGCTTTTGGATACACAGTCCACAAAGAAAAAGGAATTTTAGCGTTTACTATTGAAGATTCAGGGATCGGTATGAGTACAAATCATCTGAAAGTAATATTTGATCGTTTCCGAAGAATTGAAGGGGACGGCACTACTGAATTAACGGGATTAGGTCTTGGTTTGTCCATCTCGAAGGCGTATGTAGAGATGCTGGGTGGGGAAATAACAGTGACATCTACAATTGGAGTAGGATCTGTTTTTACATTTTCGTTTCCATTAAAATTTGATCAGACTGAAAAAGACATTGTGTCAAGTAAGACGATATCTTTTTCAGGAAACCAGGAGAATGAAATAATTTTAATTGCTGAAGATGATACTATCAATTTCTTGTTGTTAAAGAAAATTATTGAGTCAAAAAACCATACAGTTTTGCGTGCTTTTAATGGTCAGGAAGCAGTTACTATTTGTACCGAAAATCCGGATATCAGTTTGGTTTTTATGGATATAAAAATGCCTATTTTGAGTGGTTATGAGGCTTTTGAAAAAATAAAGTTAATTAAACCGGGACTTCCGGTCATAGCCCAGACAGCGTATTCATCCGCAGAAGAGAGAGAAAAAATAGTTCAGTGCGGCTTTAATGACTACATTACAAAACCTTTGGACAAGGAAAAAGTCTTTGCGCTATTGGATGTTATTTTTATGGAAATTAATTCCTAGAATTATCTGAGGAGTTCCTCTTGTAACACTTTTTGGTTTTTTATTCTCAACCTCTAATGAAAGGCATAAGCCAAATTCTTTTGTCGGCTTTTTTTGGATTTTTACTAAATTTTCTTGTGGAAAAAATGTATTAATTCATGTGCTCGTCTGCTATTTTTAAAGCTTCAGAAATAATTGATAAACCTTCGTCAATTTCAGTTTCGTTAATCATTAATGGTGGTGCGATAAAAATATAACCCCAGCGAACAAAGGTATATAATCCTTGCTCTCTTAACTTGGCACTCACTTTGTTCATAACTTCCATTTCGACAGCATTAGCATTGAAAGGAGCCATTAGTTGATATGGTTTTTTACTTTTCACAATATCCAAACAACCCAATAATCCTTTGTTTCTAAAATCACCCATTGAAGGATGTTGGGCACGCATTTTGTTAATTTGTTTTTCCATGTAAGTACCCATTTTGACTGCGTTTTCTATCAAATGATCACTTTCGTAAATATTTATAACGGCAAGTGAAGCTGCGAGAGCCACTGGATGTGAATTATAAGTCAATCCCAACCACAAAGGGGAATCGTCATATTTTGCTGCAATTTTATCCGATACCATCAAACAACCTAAGGGTAAATAAGAAGAAGTCAGACCTTTGGCCATACAAATCATATCTGGAATGATGTCGCTATGTTGAAAACCAAACCATTTTCCGGTTCGACCAAAACCACTCATTACCTCATCGGCAATAAATAGAATTTCATATTTTTCGCACAAGGATTTAATCCCTTTTAGATAGCCTTTTGGATAATGCAAGCAACCTGATGACCCACTTTCGCCTTCAAAGACAAAGGCTGCAATCGTGTGCCCGCCTTCATACCGAATGATTCTTTCTACTGAATCAAGGCTCCATTTTAATTTCGTTTCTTCGTCTTGATCACTCAAACCATAAAAATCGTAGGGATCATCTAGGTGAAAAATATTAGTGGCTTGTTGGGCATCACTAAAAAGTTTTCTAGGATCTCCGCCTAAAGTCATACTGGCAGAAGAGTTTCCGTGGAATCCTCTATATCTTCCAAAAATTTTGTGCTTTCCAGTGTATAAACGAGCCAGTTTTATTGCATTTTCGATTGATGAAGCGCCACAAAGTGTAAAAAAAGCTTTGTTTAAATCACCGGGACAAATTTCGGCAAGTTTTTTTGCTAAACGCGCCCGGATTTCTGTAGTGCAAGATGGGGTCACATAACTCACTTTTTGCATTTGTTCGACAATTGCATCTGTGACCCGCTGGTCGCCGTGACCAATATTTACTGACATTAATCCGCTGGAGAAATCAATTATTTTTTTTCCTCCAACTTCATATAAATAAACGCCTTCGGCTCTTTCGATAGGGATTGGATTTACATTTTTTTGAGCAACCCAAGTAAACAAACTGAATTGTTTACTATCACTTATTATTTGTTCTTTACTTAACATTATATTTTAAATTTTAGTTTCAATTGGTTAGACAACAAAACCATAAAGTAGGACAGAATTTGCATCTTATAAATTTTGTTTGTCGATGTAAGCTTTGTGCAATTGTATTGTTTTGATATTAAATTGGACATGATTTGTTCATCTATGAATTTGTTCTTGCTTTTTAAAAAAGTATAGTTTTTCAAAATTCCTTCTTTTGTGAAACCTACACTTTTATATAGTTTTATGGCTTTCAAATTATGAGTGTCGACACTCAATTCAACTCTGGAAACAGATTTTATTTTACATATATTAATGATTTCTAACATCATTTTTTTCCAAATCCTTTTCCAAAATAATCAGGATGAATAGCTACTCCTCCCAGATACATAATGTGGCTATTTCTATGCTTTTGTCGGATGATTTTACACATTCCGACAGTTTTTGAATCTTATTTATGTAGATATAAAATTTCTTCTTTTAGCAAGTCATTAAATATAGGTCTAAAACTTTCCTAATCCATTATTTCGTAGAGCAAAAAAGGGTTTACTTCTGGATGCATGTAGCATTCATAAATGAATATAAAATCGGATGCTTTAACTTTTTCGATCATAATTATTTAACTCATCCAGTTGGTTCCAGCTTCAGGATTCCATTTGGTGGTTGTTTTCTTTTCTTTTGTAAAAAAGCCAATAGCGCTTTTCCCCGTAATATCTCCAGAACCAAATCTCGATTCATTCCATCCACCAAAACCAAAAGGTTCTCTGGGTACAGGAACTCCAATATTTACCCCGCACATTCCTGCTGAAGCATTTTCGGTTACATAATTTGCTAAACCGCCACTTTGTGTAAATACGGAACACGCATTTCCATAAGGATTGCCATTTTCAATTGCTAAAGCTTCATCAATTGTACTAACACGAACAATGGTTAGAACTGGTCCAAATATTTCCTCTTTTGCAATTTTCATATCAGCAGTTGCGTAGTCAATAATCGTTGGCCCGACATAAAAACCATTTTCTTTTCCCATAACTATCGTATTTCTGCCATCCAAAACGATTTTGGCACCTTGTTGTTCGGCTTCAGTGATATATAACTCAATCCTTTCTTTGGCTGCTTTCGAAATTACGGCACCTAATGTTGTACCACATTGAATTTTATTGGCGTCTTTAATTAATTTACCCAGTATCACATCGCAATTTCCAACAGCGATTAAAGTTGCAGCCGCCATACAACGCTGCCCGGCACAACCGCTCATAGAAGCTACAATATTAGAGGAAGCCATTTCGGGGTTTGCATCCGGTAATAAAATGATGTGGTTTTTTGCTCCGCCAAGTGCTAAAACCTGTTTCAAATTTTGACTTGCTCTTTGATATACTATTTTTGCTACTTTCGTGGAGCCGACAAAAGTTATGGCTTTAATATCCGGATGGTCGCAAAGATTTTCAACTGTAGATTGTGTACCATTAATGATATTGAATAAGCCATCAGGAAGTCCGGCTTCTTTCAAAAGTTTTGCTGTATATTGACTGCTGATTGGTACCGCTTCGGAGGGTTTCAAAATAAAAGCATTTCCAAGAGCCAAGGCATTTACAATAGTCCAATGCGGAACCATGCTTGGGAAATTAAAAGGAACGATAGAAGCAACGATCCCCAAAGGAACTCGGCTTGAGGAGCAATAAACACCTTTACTAACTTCCATGTTTTCTCCATTTACAAATTGAGGCAAAGCACAGGCAAATTCTGTAAGTTCGATGGCTTTATCAATTTCAGCTTTGGCTTCCCCATGAATTTTCCCGTTTTCGAGGTAAATGATTTCGGTCAGTTCCTCTATGTTTTTTTCTAATAATTGTTTGTATTTATAGAAAACCTGGACTCTTTCTTTTAAGGTAACTTTTTGCCAGGCTTTTTGAGCTTTTTGAGCAAAAGCGATAATTTCATTCAAATCATCCATGGTAGATTCTTTGAAAGTAGTTAATTCTTGACCATCTAAAGGGGAGATGACAGTATGAATTTTGCCTGATCTTCCTGATTTAAACGCTCCATTTATAAAGTTTTTTACTTCATTAAATATCATAATTAATTTATTTTAGTTTTTCAAATATACAATTTTAAATAAAAATTTAGTAATTTTATTGTTATTATATCTAAATTATGGTTAGATTTACAAAATAAACATATGTAAATTAATTTATTTACAACATTAGATTTTTTATTAATATCAAGTTTGAGTTTAAATATTAACCAATTTATATTATTTTCTATTAACCAAACCATAAAATCAATGAAATCAATCTCAACCATTATTGGAGTCGCCTTATTATTCCTGTCAGCCTTGTGTTATTTTATTAATTGGCATGCTTTAGTTCCTGCATTTACTGTATTAGGGATTGCTATTATAACCAGAAAAGCATTGGAGCCATTAATTATCGGATGTGCTTTGGGTTTTATTTTGTTAGCATCAAAAGGAGGATCTACAGAATTTTTTCCAGAGGGGAAAGGAATGATTTTTCCTTTAAATATGTTTGATGGTTTGTTCAGTTCGATATCAAGAGATGCGCATGATCAAGGTTTAATTTGGGTAATATTGGTATGTATTTTATATGGTGCTTTTGTGCAATTATTAGTTGCATCTGGCGGAATAAGAGCAGTTGCAACCTATTCTGAAAATCACGTAAAAACGAAACAGCAATCACTAATCATGACTTATTTTTTAAGTTTTTTCTTTTTCTTGGATGACTATTTAAGTGCTTTGTCTGTGGGAAATACGATGCGGCCAATAACAGATAAGTTTGGAGCTTCCAGAGCTAAATTAGCTTTGGTTCTGAGTTTTGTTTGTGTGCCCTTGACTGTAGTGTTTCCTATTTCTACCTGGACTATTTTTTACGGGACTCAATTGTCGGCCCTAGGAAATATTGGAGATGTGAGTGTGAGTCCAAGTGCAATTCAAGCATTTTTAGGAACAATTCCTTATAATTTTTCGGCTTGGATTTCCTTAATTTTGGGAGGTTTAGTGGTATTTAAAGTTGTTCCAGATTTAAAAGGGATAAGAGATGCCGAGGCTGAAGTAGTCATTCCAGAACCTAAAGAGGAAAAAATCAGAAAGAATCCTGCTAAAAAAGCTGGAAAATTATATTATTTTATCATGCCGTTACTTGTTTTGGTATGGTGTACCATTTTCCCTTATCCTTATGATATGGATTATTGGGGAAGTTTAACTTTTTCGTCTGATATGAT
This sequence comes from Flavobacterium sp. LB2P53, assembly GCF_003970305.1. Classification (NCBI taxonomy): domain Bacteria; kingdom Pseudomonadati; phylum Bacteroidota; class Flavobacteriia; order Flavobacteriales; family Flavobacteriaceae; genus Flavobacterium; species Flavobacterium sp. LB2P53. The sequence continues at coordinate 42,598 of NZ_RYDG01000005.1, forward strand.
TTTTGGAAGTATTGATGCTTTACGCGGAATTGCTACTGCGGTTGTCTTTACGTATCTCTATTTTCTTATTTTTAGAGTTATTAAATTTGATAAAATTTCCAGACATTTTGTAATGGGACTGGAAACGATCACTTTTGTATTAGCCGTTTTAGCTTTTACTTATTTGTTAAAAGATGTTCAAAATGCTTTAGGGTTTAATGAATTTGTAACGTCTCACTTGCAAGGAATTAGCTGGTTAAATAGATCGACCTTACCCTTTATTGTTTTTGCTTTGGTTTCATGGATCTGTTGGGCAACGGGGTCTAATTGGGGAATATACGCTATTTTAGTGCCAACGACAGCCTTATTGTCACATTCATTAGGCGCTAATTTCTGGCTTTCTCAGGGTGCTTTAGTATCTGGAACAGTTTGGGGAGCAGCGGCCTGTTTCTTCTCGGATAATAGAGTTCTTACCGCACAATCCTGTAAAGTAGATATGATGAAACATGGTATTTCACAATTTCCATATCAATTAATAATATTTGGAGTTTCGGCTGTGATGTATTTTATCTGTGGATTTATTATGTAAACTTTTTGCCTATGATTTATAAAAACATATTAAACAATCAGTTTTTCATCAGGAATGCTGTTCCGTCTGATGCGGATCATATGGAATATGTGCAGTTGCAGTGTTATCCCTCACTACATGAATCAGAGATTATGAATAGAAATCATTTTGCAAATCATATTAAGGTTTTCCCGGAAGGGCAATTAGTAGTTGAAAAAGAAGGGAAGTTAGTAGGTTCTGCAAGTGCCTTCAGATGTGATTTTCCGGAACATGACAGTACTTTTCTGGAGGAAACCGATAATTTATGGATTACCAATGTTCAAATTGCTCGTGGCGATTGGTTGTACGGAATCGATATGGGGATTTTGCCAGAATATCGAGGTTTGGGTCTTTCGACAGAAATGTACAAAGCCCGAACCGAAATCTGTAAAACCCTTGGGTTAAAAGGGCAAATTATTGCCGGAATGACCATTGGTTACGGAAGATTTAAAGATAAAATGACTATTGAAGACTATTGTTTGGCTTTGCAAATTAATAAATATACAGATCCTACAATCACCCCTCAAAGGAAAGCGGGATTTAGATGGATACGACCTTTGTATAACTATATTAATGATCCGGATTGTGGATATGCAAGCATGTTAATGTACCTTCCGGTAGACGAAAATTATAGTATTTAGGCCTGCGCCAAAAAACAAAAATAAACTAATCAATAAGAATGAATGGCTATCGGCGAATGCCTTTTGCCTTTAAAAATTAAAAAAAATGGGAACTCAAATTAAAAAAGTATCAGAAATACCTGGACCAAAAAGTAGAGAAATGTTAGCAAGAAGAACTGCTGCTTTGCCTGCTGGTTTGGGAAAATCTACTGAGGTCGTTGTTGAAAAAGCGGAAGGTGCTTTGGTGTGGGATGTAGATGGAAATCAATTAATAGATTTTGCAGGAGGAATTGGGATGGTAAATTTGGGACACCGACCAAAAGCAGTTGTTGATGCCATAAAAGATCAAATGGATAAATACCTTCATACCGGAGCGCTAGTCACTACATTCGAACCGTATTTAGAATTTGCAGAATTACTTAATAAAATTACACCAGGAGATTTTCCTAAAAAAACCTTACTAGCTTGTTCAGGATCTGAAGCAGTAGAAAATGCAGTCCAAATTGCACGATATTATACGAAGCGACCAGCTGTTATTTGCTTTGAAGGGGCATATCATGGGAGAACATTACTTACCTTAAGTTTGACCAGTAAATATGCTTTGTTCAAAAGAGGATTTGGTAGTTATTCACAAGATATCTATCGGTTTCATTCTCCAAATGTGTACCGTAAACCGGATAACTTCACTGAAGAAGAATACATCGATTTTTGCATCGAGCGTTTCGACCAGAATTTAATTTCACACGTAGATCCCTCTTCGGTTGCAGCAATTATTATCGAACCGGTTCAAGGCGAAGGGGGTTTTATTCCTGTGCCAAAACGTTTCTTAGAAAAGATCAGAAAAGTTTGTGATGAACATGGCATTGTTTTTATTGCTGATGAGGTTCAGTCCGGAGCTGGAAGAACAGGGAAATTCCTTTCTATCGAGCACAGCGAAGTAGTTCCTGATATGGTGACAATGGCAAAATCTATAGGTTCCGGATTGCCAATCAGTGCAGTAACGGGAAAAGCAGAAATGATGGATGCTCCTCATTTAGGTGGTGTGGGAGGAACGTATTCCGGAAGTCCAATTGCTGTGGTTGCTGCTCTTGAAACGGTAAAACAAATAAACACACCAGAATTTTTGGCAAAATCAGTTCATGTGGGAGAGATCATCAGAACGCGATTAGAAGTCATGAAAGAAAAATTTCCTTGTATCGGAGATGTTCGTGGTTTGGGCGCCATGCTCGTAGTTGAATTTGTAAAAGATAGAAAAACCAAAGAACCGGATATGGATATGGCCATGGCCGTCATTAAAAAATCAGTAGCTAACGGATTAATATTAATTCGAGCAGGATTGTACACGAACTGTATTCGTTTCTTGCCACCAATTGTAATCACTGATGAGCAATTGAACGAAGGATTGGATGTAATTGAAAATGCTATCCAAGAAGTGTTGAACGAAAGAAAATAATTTAGACGCAAGTCTCAAAGTCGAAAGTCATAAGACTAGTTCGATATTAGACTTTATAATAATAGACTTTATGACTTTTAAACTGATATATAATGCCAATATTATTACAATGGATGCTGCTTTTCCAAAAGCAGATTCCATGGTAATTAATAATTTTGGACATATTGAAGCCACTGGAAGTGTAACTGAATTGCGAAATCAATTTGGTTCTTTTTCCAATGAATTTGATTTTAGCGGACAAACGATTGTTCCGGGATTGAATGATGCGCATATTCATGTTTGGAAAATTGGGCATCTTAGAACGTATATGTTGGATGTTCGGGCTGTGAAATCTATAGTGGAATTCAAAAGATTGTTAAAAGAATTTGCTGAGAAAAACCCAAGTTCCGAATGGATTATGGCTCGTGGAATCAATGAAATGATTCTCGAAGAAAAACGATTACCGACCAAAGAAGATTTGGACGAAATTATTTCTGACCGACCTGTTTTTATAATTAGAACTTGTGCTCACATTGGAATTGCCAATTCAATAGCCATGGCAATTTCAGAAGTTGATGAAGCTACGGAAATTCCTTTTGGAGGAGAAATTCGCAAAAATAAAGATGGAAGTCTGCAAGGTATTTTTACTGAAAGAGCTTTGGGATTAATCATGAATAACATTCCAGCCTTTACTTTCGACGAATATAAAAACATGATTCTGGAAGGGCATAAGTATTTGTTGAGTTTAGGAATTACTAGTGCGACGGATCCGGCTGCAAATGAAGAATTATTGGCGGCTTACATTAAATTGGACCAAGAAGGATTGTTGAAAGTGAGAATGAACGTTTTTCCGCTTAGAATTCCGGATGGTAGTGACGAAATTCAGGTTTTACCGGAATTATATGAATCGGAATTCTTGCAAATAAAAACGGTAAAGTTTTTCTCTGATGGAGGTTTGAGTTCTGCTACAGCTGCCTTGAATGTTCCTTACAAAAATACCGAAGGATATAAAGGCGTTTTGAGATTGGATTATGACAAGTTTTTCGAAACGGCCAAAGAAGCTGTTGATAAAGGATTTTCTGTTGCAACTCATGCCATTGGTCATCAGGCGGTTGATTTGACTTTGAAAGTGTATCGAGATTTATTCAAAATCAACCCTAGTTTACGTCACCGAATTGAGCATGTTGGATTTTTATCAAATGAAAATATAAAAGATTTTAAAAATATGAAAATGACTGCAGCGATGCAGCCAATCTTCATTTACGAATTGGCAAATAATTTCAAAAGTACTTTGCCGGATGCATTATTGGATGTGGTTTATCCGTGTAAAACGGTTTTAGATAATGGAATTAACTTGGCCTTATCGACCGATGGTCCTGTGGTGAAAGAAATAAATCCTTGGCTCAATATGGAAACGGCGGTTACCCGAAAAGCGATGGATGGCTTTGTCATTGGCGAAAGCCAGAAAATAACTTTTGAGCAAGCATTACATGCCTATACGGTAGGAAGTGCGATTGCGGATCATTTAGAAAATATAAAGGGAAGTCTTTCTGTAGGGAAATATGCCGATTTTATTATACTGAATAAAAACCCGTTTAAATTAGACGATGTTTCTACCGTTGAAGTCAATGAAACATGGGTAAATGGAGAATTAAAATATAAAAAAATATAAAACAACTTTCTCAGACTCGGTTCCCTCTACTTTGGAGAGAGTTGGGGTGAGGAAAAACTACAAACGATGAGCGCATTAGATGATGAATTAGATTACCAAATATTGAAGCTGCTTCAAAAAGACGGGAGAATGTCGTTTACTGAAATTTCTAAAGAAATTAATGTGGCAGTGAGTACCATTAGACACCGTTATATTAACTTGATTGAAGATGGGACTTTGCAAATTATAGGAAGGGTTGATCCTAACAAAATTGGTTTTAATGCTTATGCAAGTGTTTTGATTTCCGTTAAACCAAAATCATATATGAAAACCATTTTTGAGGAATTAGGAAAGTTGCCTGAGATTAGTTTTTTGGCCTCTGTTTCAGGGGACTATGATATTGAAGCTAATATTATGTGTCGGGATATGGAGCATTTGAATGAATTATTAGGCGATAAAATTCATTCGATGGAAGGTGTTTTTGACACCAAAACGAATATGTATATGAAAATTTACAAATTCGCGCAACCCGATTTAGAATTAGCAAAATTATCAAGCAAGCAAGCAAAATGAATAATACAGACAAATTATACGAAAGAAGAAAGAAAAGTGTTCCAAACGCTTTAGGAATTTTTAATCCATCGAGCATTCAATCGGCTAAAGGTGCCATAATCATTGATGCCGATGGTAGAGAATTAATTGATTTCGCAGGAGGAATTGGTGTAAATAATGCCGGTCACGGTGTTCCTGAAATTATTGATGCGATTCAAAAACAAGCCGAAAAATTCATTCATGCCTCATTTAATGTTTCTGTTTATGAGCAATATTTAGACTTAACCGAGAAGTTATGTGAGATATTGCCACACGGGGAAGCTACAAAAGCAATGTTGACTTTATCCGGTGCAGAATCAGTAGAAAATGCGATCAAAATTGCTCGTGCAGTAACCGGAAAAGCGGGGATTATATGTTATGATGGTTCTTTTCATGGACGTACAATGATGGCGATGACTTTAACTTCAAATGTAAAATATAAAGAAGGAGCGGGACCTTATGCTCCTGAAGTATATCGTTTGGAATATCCGTATTACAAACCTTCGATGAATAAAAGAATGTCGAAAGCTGAATTCGATGATTTGATGATTATGAAGTTGCATAAAACTTTTTCAACAACCGTTTCAGTGAGTCAAACCGCTGCAATCATTTTGGAATTAGTACAAGGTGAGGGTGGTTTTACTGTTGCATCTAAAAAATACGTGCAGTATTTGCGTAAATTCTGCACTGAGAACAACATTTTATTGATTTTTGATGAGGTGCAATCTGGTTTTGGTCGTACCGGAAAATGGGCATCTTATGAGCATTATGGTGTAACTCCGGATTTGTCAACTTGGGCAAAATCTATGGGAGGCGGAATGCCTATTGGTGCCGTTATTGGAAAACAGGAAATTATGGATGCCGTTGAACCAGGACTTATTGGAGGAACCTATTTAGGGAATCCGTTGAGTTGTGTCGCGTCATTGGCGAGCATCAATTACATGCAAAAAAACAATATCAATGCCGCTGGTGAAAAAGTAGGTAAGCTAGTGCTAGAAAAATTCATTCAATGGCAGACTTTGTATCCACAAAACATTACTGATGTTCGTGGCCTAGGAGCAATGTTGGCCATCGAATTTTCGAATCCAACAACTGGAATGTCTGATGGTGTTTCTACGAAAGCCATTGTGGATAAATGTTTAGAGAAAGGATTGATTGTAATCACTTCTGGAGCTTACGGAAACTGTATCAGAATATTAAGTCCTTTATTTATAGAAGATGAAATTTTAGAAAAAGGCTTGTCAATTTTAGAAGAAACAATAAAAGAAATACTGTCATGAGAAAACAATATATAAACGGAGAATGGTGCGACGCCATAGATGGCAAAACCTGGGATGTACAAAGTCCTTCAACCGAAGAAATTTTAGATAAAGTTCCTTTTGGAAATGCTGCTGATTGCAAAAAAGCAATTGTTGCAGCTGATGCATCTTTTAAAGAATGGAAAAATACGACACCTTATTTTAGAGCTGAATTTTTAAAAAAAGCAGCTAATTACATGCGGGAAAATGTAGAGATTTTCGCCAAGGAAACAGCAATGGAAACAGGAAAACCTATGCTCGAATCTCGTGGTGAATGGCTGGTTTCGGCTAATCTTTTTGAGTGGTTTGCTGAAGAGGGAAAACGCAGTTATGGTCGAGTAATTCCTTCCAGCAGAATAGACAAACGTTCCATGGTCATTTATCAATCCTTAGGAGTGGTTGGTGTGATTACTGCTTGGAATTTTCCAGCGTACAATCCAGCTCGTGCTGTTGCAGCTGCTTTAGCTGCTGGCTGTAGCGTAGTAATGAGAGGGTCAGAGTTTACGCCTTTGTCTAGTTTTAATATGGCAAAAGCTTTACACGAAGCAGGAATTCCTAAAGGTGTTTTCAACTTAATCAATACCGAACCGGTTTCGACAGGAACAGAGATGATTGAAAATCCTTTATTGAAAAAAATAAGTTTTACTGGAAGCACTAGAGTAGGAAAAATTTTAATGGATGGCGCTTCTAAAACAGCAACTAAATTATCGCTTGAATTAGGCGGAAACGCACCAGTAATTATAGAAAAAGATGTAGATGTGGAAGCAATTGCACATCAATCCTTGGTTGCGAAACTAAGAAATTGCGGACAGGTTTGTGTGGCTCCCCAACGTTTTTATGTGCATTCGAATATTTTTAGCCAATTTGTTTCGATTGTCAAAGACGATATTTCGAAATTAAAAACAGGAATTAATGGTGGCGCTATTGATTTTGTGGGACCATTAATAAATAAAACACAGCAAAAGCATATTGTGACAATGATTGAAAAAGCCAAAGCCGATGGAGCAACCATTCATATTGGTGGTGAAATTTCGGAAAAAGGATTTTTTGTACATCCGGCTTTGATTGAAGCCAGACAAACTCAAGAATTCATCAAAACTGAGGTTTTTGGACCATTGATGATTGTGATTCCTTTCGATACTAAAGAACAAGTGTTGGAATGGGCGAATGATACCGAATACGGTTTGGCTTCTTATGTGTTTACGAATCATATTAAGACTGCTAATTTCTATGCGGAAAACCTAGAATTTGGAATGGTAGGAATCAATGAATGGGCGGCGCATGGAACGGAATTGCCTTTCATAGGAATAAAAAGTAGCGGAATCGGTCACGAATCAGGTTCTGAAGGGTTGACAGAATACATGGAATTGAAATTGATCAGTTATGGAAATATGTCATAGATGTTTTTAAAGTCGAAAGTCATAAATATTATTACTCTTTCAAATTTTAAATCTTTCAATCATTTAATTATAAATATATGAAAAAAGAAATTTTAGGTAAATACATTTTGCGAACAGCTACTCCTGAATATGCCAAACAAGAAGCTGAACTTCAAAAAATTGTTTTTCCAACTTTGTCTGAAGAAGAGTTGATGACTGAAGCACAATACATACGTCACATGGAGATTTTTCCTGAAGGACAAATGGTTGTTTTAGATGGCGATAGAGTTATTGCCGCAACAACAACTTTGCTGCAAAATTACCACGAAGGAAATCATACTTTCTTGGAAATTTCGGATAATTTATGGTTGGGAACACACGATCCAAAAGCGGAATGGCTTTACGGATTAGACGTTTCAGTTCATCCGGATTATCAAGGGAAAGGTATTGGTAAAGAAATTTACAATGCACGTCAGGAGGTAGCTAGAGCATTGGGAACCAAAGGGCAAATGACCGCAGGAATGCCTATTGGGTTTGATAATGTTAAAGATCAAATGACTATTGCTGAATATTGTGATAAATTAATTAAAGGAGAAATTATTGACCCCACTGTTACCGCTCAAACTAAATGTGGTTTTATTTTAGTGGAACCTTTATTCGATTATTTAGATGATCCCAGAAGCGGTAATTGTTCGGTTTTGATGTATTGGCCTTTGGATCCAAATACGAAATTAAGTGAAAACCATTAAAAAAGTGGTCAGTTCGAAGTATTCAGTGTTCAGTCACAATGGAGTTCTGTCAAGGAACTTTAAGCGTACAACATTAAATTTTAAACCAAAAAAATTATGATATTCAAATCAATAAATCCATTTTCAAGAGAAATCATCACGGAGCATGAAGTGTTGACGAACGCACAATTGAATCAGAAATTGGAAATGTCAGAAAGAGTTTTTAAAAATTGGCGAAATACGTCTTTTCAGGAAAGAGGAGATAAAATGAAAAAACTGGCTAACATTTTGAGAGCTAAGAAGGATGAGTTGGGTTTATTAATTACTAATGAAATGGGTAAAATTTTATCCGAAGGAATTTCTGAAGTTGAAAAATCAGCAGGAAATTGCGATTTTTATGCCGAGAATGCTGAGAGAATGCTGAAAGACGAAAAGTACGACACCCCTTTTACAAGCATGTCGGTTTACGACCCAATGGGAGCCGTTTTTGCAATTATGCCTTGGAATTATCCCTTTTGGCAGGTGTTGCGTTATGCTGCTCCTACAATTATGGCGGGAAATGTAACTCTTTTAAAACATGCACCAAATGTTATAGGCTGTGCCAAAGCTATAGAAAAGGCCTTTTTGGAAGCCGGTTTTCCAGAAGGAGTTTTCCAACAAATAACAATTGATATACCGCAGGTAGAAGCAGTAATTGCTTCGGATATTGTTCATGGAGTTACCTTGACAGGAAGTGAAATGGCCGGTTCTTCGGTAGCATCATTAGCCGGGAAATACATCAAAAAATCGGTTATGGAATTGGGAGGTTCGGATGCATTCATAGTTTTGAATGATGCCGATATTGAAAAAGCGGCGACTGTTGCCACTCAATCCAGAATGCTCAATGCAGGCCAGGCTTGTATTTGTGCCAAACGATTTATCGTTACCGAAAAAGTAGCGGATGAATTTGCGGCTCTTTTTGCCCAAAAAGTATGCGTTTTAAGTCAAGGAAATCCTGTACAAGATGGAATTAATATGGGACCATTAGCTCGTTTGGATTTGGCCGAAAAACTAAGCCATCAATTAGAAAAAGCATTGCAACAAGGTGCGAAATTAATAGTAGGAGGAGATCGTGAAAATTGTAATTTTCAGCCTACATTAATAGATTTTGTAGATTCTAATAATATTGCTTTCCAAGAAGAAACTTTTGGGCCATTAGCCACCATTGTGCGTGCTAAAGATGAAAATGATGCTATTGCTATCGCTAATAATCATCGTTATGGCTTGGCTTCTGCAATTTGGACAGAAGATCGAGAAAAGGCATATAAACTAGCCAGAAAAATTGAAGCAGGAAATGTTTTTGTAAATTCTTTAGTGCGTTCTGATTCTCGTGTTCCTTTTGGAGGAATCAAAAAGTCGGGTTATGGGCGAGAATTATCTCAAGTTGGAATCAAAGAATTTATGAATATGAAATCCTTAGTTATTGAATAAAAACATGCTAGCTGTTTTTATGTGTGAAATTAATTAGAATATTGAATTCATGAAGATAACAGATGCTAATTTACATCTTTATTAAAGAAGTTTGAACTTAGGCTAAGAACCTAAAAAATAGATTAACCTAACCATCCAAATTAATAATGAAAACCAATTTAAACATGAAAAATCTAATCGTTTTTTTAGCATTAATGCTAAGCAGTTCCTTAATTTTTGCTCAAGAAAAAGTTTCAGACACAACCAAAACCGAAAAGAAATGGGATATAAATCTCGATATCGCCAGTAGATACATTTGGAGAGGACAATCTTGGGGAGGAAATTATCCTGTAGTTCAGTTGTATGGAAATTATAATGTAACTGATAAACTTTCTCTGGGTTTGTGGGCAACTCATAATTTCAAAAAACAATATTATGATGCAAATGGCGCTTCAAAAGGGTATCGAGAGTTAGATTTTGTTATTAATTACGCAGTTACTGATTATTTAACCGTTTCATTACAAGATTATTATTGGCCTTCCACAGACAAACAAGAAGGGGTTTCTAATGATTTTTTTAATTTTGGAAATGATGGTTCACAATCTATTGATTTACAGTTTTTATTTGATTTTTCTGAAAAAGGAGTGCCTATTTGGTTTACTCTGAGTACTTTGGTTGCTGGGAATGATTTTAGATATAAAGATGAGAATGATTTAAAAGGCAAACAAAATTTTACTACTTACATGGAAGTGGGCTATAGTTTTGAAGTTCCTTTGGGCATAAGTTTGTCTCCTGTTGTAGGAGCAGTTCTTAATAACAAAGCGGGCTATTATACCTTTGGTGATTATGATAAACTTTCGTTCGTAAACTTGGGGTGCAAAGCATCAAAAGATATTAAATTAAGTGAAAGCGTAACAATGCCTATTTGGTTAAATTATACCTATAATGCTGCATCAAACAAAGCTAATTTAGAACCATTTGGAAAGCAATTTTTAGTAGCAGGAGTTACTTTTTCATATTAAAAAATGAATTGAGTGTATTTAAAAAAAGCTGTTATCTAAAATTTGGACTACAGCTTTTTTGCATGGTATAAATTTTCTTTTTAAAAACGATTCCTTAATACGTATAAGTAATTGCTTTTATATCGTTAGGTGTATTGGATAGAATAACAATAAATGGATATCCTTTGCGAGCAGCATTCTCTTTTAATCGCTTTTCTCCTCCATGTATAAAGGAGGTATTAGTTTCTCCTTTTGCTTTTCCATAAAAACTAGTGATGACCCCGGATTTTTTTAGACCAATTGTCTGAAAGTCTTTTAAGACGATTACTTTTTTATAATCTGATTTTGCAAGGACATTGATTTTTTCCGAAACTAGTTTTGAATCGGCAGCTGATTTTTCATTTAATTGAGCAACGGCATATTGGCTGATTTTTTTTTCTTCACTACTGCCTGGTACTGCAAAATAAACCAGATTATTCTCCATTTTGATGAAGTTTACATCCATTTTTTTGTTGTCATGCGTAATGATTTCGTGAGTTTGTGCAACTAATGCAACATTGAATAAAATTGTGAATAATATAAATAGATTTTTCATGTGTTCAGATATTAAGGGATTGTTTGCTTTTGCTGTTTTGCCAACTTCTTTAATTTAATTACAGCGCTTTACTTTCAGCTAATAAAAAAATACTAGAGTACAGTTCATTGCTATCGATAGTAAATCATATCTCAAGTGTGTAATGGCTTTATATGGGTATAGCTCCTTTTGGTGTATTAGGAAACATATAATAAAATCAAGCGATGCCCTCCGGAGGTGGAGTTGAATTTTTTAAATGCGACTCTTTTGCTTTGAATAAATCCAAAGCGTTTATTCTGTTTGGAACAATGGAATCGTATGCTAATGCATTTGGGAGGGCTACGGTACCTATGAAAAGCGTTTTTAGTTTATTCTCGAAATTGCTTTCTTCCGTATTATTTTCAAACACTTCGTACACTTCGTATTTCCTATCATTGACAAGAACAGCAACTGCCTCATTAATCCATGTAACGGAAAAAGCAACAAAAAGGACTTGAAGATTTAATTTAATTAGGCTACGAATCATGGTATAAATTTAATACAATTGAATGGGAGTTACCATTAAAATTTTCATAAAAGAAAAAATAGAAAAAACGGTTTTTGTTACTGTTTAATTCTCATTAGAACTCGTTTCTTAGACTTAAAAAAAAAGGATAATTTTTTGTGTTACACAACGCAGAACTATAAAAAACAAAATTATTTAAATTTTGTATAAAATATTTAATTTTTTTTAACTGTCTTTTTTATAGGGGTTGTTGTTATTTACAGTGTTTATTTATTGATAATATTATATTTTTTGCACTTTAAATTTATTTTAATCAAAAAAAAGTGGAGTGTGTTGTAAAATTTAATTATTGAATTTTTAAAATACTTTCGTAAAAATATGGAATAATGATTTTTTTTTATTGATTTTTCGTTATTGATAATTCTTTTCTAAACAAGATAAAAAAGTGGGAAATAGTAATTTAAGTGGAGTAAAAGTTAATAAATTCGCTTTAGGATTAGGGAAAAATTCACACCAAAAGCAGCATAAAATAATGTTTTTAGCAATTATTTTAGTTCTGATTTTTTTAAATAGTAACCAAAACCAAATAATTACCAAGCTGTATTATTAATTAAAACACCTTAAAGATGAAAAAAACAGTAACTATTTTAGCAGTATTGCTAACCACAACTTTTATATTTGCACAAGAAAGCTCTGCGGTTCCAGGAACAACTTTTGCGGGATCTGCAGATGCATATTACAAATATGATTTTTCCGGAATAGACAACAGTTTGACAAGTTTTACTAATTCTCATAACTCGTTTGAACTAGGAATGGTTTCTATTGAAGCATCACATAAAAGGGGTAAAGGTTCTGTTTTTGTAGATTTAGGTTTTGGTAACAGAGCCGCTCAGTTTACTTATAATGATACCAATGCAACTTTTATGATTAAGCAATTAAATTTCACATATGAATTTTCAGATAAGTTCAAAGTTACTGCTGGTAGTTTTGGAACTCATCTGGGATATGAATTATTGGATGCTGTTGATAATAAAAACTACAGTATGTCCTATGCCTTTACTTACGGACCCTTTTTTAATACAGGGGTAAAAGCACAATATACTACTGGAAAATTCAGTTTTATGGCGGGAGTTACTAATCCTACAGATTTTAAATCTACTATTGATGCAGGCTCAACTCAAAAAACGTTTATAGGGCAACTTGCGTTTCTGGGCGACACAGGTAGCGCCTTTTTTAATGTAACATCTGGTAGTAGTAATCCAGCTTCTGATGAAAATAAGACGCAGTTTGATTTCGTTGGAACAAAGAAACTTAGTGACGCATTTTCCTTAGGGTTTAATGGTACGTATGCAATGACTGATAACGACTTTGACAGTTCATTGGATGGAGAGTGGTTTGCATTAGTAGGCTATGCAAATGTTGCTATAAAAGAATCTCTAAGTCTGACATACAGATTGGAATATTTAGATGCAAAAGAGGCAGCTCCTGCGCTGGGATTGCTTGCTGGAACTAGTGTTATAGGGAATACATTGTCATTAAACTACAAGGTTGGTAACTTGACTATCATTCCGGAATTCAGACTTGACTCCGCCTCTGAAGCTATTTTTTCAAATAATGATGCTGCTCCAAAAGTCTTGACCGCATTTGCACTGCTCGCTACAACCTATTCATTCTAGTATTTAAAACAATATTTTTTTTGCTGCCAGGATACTCTTTTGTATTTTGGCAGTTTTTTTGTTTAAAATTTCCTAAAGTACCCGTTGGGTGTAATTAGTTTTTGATGGAAATTTTCGTCAGTTCGAGTGATTCCGCTTTTGGGCGGGATTATATCAAGAACTAGAAAATTAGTATTAAAAACAGTTCTCGATACACGTCACTTCAAGTGCGAAGGATATCGAGAAGCTTTGTTCCGTTTTACTCCACAAAAAACACTCGGACTGACGTTTTGAACAATTGCACCCAACGAGTGCCAATGTATGACTAAAAACTAATGCCGATTTTGGTTTTACTTCAGTACTCATTAATAATTTCGGCAGTGGTTTGGAGAAATATTAATTATTCAATTTTGGACACAAAAAACGGCTCTTTGAAAATTCAAAAAACCGTTTAGGATTGTTTTAGGGGCTTTTGCTATTGTTGTTTGTAAATAGAATAAATGGTATTTCTTGTTTTCTCATCTAAAACATCAGTAACTTCATCTTGAATATAATGAAGTTTAAAAGCAATAATAGCAGCAGATATGTTTTTAGTGTCATACCCAATAATTCGTAATCCCTGATCGACATTAAAATCAAAAGGAGCTGTTTGTAGAAATTCATCAGGCCAAATTCCAAAACCTTTTTCGGCTAAAATTTTCCAAGGAAATAAGGCGCTGGGATCTTTTTTTCTGGTTGGGGCAATATCCGCATGACCTAAAATGTTTTGAGCAGGAATGTTATAATCTTTTTTTAACTTAGTTAGAAGGGCTAATAAGCTATTGATTTGTGATTCTGAAAACACTTCGGATCCGTTATTGTCGAGTTCAATTCCTATAGAAGCTGAATTAATATCCGTATTTTTTCCCCAAGAACCATTTCCGGCATGCCAGGCTCTTAGGTAGTCATTCAGCATTTGCACGACTTTACCATCATCTGAAATTACATAATGGGAACTTACCTGAGTTTCTGTTTTTGTAAATGTATTTATGGTTTGTTGCAATGAATCTTGCGCTGTATGATGAATAATGATGAAATTAGGCTTGCGTAAATTAAAATTGACGGTACCAATCCATTTTGTATTGATTCCATTCTCCAAAAACGTAGATCCCATTTTGAAAATAGTATCCTTATAGGTATGTAATTGCTGCGTGTATAATGTATCTCTGTTTAATTCAACCGGAGGAACAACCGGAAGGGGTTTAGGATCCTTATTAGAAATCGTTTTTTTTAATGTTTTGAGTTTGGTGTCATATACCTTTTCAGTTTTCTTGTATGGATTTGTGGAGCAAGCAGCAATAGCAAGGGCGAAAAATAGGGTATAAAAAATATTTCTCATTAGGATTTGAGTTTTATAATGAAATAAAAAAACGATTATTTCGATTTCTTTTTAGACTTTGATTTTTTTGGATTTTTCTGCTCTTTTTTTAAAATAATGAATTTTTCCTTCTGATCTTCATTTAATAATGCCATTAATTTTCTATCGGTAACTTCAGATAGTGCCTCGATGTTTTTAATTTTATCTTCCTGACTGGTTTCTGCCTTTAGAAGCATTCCTTGAGTTCTGAAGCTTTCAATGAAGATATTAGACATTGCTACCACTTGGAGTTCATCCAGATTAAGTTCCGGTTTTATAGTTTCCATTATTTTAGCAACTGAAACTTCAACAGGAATTTCCTTAGGTTTTTCAGGAGTTCTGGTTTGATCCATTCCGCTATTCATCCTACGATTTCCTCCGTAACCGTTCCCGTTTCCATATCCATTATTATAACCGCCGTTTCCGTATTGTGCTGAAATGGTGTGGACTGATAATAATACAAATGTGATCACTAGTACTGATTGAATTGTTTTCATGTGTAGCATTTAAAATATTAAAAAATCGTTTAAAAAATTATACCGGTTCTCCGTACAAATCAAATTCCGTTGCTTCGATAATTTTGATCATCACAAACTCTCCTGTTTTTACATAATGTTTTGATGCATCTATTAAAACCTCATTGTCTACGTCTGGACTGTCAAACTCAGTTCGGCCTACAAAATGGCCACCTTCTTTTCTGTCGATGATGCATCGGAACGTTTGACCTACTTTTTCCTGATTTAAATCCCATGAAATTTGTGATTGTAACTCCATAATCTCATTGGCGCGCTCTTGTTTTACAGTATCTGGAACATCATCTTCCAGTAAATAGGCATGTGTGTTTTCTTCATGAGAATAAGCAAAACAGCCCATTCTATCAAATTTCATTTCCTGAACCCAGTCTTTCAATATATTGAAATCTTCTTGTGTTTCTCCGGGGTATCCTACGATCAAAGTGGTGCGTATTGCAATTCCAGGTACTGCTTCGCGAAACTCTTTTAATAATTTTGTTGTTTTTGCTTGCGTTGTTCCGCGACGCATGGATTTCAAAATTGAATCTGAAATGTGTTGCAACGGAATATCAATGTAATTACAAATCTTAGGTTCGCGTTTCATGATTTCCAGTACATCCATAGGAAAACCGGTTGGAAAAGCATAATGCAAACGAATCCACTCAATTCCTTCTACTTTAACTAAAGCTTCCAGTAGTTCTCCAAGCGCTCTTTTTTTGTAGATATCTAATCCGTAATACGTCAAATCCTGAGCAATCAAGATCAATTCTTTAACGCCATTTTTTGCTAGACCTTCGGATTCTTTTACCAGTTTTTCAATTGTTTGTGAAACGTTTTTTCCTCGCATTAAGGGTATTGCACAAAAACTGCATGGTCTGTCACAACCTTCGGAAATTTTTAGATAGGCATAATTTTTTGGAGTTGTAGTCAGTCGTTCTCCAAGCAACTCGTGCTTGTAGTCCGCTCCCAAGGCTTTTAATAATTGTGGTAGCTCTGTAGTTCCAAAAAATTGATCCACATTTGGAATCTCTTTTTCTAAATCAGGTCGGTAACGCTCGGACAGACATCCAGTAACAAATACTTTATCAACTAATCCTCTTTCTTTTTTGTCCGCATATTCCAGAATCATGTTGACAGATTCGGCCTTGGCATTATCAATAAATCCGCAGGTATTTATTACAATGATATTTCCCTCTTCGGCTTCCGGAGCTTCATGCGTAACGTCTTTGCCGCTTGCGCGTAGCTGACCCATAAGCACTTCACTATCATATACATTTTTTGAACACCCAAGAGTGATCACGTTTATTTTATTCTTTTTTAAAGACTTCGTTCTCATAACATTAGAATCCCGATAATTTGGGAATTTTGCAAAATTACACTTTTTTATTCAAACGGAACTTGTTTCTGTTTCTTTTACACTTTTTAAGGAGCTATTCCTGCTGTACGCTACAAACAAAGTTCACTGAACTCCTATAAAAATGACTACTAGAGGAAGTAATCTCCCGAAAATAATCGGGAGGATTTTCACTGCCATCAGGGCTAAAAAAAATCCGTTTCACAATCACGAAACGGATTTTTCTAATTCATTTTTCAGGACGTTACAACTCAAACAATAGTGTCAAAGAAACATTGTTGTTAATAGCATCTATACTTGCTCCATCAGTGAATCCTTGGTTAAAAAAACCTTGTTGGGAATTTCTTTTGGCATAGGAATAGGCTAAATCCAGTTTGGTAGATCCAAAAT
Source organism: Flavobacterium sp. LB2P53 (assembly GCF_003970305.1). NCBI lineage: Bacteria > Pseudomonadati > Bacteroidota > Flavobacteriia > Flavobacteriales > Flavobacteriaceae > Flavobacterium > Flavobacterium sp. LB2P53. The sequence goes on from NZ_RYDG01000005.1 coordinate 59,719, forward strand.
TATATCCTAAACCTGCGGAATACCCAGTTAAATCACCCACGGTTACGGCATTTTTATACGGACTTTGTTCGTGCCGGTATCCTGCTCTTAGACTTAATGCCTTAATTTTATATTCGGCACCTATTCTTAACTCTCCGGTAACGTTGAGCAATTCATTCATGTCATTATTTAAGGTTCTGAATAAGGGATCGTTTTCAGGTTTAAATTTGGTGTCGCTGTAATCTTTAAAAGCGTAATCGATACTGATTAATCCAGATTTTCCAAATACGTAGGCAAAACTCCCGGTCAACTTACTTGGCGTTTGCAATTTATAGGGCTCGTAAACATTAACCACTTGCGGGTCTACCACATCTTGCGGTAATTCACCGGTTGAATTGCCGCTTACCGTAATTAACTTTTGTGAAAGCTCGTCGTTCAAAGTATACCATGTAGAAGATTCATAGACCATACCTACTCGAATTTCGTTAGTAATTTTTGCAATAGCACCTACTTGAAATGAAAATCCCGATCCGTAAGTATAAAGATCATTGTCAAATTGTACTCTTGTGATTTGATCATTAGTGCCTAATGGGTTGCTATTGTCTTCGTAAAAGCTAGACGATTTATTGAAATCAGTAAAGTGAGAATTTAAATTTAGTCCAAAATAGAATTGGTCATTATAAGAGGTTGCTGCATTAAAGGATAATTTTCCGTTGTATCCCGTACTGTAAACGGAATTTTCTTGATAATAATTTCCTCCAGCAGGAACGTTGGATAAAAAAGTAGAGTTGTTATTGGACTCGTCTGCGGCATTTAAAACATAACCTTGATACCCCAAAAAAGCTTGCTGAGCTGCGAAGCCACTTAAATTAGGATATTGACCATTTGGAAGATTGCTACCCAAGAAAGAATACAATTGGGATATAGATTCTCCCGGATTTGTGTTTACAAAATCTTGAGGAACTGGAGCACCACCGTTCCCATTATTGGCATAACTCAAAAAATAATTAGCTATAGAATTGTTTGGATTGGTTCCTGCGGAAAACAGCCCATTATCAAAATTATTGGCGTTTTCATAATTTATGGCTAAGGAAATTTTTCTCCACTTGCTGTTTGGGTTTCTGGTATTAAAAACAAATACAATTCCTGCTTGATTCAAATCAAAAGAGTTTTCTTTCTCTGTTGCTGTCCCGCCAAAGTAATTTGAATTGTTTTTAGTATCGAAGTTTGTCAATGTAACAGCCATTTGATTATTGGTAAACACCGCTGAACCAGCAGGGTTTACATTGATAGATGACAGGTCGCCCCCAAGCGCTCCAAAAGCACCGCTCATGGCTCTGAAACGGGCTGTTCCATTTAAATTGTCCTGTGAATACCGAAGTGCATCAGAAATTTCTTGTGATTGGGCTACGGTAAACGATAAGCCAGCGAGTAATAAATATAGGTGTTTTTTCATTTTTTGTTGGGATATTTAATTTTTATCAAAAAGGATGGTTCCGCACTATTTTTTATCCTCTTCCACCTCTTCCACCATCGCCAGATGATCTACCACCACCACTACCACCAGATCTTCCGCCACCTGAATTATTAGATCTGGACATGTTTGAACTAGGGCTATAAGACGACGGGCTGTTGTTGTCATTTCTTGTTGGTGTGAAAGATCGTGAAGGCGCATTGTTTTGATTGCGCACATTGTTTATATCGGATCTTCTTCTGGGAGTATTGTACGAACTGTTTTGTGGTTGACCTTGATTCCTAGAGAATGTAGGACTTGTTCGGTTGATGCTATTCGTTGCGTTTCGTCGCAAATCAGTGGTGTTGTTTCTAAAGTTGGCGTTATTAGTTCGTCTGCCAATAGTGGTATTGGTTTGGTTTCTGGAATATTCTCTGCTTGTTTGATTGGTGTTGTTTATCGTATTTGAATTGGAATACGAAGACCCTCTTCGGCCTGCATTAGAAGAATAATTGACATTGTTTTGACCATCTCCATAGTTTCCCCAGCCGTTACCGTACCAATTGTTCCATCCCCAATTGTTTCCATACCAGTTGTTCCATCCCCAATTGTTGCCATACCAGTTATTCCACCCAAATCCCATGTTCATTCCCCATCCAAAACCACCGTTAAATCCCCAGTTGTTTCCGTACCAGTTATTCATGCCCCAATTGTTCATACCCCAATTGTTTCCGTACCAGTTATTCATACCCCATCCGTTGTCATAGACATTTACGGATTGCGCATTACCTCCCCATCCAGGATAAGTAGTGTAGTTTTCCTGAAGAGTGTCATTTTCTAAATCATAATCACTGTAAGTATCTACATCTGTAAAAATTTCATTGGATTGGTAGTTGTTTTGAAGTGAATTGAAATACGCAGTATATTGGTTATTTGGATCATTTTGTGGTTCTCGTTCAGTAATTTTATAGGAAGTGTTACCATATATTCCGTCAGAATCATAGTACGAACTGTTTTGATAAGAGCTGCAAGAGGCCAACAATAGTGTTAAAAAACTAATCGTATAATATATTGATGTGTTCGGGGCGGAAAAAGGGGTAGTTTTCATATATGTGGAGTTTTTATTGTTGGACAATACAAAAATAGTTAGTTTTGCGTAATTATTAGTTAAATAAATATTAAACAAAATTTGTGCCAAAATATAAAACATGGGTAAGAACTTAACTACAAGAGCGGAAGATTATTCAAAATGGTATAACGAGTTGGTTGTCAAAGCCGATTTAGCCGAAAATTCAGGGGTGAGGGGGTGTATGGTTATCAAGCCTTACGGATATGCAATTTGGGAAAAAATGCAAGCGGAGTTGGATCGAATGTTTAAAGAAACCGGACATCAAAATGCATATTTCCCTCTATTTGTTCCTAAAAGCATGTTTGAAGCCGAAGAAAAAAATGCAGAAGGTTTTGCTAAGGAATGTGCTATTGTTACCCATTATCGATTAAAAAACGATCCTGACAGACCTGGTAAACTAATGGTGGATCCCAATGCAAAATTAGAAGAAGAATTAATTGTACGTCCTACAAGTGAAGCTATTATTTGGTCTACTTATAAAGGATGGGTACAATCGTATAGAGATTTGCCATTACTGATTAACCAATGGGCAAATGTGGTGCGCTGGGAAATGAGAACGAGATTGTTTTTGCGTACCGCAGAATTTTTATGGCAAGAAGGGCATACCGCTCACGCTACTAAAACAGAAGCGGTAGAAGAATCAGAAAAAATGATGCATGTGTATGCTGATTTTGCCGAGAATTTTATGGCAATTCCAGTTATAAAAGGAATAAAAACTGAAACCGAGCGTTTTGCCGGAGCAGAAGAAACCTATTGTATCGAAGCGTTGATGCAGGATGGTAAAGCATTACAAGCGGGGACTTCACATTTTTTAGGGCAAAACTTTGCTAAAGCATTTGATGTCAAATTTGCTACAGCCGAAGGAAAGCAAGAGTATGTTTGGGGAACTTCGTGGGGTGTTTCTACTCGTTTGATGGGGGCATTAGTGATGACGCATTCAGACGACCAAGGCCTGGTATTGCCTCCTAGTTTAGCGCCTATTCAGGTCGTGATTGTTCCTATTTATAAAACAGAGGAACAATTAGCGGCAATAACTGAAGCAGTAACTGTTTTGACTGTGGCTTTGCGAAAATTACAAATCGCTGTCAAATATGATAACAGAACCACTCAAAAGCCTGGTTTTAAATTTGCAGAATGGGAATTAAAAGGGGTGCCGGTTAGGATTGCTGTAGGTCCAAAAGATTTAGAAAATGGAACTTTTGAGGTTGCAAGAAGAGATACATTGACTAAAGAAGTCGTTTCTAAAGATGGAATTGAAACGTATATCAACGATTTACTAGCGCAAATTCAAAAAGAATTATTTGAAAAAGCATTGCAATATAGAAATACACATGTTACTGAGGTAAACAGTTTTGAAGAGTTCAAAGCGGTTTTAGATGCGAAAGGAGGTTTTGTATCAGCACATTGGGATGGAACTGCAGCAACTGAGGAAAAGATTAAAGACTTAACGAAAGCAACCATCAGATGCATCCCTTTAGACCGAATAGAAGAAGCGGGAAGCTGCGTTTTTACTGGTGAAAACTCAGTAGGCCGAGTACTGTTTGCGAAGGCATATTAAAAAAAAATAATTTTTTTTGCATGTACTATTGTACGTTTCAAAAATAGTTGTATTTTTGCATCCGCATTAGAGAAGCAGGGCCCGTTCGTCTATCGGTTAGGACGCATGGTTTTCATCCATGTAAGAGCGGTTCGATTCCGCTACGGGCTACTATTTTTTTTGCAGGTTAAAGTGATCCCGAACTCAGAGGGAAAATGGCCCGTTCGTCTATCGGTTAGGACGCATGGTTTTCATCCATGTAAGAGCGGTTCGATTCCGCTACGGGCTACAAATTCAATTTTGATTAATTGATAAAACTTAGGGGATAATGGTCCGTTCGTCTAGGGGTTAGGACGCCAAGATTTCGTCTTGGTAACAGGGGTTCGATTCCCTTACGGACTACAAAAATATAGTAAAAGATAAAAACATAATAAAATGGCAAATCATAAATCAGCTCTAAAAAGAATTAGAAGTAACGAAAAGAGAAGAGTATTAAATAGATACCAACATAAAACTACTCGTAATGCTATAAAAGCATTAAGAATAGCGACTGATAAAGTAGATGCTACTTCTAAATTATCAAACGTGATTTCTATGATTGATAAATTAGCTAAAAAGAATATCATTCATGATAACAAAGCGTCTAATTTAAAATCTAAATTAACGAAGCTTGTTGCTAAATTGTAATTAAAACAATTTATTTTATATAAATAAAAAGCTCTCATTCTTAGGATGGGAGTTTTTTTTATGGGTAATATTAGCTAATCTTATTCTTTAAATATTCAAGCATAGATAGGGTTATTGGTTTTGATAAAAAGTCAATTACCATGGGGTATTTTTTTGCTTTTTCTAAGTCTTCCGGATCAATTGTAGAAGAAAGTACAATTACCTTAATAGCACTAAAATCTGAAAACTCCGGGCTGTTAAAATAATCCAGAAATTCCCATCCTCCCATTACGGGCATATTTAGATCCAAAAAAATTAATTGCGGATGGTGGTGTTTGTCATCATTATTTTGTCTGATAGTATTGAAGTATTTCAGCGCTTCTTCGCCATTTTGAGAAGTAATTATTTCGTTAGAAAAGGATGATTTGTTGATTACTTTTTTGCATAGCATAAGTGTTATTGGGTCATCATCAACACATAAAATTGTATCTAACATATTATTTATTTTTAAAAGTTAATGTAAATATAGTTCCTTTATTGACTTCACTTTCAATATTAATTGTTCCTCCCATAGTTTCAACTTGAGATTTTACTAAATAGAGCCCTAATCCTTTGCTGTCCGGATAATTATGAAATCTCTGGTAAAGGCCAAAAACTTTATCTCTGTTTCTTTCCAGATCGATGCCTATTCCGTTGTCTTTGAAAATTAATACAATTGTGTCGTCAATTTCGCTAGTTGTGATTGTTATTTTTAGTTTTCTATTTTCGGATTTGTATTTTATAGCGTTGGTTAATAGGTTTAGTAAAATGCTTTCTATATACGCTTTATTGATGTTGATAATTGAAACTTTTTCAAAATTAATTTTTATAATGGGTTTGTATAATTCAATTTGAAAGTTGAGTTGATTGAACACATTTTCAAAAATATCTTGAAGAAGTACTGCTTCTTTTTTGATTGATGGATTGTCTTTGATAATGATTACTTTGACTAAGTCATTAATGGTTTCGTTTAATAAATGCGTAGATTTATTGAAGCCATATAAAATTTCTTTTAACTCTGGATTATCAATAGGAATGTCTTCGATTAAGTTCAAAAGTCCTGTCAAATTTGATAATGGAGCCCTAAGGTTGTGTGAAGTAATGTACGAAAACTGTTTTAGATCTTTGTTGTTTTGTGTTAGCTCTCGAATAAGCTGTTCTTTTTCCTTTTCTTGTTTTTTTTCATCAGTGATGTCTCTCTGGATGGAGATCCAATGTGAAAGTTCGTTATCAGTATTGTATATTGGTATCATGGAGAAGCGTACCCAGTATTCTTTTTTGTTTTTTGTATAGCTGATGGTTTCAATAATGCACTCTTCTTTATTTTGTATAGCGGCTATCAGTTTTTTTAATTCCTCGTAATCTGAATTGGGACTATTAAAAAGTTCTGGAGATTTTCCTATACTTTCTTCGGAATTGTATCCTGACATGATTGAAAAAGCCGGGTTTACGTAGGTGATATTTGGGATATTTCCGTCGATCGAATTGGCTTCGGTGATGATGATGGAATCTTTTGATTGAATAATAACAGTCTCTAGCAATTTTAGTCTTTGTTCTTCTTCTTTTTGTTTTGTGATGTCTTGAATGGCTCCAATCATTCTAACGGCTTTCCCATTTTCATCTTTCAAGAGAAAACCTCTGTCAAGAACATACTTATAGGAATCGTTAGCGCATTTAAAACGGTATTGATCTTGCCAGTTTTCGGTTTTTTGTTCGATAAAAGAGTAGAGTTTGACAGACATTTTAATACTGTCCTCGGGGTGAATTTTATCAAACCACCATTTTGAACTATTACCAACTTCGTATTCTTTATAACCAAAAACAGTTTCAATACCTTTGTTCCAAGAAAAGCTGTCTTCTTGTATTTTCCAATCCCAAATAGTATCACTTGTCGCTTTTGCTACAATATGGTATTGTTCATTCGATTCCTTTATTTCATCATTTGTGTTTTTCAGCTTTTCAAAAATGGATATGTTTCGAGTGTCATTTTTTGATAAAATGAGTTTGAAAATTATTCCGGTTAAAAATATGAATAAGATGTCTTTTGTGAAAGTGTAAAATTGGTGGTTTGAATCAGAAATAAAAGGTTGTAATAATTTATGACTAATGGTTGCTACAAACATTGAAATTACAATGTAAATGATAATTATTTGATTGGTTTTACTTTTCATTACTCAAATATAAATAATTATTTGTGAATTATTAAACAACATAATAACTTATTTTTCGTGATTTTTTTAAAGACCTATTTCTGTGTCTAATGCGTTAAGAATATGTAAACTATTACATAAATATTTTTTATATCAAAATAAAGTGTACCTTTGCACCCATTAAAAATCACAGATGGAATCTATTAGAAACATTGCAATTATTGCCCACGTCGATCACGGTAAAACAACTTTGGTTGATAAAATTATGTATCACTGTCAGTTATTTCGCGATAACGAAAATACAGGTGACTTAATCCTTGACAACAACGACTTAGAGCGTGAAAGAGGTATTACCATTACTTCAAAGAATGTTTCTGTAGTATACAAAGGAACAAAAATCAACATTATTGATACTCCTGGTCACGCCGATTTTGGTGGAGAGGTAGAGCGTGTATTGAATATGGCTGATGGTGTTTGTCTACTAGTAGATGCATTTGAAGGGCCTATGCCACAAACTCGTTTTGTATTACAGAAAGCACTAGACCTTGGTTTGAAACCATGCGTTGTTATTAATAAAGTAGATAAAGAAAACTGTACTCCTGAAGAAGTGCATGAAAAAGTTTTTGACTTAATGTTCGAATTAGGAGCAGAAGAGTGGCAGTTGGATTTTCCAACAGTTTACGGATCAGCTAAGAACAATTGGATGTCTGATCATTGGGAAAACGTAACTGATAATGTGGAAGCATTATTAGATATGGTTATTGCTAATGTACCGGCTCCTAAAGTATCAGAAGGAACTCCTCAAATGTTGATTACTTCATTAGACTTCTCTGCTTTTACAGGTCGTATCGCTATTGGTCGTTTAGAAAGAGGTGTTTTGAAAGAAGGAATGCAGATTTCTTTGTGCAAAAGAGATGGTGTAATCATGAAATCACGTATTAAAGAATTACATACTTTTGAAGGATTAGGTCGTAAAAAAGTGCAAGAAGTAATTGCTGGAGATATTTGTGCAATTATTGGAGTTGAAGGTTTTGAAATTGGGGATACTATCGCTGATTTTGAAAATCCGGAAGCCTTACAAACAATTACTATTGATGAGCCAACGATGAGTATGTTATTTACCATCAATGACTCTCCTTTCTTTGGGAAAGAAGGTAAGTTTGTAACTTCTCGTCATATCAGAGACAGGTTGAATAAAGAATTGGAAAAAAACTTAGCGATGAAATTGGGTGAAACTGATTCAGCGGATAAGTTCATGGTTTTTGGTCGTGGAGTACTTCACTTGTCTGTTCTTATTGAAACAATGAGAAGAGAAGGGTATGAGTTACAAATTGGGCAACCACAAGTTATCATCAAAGAAATTGACGGTAAAAAATGTGAGCCAATTGAGGAATTGACAATCGACTTACCAGAGAATTTGTCTGGAAGAGCGGTAGAGTTTGTTTCTTTCCGTAAAGGAGAAATGTTGAGTATGGAAACTAAAGGGGAGCGTATGATCATAAAATTCAATATCCCGTCTCGTGGAATCATTGGATTGCGTAACCTATTGCTTACTGCTACAGCTGGTGAGGCTATTATGGCACACCGTTTTATAGGATATGAGCCTTACAAAGGAGAAATTTCTGGACGTAACAAAGGGTCATTGATTTCTATGGAAAAAGGAAAAGCGATTCCTTACTCTATCGATAAATTGCAAGATCGTGGTAGATTCTTCGTTAATCCTAATGATGAAATTTACGAAGGTCAAGTAATTGGAGAAAACTCCCGTAGCGATGATATGTGTGTCAACGTAACTAAAGAGAAAAAACAATCTAACGTTCGTTCATCAGGAAATGATGATAAGGCTAGAATTATTCCTCCAGTTATTTTCTCTCTTGAAGAAGCTTTAGAGTACATTCAAAAAGATGAATATGTTGAGGTAACTCCAAAATCGATTCGTTTGAGAAAAATATATTTGACAGAAACGGATAGAAAAAGATTTAAAATCTAATTTTATTTTTATAAAACTGAAAAGCCATTCGTTGATTCGAATGGCTTTTTTTTGGTGTTTAGATCCCTTTTATTGGTTTTAATTCGCTGTTTGCTACACAATTTTAATGGCCTCTTGTGAGGTATAAATGTCAGTTGTTTTTTTGCGGCACATTTTAACTATGACGGTATTGTACCATAAAATTTAGATTAATTGATATTCATAAATAATATTATCCGGGATTTGCATGAGGGATAGCAGCAAGCTACCGAAGTAGCGCGGATAGCCCGACAGCATAAATAGAAAGGGCTAATTCCGCATAATGATAAGTAGGCCTTTTCTATTTATGGTGGCATGCCCTATTAATTGTTTTATCGTTTCAAACTAAAATGACCTTTAGCTTCTCTTCCATCAGCTAATTTTATGGTATACCAATAATCATCAGAGGGTAATGGCTGCCCTGTAAAAGTACCGTCCCAGCCTTGACTGGAAGCTGTAATTTGTTTTAGTAATTTGCCGTATCTATCATAAATATAGATGGTAGAATTTGCATTAAAATCAGCATTTACTCCTTTTACATTCCAATAATCATTTTGGCCGTCTCCATTTGGAGTGAAAAATTTAGGTACGCCAATTAAGGCTATTTTTTGGCTCACTGTTCCACAACCATTTTTGTCATTGATGTATACTTCATGAATTCCAGCTGGTACATAATCAAAGAAATTTGAATCTTGAAAAGGTCCAAATGGTTCGTCAAGACTGTATTCATAAATTCCTTTTCCGGATACATTAACGGTTACCGTATTTGTATCTGCTAAATCAATTACATCAATGCTGGTAATACTAGCAATATCAGAAGCTGTAACTTTTATAGTTCGAATTCTAGAACATCCTGAAACTATTCTTACTTCTACAGTGTAGTTTCCTTCTTGATTTACATCTAGCGTGTAGTTGTTCTCATTTGGTAGAAGAACGTTATCTTTAAACCATTTATAGGTGTAGTCAGTAGTTGGGGATCCATCTTGAATCCCTGCATTTAGTGTTACAAAAAAAGTAGGAAGGTTCGAACAGACCAATTCGTTTTCTGATCCATCAGAATTTAAGTTTATAGGTGGTAAACTATTTACAATGAAAGGTAAAATAATTGAAGCTTTACAGGTTGAGTTAGCAGTATTCTCCACAACGGCTGTAATGTTTTGGGTGCTGCTAATGAAAGGATTTGGCAACGGACTAGATAATGAAGCTCCATTTGCATCAAAATATTTGACAACCATTCCTGTTTGATTTCCTAAAATCGTATTCTGAAAAGTACTCGTATTAAAACCAAACTTACCATCTTGTAACAAAGGATCTATTTCATCATCACATACGGTTGTTAAATTTACAGTTACTTGGAAAGCTTCTGGAAGATCATCCACTGTGAATGTTATCAAAGTTTCGTCAAAACATTTTAAAGTTGAATTATTAGTAACAATTGCTTTTATCGTTTGTGTGCCTGTAGTATAGGTTGAAGGAAATGGGCTTGATATCGAATTGTTGTTTTGATCAAAATAAGTAACAGTAACATTAGTTTGTCCTTGTTTTAAATCAGATTCTAATGTAGCTGTATTAAAAGTATATTTTCCATCTTGGTTGTCATCACATTGTCTTGGGATAGTCACAGCGTAGGCAAATGGAAGTTTTTCAACTGTGAGTGATACGTATGGTCCCAAGCCATAACAAGCGTTATCTGTATCACTGTCTACGCGTCCCCAAATTTCTTGAGTGTTTATGTAACCAATATTTCTGTAATTAGATATATTGGTGATTGCATTTATTTCTGCTAATGCATCGGATTGATTGCGATAAAATGTTATTGTATAATTTCCCGCGGGTAATAAATTTTTTATATCTGTTTCTGCACTGCTAAAGTCAAAAGTACTTACACCATCTCTTTTATCATTGTTTGCATTGTTATTGCCGTTTATGTCTAATAAATCATCACATTGCACGAACTTTCTTTTGAATGTACTTGGAATTTGTGTTGCTAAAACTTTTAGGGTCAATTCAGCTACACTAAAACAACCATTAGAATTAAGTACTCTTGCATATACTTTCATAATTCTAGGTGTTGTATTCGTAAAAGCCTTAGGCGTACTAATTAACTCTGAAGCGTTTGCCGTTGTAGCACCTAAAAATGAAGTGTAGTAAGAAAAGGTTTCATTTGCAAAATTGCTTGAAATCTCATCATTTTTAACCGTTAGAGTAAATGTGGTTACCTCATCTAAATCATCGTCACATTGAATAATCGTTGCATTATTTACTGTTGGTAACGTATATACAATTAAAGTAGTGTCATTTGAAAGTAAGCCACAACTGTTTCCAATTTTATCTAATTTTACACGATATTTATATCCATTCATTGTGGTTTTTACATTGGTAACAGTCAATGAATTTGTAGTTACTCCAGAATATGTTGCGTCATCAGTAATATTAGTCCAAATGGTTCCATTAGTGGATACTTGCCATTGATAGGTGTTTCCGCCATTATCAGCTAGAGTAATTACTGCATTTTGTAGTTCACAAGTTGGCGAAACTGTTGGTTGTGTTGTTATAGTTATAGGAGCAGCGGTCGTATAATTACTATTTGGTGTAGTATATCCTAAGCCGCTTATTACTTGACCATTTGTATTTACTGAAACTGGATTATTGCCCAATACTCCGTCATTGTTTGGGTCTAAGAATCCGGCTTCGATGACATCATTGCATAAATCACCATCAGCATCTAAATCACGATAATTTCTGATTCCATCTGAATCAAGGTCATTACCTGTTTCTATTGAATCTAAAATCCCATCATTGTCACTGTCTAAATCTAAATAATCAGCGACACTATCGAGATCGGTATCAATAGGAGTAAGTCCTGGCTCAAACGCATTATCAATTCCGTTTTTATTGGTATCGGTATTTGTTGGTACTACAGTAGCATTTATTTGTGCTTCAATGGTATCTGCAATTCCATCATTATCGCTATCACTGTCTAATTGATCCGCAATTCCGTCATTATCGGAGTATTTAGGAACGCAAACAGCGTTTACTGTTAATGTGGATTTATTGGAATTAGTATCCGATAAATTTTTATGAGTGAAACTAATTGAGTTCGATAAATAGGTTAAAAACTGAAATGTGCCTGTACCTGCTGCCAATGGAGTGATGCTGTTTAATCTAAATCTGATTTCAAATGAAGAATGCTGTTTTACCCCACTTTCATAGATGCCATCATAATTAGTATCAATTAACAATTGATCATTTGGATTAAGTACAGTAATGGTTTTGTTTACATCTGAATTTACTATATATTCAGCATCAGCATTCAGCAAGTCAGTTGCATTTGCGGTAATAGGATATTTCATTTCGAGACTGATTGGCTGAGCAAAAGTCATTTTATAACTAACAAAGTTTCCTTTTCCTGCTGGTACCTCAGTAATAAAACTACCATTAGAACTTCCTATAAAAGGAGTTGTAATTGCAGCCGATGATGTAGTAATTGTTCCAGTAAATGAATTGGAGTAAAGACCAACAGTTACAGTTCCATTTGAAGGATTGGAGATGTCTATAACTTGATTTCCATAAGATTCAGTGCAATTTGTTATGCCGTCTTTGTCATTATCAAGATCGATATTGTCATTTACGGTGTCAAGATCTACATCTGTTTCGCAAGTACTAACAGGAATTAAATCAGATAAAACGGGAGGGGCACTACATCCTGAAATGCTTCCGCGAACTTGATAATAACCTGGTTGTGTAGGCGTATAAGAATTGCTGTTCGTATTGGGTATAGCCTCGTTATTAAAATACCATTCAAAGCTATCATAAGAGGAAATAGAACTTACTTTTAGAACAACATTTGGAATACAATTCGAGCTTGTTACTGCAATATTATCACTTACAATTTCAGGTTTTGTATCAAAGCCGGAATAGTACCCACCATAAGTTGCTGCGCTATTAGAACCAAAGTAAGAAACATAAACTTGTTTAGTTGAAAACACACTAATATCACCTGTTAAGCCTGTTACAGTATAGGTTTCATAAAGTACGTTTCCAATTACGTCCTTTGGGCTAACGCCTATAGGTTGCCTAACACCGTTTATTGCAATTTCAACTGTTGCACCTTTTTCAGTGACGATGTTTAAACCACTATTTGTTGTAAAAGTTCTTGTCCCAATCCGTTCAATTGATGGAATATTATCTACAATATTTGGTGTTGAACAGTTTAAAGGTGGTACAAAAAACATTTCTTGATTTGCTTGACTAAAACCGCCAACACTTTGGTAAGCAAACACTTTTTTGGAGGTATTAACATACAAGCTTCCGTTGGCAGAATAATCGTTGCCATCCAGAATAATATATTGTCCGGCATTTAAAGGTGTTGCATTAAATGGGGTAGTATTCCCATTAATATAGACATTAGTGTTGTCCTCATGAATAACTAATAAGGGCCGTTCTGTAATACTTGAACCAAATCCACGAACAAAAATATATTCATTTCCGATAATATTTGCGGGAACTATTTGATCAAAACCCAAATCTAAATTTCCATTTATATTACCATTTGTGCCTCCATAAGAACCACAATTCATTACAATTGGCTTATTCGATTTTACTAATGCGCCAATTAATCCGTCTTTGTTGGCAATACTGTTGTCTTCTGTGGCTAAAACATAACTCTGACCTCTGTTTAATGTTACGCTTGGAGGAGTGTTTCCAACTCCAATATTTCCAACTAAAGTTACTCCTGGTTTGATACTGCTAAAATCAACTACAGTATTGTTCTCAGTTGCTAATATAGACAAGAAAGTATATCTAAATGTAGCACTATTTGTAGTGGCAGTGTTCACGAAAGCACCAACTCTAAATTCCTGACCAATGGCAGAAATTCCTTTAGAAACCAATGACCCTGACTGATTGTATCCTCCCGCTAGTACCCTCGCAGCAACATATATTAAGCTTTCAGCTTCAATAATAAATCCTTTATTATTTAACGGGATGTTTAGTAAACTTGGATCTACATGCAATTGACTGCTGGTGTCAAATCCTATATTGTACTCACGGGGTGCACTTTTGGAGACTGTAACTTCGGTAATACCAACGCCAATAGCGTTAATTTTTACTTTTACTGGCGTACTACTTGGAGTTGAAATATATAAAAATTGATCTTGGGCTGCTATTTGATCAGAGCCGGATAAAGGCGGAATATAATGTGTTTTACTGAATTGTGCGAAACAGCCAATTGATAAAAAAGTGAAGAAAATAAGTAAAGTTTTTTTCATGTGTTAAAAATAACAAAATTTATATTATCTTCTTACTGAAAAATCGCCTTTTATTACTTTGCCAGTATCAAATTCCAGCTTTTCACTGACTTTTGCAGATTGGATTCCTTTGATTTTGCAAACCAACTTTAAGTTTTCCTTAGCCGTCATGTAGGGATAAAAGTTAGGTCTTTCAATAATGGTACCCACTTTTTTCAAGGCTTCATGAGTTTCCATTGTCCCGCCAAAAGCGGTATACACTGGAGGTTTTATTGACCACATTCAGCGCAATTCCTAAAGTAGTTGATTTCCCGCTGCCGTTAGGACCTAGAATCCCGTATACATTACCTTTTTGTATTTCGAAAGAAACGTTTTTTAAAGCTTGAAGTGTGCCATAACGTTTGTGGAGATTTTTAATAAAGAGTATCGTTTCCAAAGGGGTCATCTTTATAATTTTATATAGGACGAATAAGGTATGATTTTGGTACTCTAAAATTCATATTAGTTTATTTCTTCGATTAATTTACGTAATAAATCTAATTTTTGTGCCGTAATAGGTTTGTCGATATAGTCTTTTACTACACGGTATTTTTTTGTCTTTTCAATATCATTAGGGTCAATTGAGGATGTCATGATGAAAATTATAATTTTTTTTTCTAAGGCTATCAGCAAAAATTCATCTAAAAATTGCCAACCATCCATGACCGGCATATTTAAATCTAATAAAATAGTGTCCGGCAGGTTTTCATTAGTATCAAAACAATGTTTTAATTTATCTAAGGCTAATTGGGGATTATGAAAAGATTCAATTTCGTCACAAAACTTATTTTTAGAAATGAGAATGCTCATCAATTTTACATTTAATTTATCATCGTCAATGATGTATGTTAATTTATTCTTCATATAAATAAATTTTAAAATTAGAACCTTGCCCCACTTCACTTTCTACTTCAATTTTTCCACCCATGGCTTCCAGCTGGTTTTTGGTTAAGAATAATCCAATTCCTTTCGCGTCTTCATTGCCGTGAAACGTTTTGTACATACCAAAAAGCTTGTGACCATTTTTTTCTAAATCTAATCCCAAACCATTATCTTTGAAATTGATAATGCTGTAATTGTCTTTAGCTTCGTAGCTAATTTCTAAAGTTGCAGTTCTATGGGGGGATTTATATTTAATTGCATTGGTAAATAAGTTAAGTAATATGCTGTCTAAATAAGCGGGGATAGCATTTACAATCAAATGGTCAGGAATGGTGTGAGTAATTACTATTTGACTCTCTTTGATGGCCTGACTCAAAGCCATTCTTGTTTTTTCAATTTCTTGCCTTAAGCGAATTCCTTTCTTTTCAATATTTATTTTTTGCTGAATGGTTATAATCTCATTCAAATATTCAATTGTTTCAGAGAGTTTCTGGGTGCCTTCTTTGAATAAATCAAAATAAGATAGTTTTTCAGTAATATCATCGGTATGATCTATCACATCAATTACCATAGATAGATTGCTGGTGTGGGAGCGGATGTTGTGGGAAACAATATGCGTGAAATTGTATAATTTATTATTTTGACTGTTGGTAATATCCAATAATTTTTTTAACTCTAATTCTTTTTCAATTCTTGAGGTTACATTTCGACCTACGCCTATGAAATGAATAAAGGTATTATGGCTGTCAAATACCGTTGTTATATTAAGTTCAAACCAATATTTTTCTTTGTTTTTAGTGTAATTAAGAATGGTGATTTTTATACTTTCCTGATTCTGAATTGCCTTTCGCAGGAATTCGCAGGCTTGTTCATCCGTTTCTGGACCTTTAGAGGCATAGCCGGGTTTTTGGCCTATTACTTCTTCCATTTTCAACCCTGTAAGGTCTAAATAAGCCTGATTTGCCCATACTGCTTCACCGTTAGGATTTGCAATTACAATGGTGTCTGTAGTTTCGGAGGCTGCTAGGGAAAGCAAACTCATTTTTGCTTCAACATTTTTTCTTTCGCTGATATCTCTGACAAAACAGACTAAATAGGTAATGTTGTCCACCATAAATTTTTTGCCTGAAGCAATTTCAACAGCAATTGATTTTCCAGATTTGGTCCTTAAGGATGTTTCGTTGACAGTATATTCATTCTTTGTTAAATTGTATTTCAAGAAAAAACGAAGCTCTTTTCTAAATGTCATAGGAAACAGTTTCGAATGGTGTATTCCTTTGATTTCCGAATCATAATATCCGGTAAGTTCGGTGGATCTGGAATTACAGTCTGTAATAATACCATTAGAGGTATCTATAATTAGGATGGCATCATTGGCACTGGAAAAAACAGAAGAGAATTTTTCAACACTGAGCTGAAGTTCATTGATTAGATTTTGCTCCTTTGTAATGTCTTGAAAAGTACCTAGTAGAGATACTGCTTTTCCATCAATCACATCGACTTGACAAATGCATTCTACATATTTGATATTGTTTTTTGCGGTCGTAATCTCAAATTTATCACTAAATGGAATCCCGTGGTTTATTGCACTATTAATAAGAACTTTGATTCGGTCTCTATTCTCACCCATGGTGTAAAAATTAATTCCATTCCCAATTATGGGTTCATAATTTTCAGGAACTTCTAGAATACATTTCGTAACCGCATCCCAAAAAATGTGATTCGTTTGCAGGTCCATTTTCCATATTCCAATCTTAGCTGATTGAGCCGCCCTGAAATAAAGTTCTAGTTTGTTCTTCATCAGTAGGTTTTAAATAGTTAAAGAGTCTTGGAGACTACCAAATATAAAGGTTATTTTTTTTTGTATCAAATATTTTTAACATAAAATGATGGTTTTGCTATTTATATCTTATTTTATTGTCTAGTCAGTATTTATTTTATGAAAAAAAATGAGAATTTATTAAAATATCTTTTAGAAACTAATCGCAAGCAACGCCTTAATTTATCGTAATTTTGTATTAAATTTTTTTTTCAATGAGTGAGCCAGTAATGCTTTTTAAAAAACCATCCTATCCTGTAAATAAATCACTTTTAGAATACTTGGGACGGTTTGATCGCTTGTCAAAAGTTTCTATTTTTTACGATGACTTATTGCGTTTTTCCGGATCAATAACGGTCTATGATAAAAATGACCAGGATACGTTATGGATACGGGTATACTACAATGATTTTGAGCGAGAAGAAATTGATTTGAATCTAAAAAAAATCTATTCACTACTCCATTCTGACGGTAATCTGGGGATTATCAAATTCTTGAATGTGGATTCCATTGATTACTGCACTTTTGGAAATTCAAAACCTTTTCGAATAAAAGTCAGGAACATACTGAATGATAATTACACCCATTTTTATATTAAAAAAGCAGATGCTTCTCGTATTTACGGACTGGAGTTAGAGCATATTCTTTCTCCGGACAAAATAAATTTTTTAGTATATGAAGACACTTTAATAGAAGAGCATATTATGGGGATTCCTGGTGATGTGTTTATGAAAACACTGCTCATTGATTGCACCGAAACCGAAAAAGCGCAAATAGCCAAAGAATTTGTCAAGTTCAATGAACGCTGTATGATTAGATTATTAGGGGATATGCGTTCCTATAATTATGTAATTGTGCCCACCCATGATTTTGATCAAGTGGTCTATAAAATACGTGCTATTGATTTTGATCAGCAATGCTACGAAGGAAACTTCAAAGTGTACCGCCCTCAGTTTTTTAAAGAAAATTACCCCATGGTAAAATTAGTTAAAGAAAAGCTTCAAAACAGTTCCATAGAGCAATATAAGGATGAAGAAAGAGCCGTTTTAGCCAAAAGAATCCTTTCTGCCGAAAACAGGATCAAGCGGTTGTTGAAAATTATGCGCGAGGACGTAATTGCTCCCGAGGCACATATTGAACAATTGCGATTAGAGCTTTATCGGTACACCAATGATTTGAATTTTAAAAGTGCAAAATCAATGGGCGGTATCATGAGTGCAGCTTTTCATTTTATTACCAGAAATTTCAAAACCAGTACTTTATTCAAAACAAAAGTATAAATTTCCTTGTTTTTCAGTTGAATCACGGTATTGCTGTGTTTTAAAAAAATTACCTAGTTTAAACTGGAAAACGCTCGATTTTTAGGAGTAATGCTTTGGCATAATTGGCGTGACAATCTACGTTGGCACCCGCAATTTCTTCCAAGGCTTCGATAAGCTTATGAAATGAAATCAAGGTTTTAAACGGACTTTCTTTGAAAAATGGATGCGCCATTTTTGGTAGTTTTTAAGAACCGTAAATTTACAAGGTTGGTTTTTGCATTTATTTCTAAAAAAAAATCTCCAATTACACTTTCGTAATTGGAGATTGATATCATTATTGGTGCTTTAAACGGCAATAGAACACTGTAAACTTAAACTAGCTCTTCTCTTCTTTGTTGAAATAAACGAGATAGTAATACATTTGTTTTTCCTCGTCCCATCCTTTTTCAACATATTTTTCAGCACTTTCAGGATTGATAAAATCCATTTTAATTTGGATATGTGTGTCTAAATTAATGATGTTTTTGATTGATTTTCTAGCATCAGAAACTGCTGCATTTGCAATAGGAAAAGAAGTAACATCTTCAATACTGTATTTTTCTCCTTTGTCCATTTTGTAGTTCTTGAATTCAGGAATAAGGTCTGGATTGTCTAAAACTTCGTTCAGGAAATTAGTTTCTTCAAACTGATCATTTTTGGCAAAATAGTTCACGGAACGGTTCATGAACATTACTTCTTCTTTCTTGTCCTCGGCTGGGAAAACAACATCCTTAGCAAAGTTCTGACAAAATTTTAAATACTTTTTAGTGATAAAGTTTTCATCCTCAAAAGCATCTACTGATAAGAAATGCTCTAGCCAGTATCTGGCATCGTAGCGGTTGCTGTCAACAGTCAGGATTTTGTACCCTTCCTCTTTTTTATAATTAAAAATGATGCAGCCTTTATCTAACTTGTTTAAACTCACACCTTGTTGCAAAATCATCTCTAAATGGGTTGCTTTTTCTTCAAACTGCAAGAAATCTGCTTGTATTTCACTTTTGAAAATCCCTATCGCATCCACGACATTATTATCAATACTTACGTTAGATAAATATGTAACGTACACTTCGCCATTCTTGATATGCGGATGATTGGATTGCTCAAATAAGTGGGTTGTGATTTTTTTAGAAATCTCATGAACGCTGCTTGGATTGTCAAAAACTTCTGTTGCAAACTTGAACATATCATTGTAATCCAAATCAATTTCATGGGCAAACTGAAAATAGTTTTCTTCTTTTTCTCTAAAGGCTTTAAAGAAAAATTCTTTCATCAAGGGAACAATTTCATCATTTAAATTAAAGGGCTGCTCTGATAAAAAAATGGCTTCGTTTCTGCTTTTATTACCCACTCTATGAATGGATAAGTTCTCGATGTGTGTGTTATATAAGTTGATCATGTTTTTTATAAGATTTCCTCCCCTCAGTCCCTTCCTAAGGAGGGGTAGATGAGACGTAATTTTGTATTTGTTAATTTTTTTTATAATTGTCTGGAATCATACCTAACAAAGAAAGCCACGTAAAAAAATGTTCATTGGGTATCAATACGGACATTCATTTTATTTTTATATGGTTAGTCGCCCTCACCTTTGGAGCAGGTTGGGGAGAAGGCTAATTCCAATTTTCCTCAAATCCGTAGTCTTCAAAACTATCATCGCCTTCAAACATGTCCAGATCATCTTCGTCCAAGCCATCTTCAAATTCATCATTATAGTTATCGGCATTGTCAGATTCAAAGTTTTTCTCCATCGCTTCATCCGGCATTTCCCCGTGAGAAAAAATAGTTTCCGGATATAAATTACCCAGCACTTGGTCTTCTACAGCAGCAAGTTCTACAAGGAATGTCCACATATTGATAAAGTCATAGACATAAAGAATTTTGGTATTTTGTTTGTCTAAAATATCAGATAATTGATAGTCACTCATGATTTTTTGCTCACCGGGAACATCACCGGTATCAAAAAGTGAAATTTCCTCTTCTTGGTTCCAAGTCTCATCACAAGTATAAAAAGAAGCTACTTCCATCCCGTCAAAACCAAAAGAATTGAAAATAGCATTGTGTAAATCTTCTAAAGTATCGTCTTCAAGTATTGCAATGTCTCTAAAAACATCTTCTTCCGCGTCTAGAATCACTCTAAATTTATAAACCATAATCTTTATTTATATTAAAAGTCCAAAGGTAAAATATAATTTTAGATTTAGATTTCAGATTTCAGATTTGTTAATAAGATTTTTGCGTATGCACGAGAAAGGAATACATCAATGTCAAAGTCTTTTTGAAGAAAAGAAGGAAAGTATATTTTGTTTTCAAATCACTTATTTGAATAAAAAGTTACAGTTTTTTTATTTTAAATACACGGGCTACTCTTTTTCGGTACTGGTGGTATTTTTTATGATTTGGGTATTGTCTTTTTGATGTCATGTTATTTACAATCAATGCAATAACAAGGAGTATGAGTGAGCCAGTTAGCACAGGATACAGCACATACCAGTATCCCAGTTCTTTAATTTTTGAGGAGCCAATTATGGCTATCAATGCTGTGGCACCTCCTGGCGGGTGAAGCGTCTTTGTCATTTGCATTAAAACTATAGACAAGGAAACTGCAAGCGGTGCGGATAACCATAGAATATCAGGGACAAATTTAGCAATTGTTACACCTATAATAGCTGAAACCAGGTGGCCGCCAATAAGGTTTCTAGGCTGTGCTAATGGACTTTGAATCACACCATATACCAATACACTCGATGCTCCAAAGGATCCAATTAAATATATAACATCAGATTTTGGTAAAGCTTTTGATTGCAAATAGGCTATTATTCCAATACCAATAAAAGAACCCAAAAAAGCCCAGGAATGTTCTTTAAAATCAACCAAAGTCTCCTTGTAGAGGATGTATTTGGTTTTGCGATAACTCCTTTTTATTTTTTGAACGTGCATAGGAGATTATTTTATTAAACTTGGCGAATAGGAATAAACGGTAAAAGGGTAAATCATTTTTGCCGTATATTTTGATATTAAGCAAACCAACAAAATAGGAATAAACAAAGTGTAATCATTCGTTAGCCCACAAACTAAGAAAATAGCAGTAAAAGGGGCATGAATACTGGCGCTTAAAACGGCAGCCATCCCCATGATAATAAAGTTTATCGGAATTACATGAGCATTAAAATAAGTGTTTGTAACTAAAGCAAGAAGCAATCCTAAAAAAGCACCCATGAAAAGACTGGGTGCAAAAACGCCTCCATCTCCTCCTGAAGCAAGTGTGGCTGATGTTACAATGGGTTTCAGGATGATGATGCCAATGATTGTTAGTGCCAGAGGGAAAGTCAATGACATTTCATTCGAACTAACAAAAATAGTTTTAATAGCATGATATCCTTCGCCATAAAGCTGTGGAAACAGGAATAAAGAGGAACTTAAAATCAGCGATCCTATTATAATTTTGAAATATGGAATTTTTATTCTCGTAAATTGGGCTTTGAAAAACAATACACTGCGCGTTAGATACACAGAATTCAATCCTGACAAAATGCCTAAAAGAATAAAATAGGGAATGGCTTTAAGATGCCAAGTTGTAATATTTACTGCAAACAGTGGTTTTTCGTCCAATAAAAATACCAGCCCAAAAGCAATGGCTACCGCAATCAAGTTACTAAGTAAGAATGCTCGAGTGACTTTTCTAGAAATAACCTCTATCGCAAAAAGAATTCCAGCGATCGGGCTGCTGAATATAGCTGTAATTCCAGCGGCAATTCCGGCACATATCAATTCAGTTTTGTATTGTCTAAACACATTTTGCTTTCTTTGCGCTACGGAGCCAATGGTTGCCGAAGCCACAACAGTTGAGACTTCTATCCCGGTGGAACCGCCAAAAACGACGGTCAATAATCCGTTAATGAAATGAGAAGGGATTTTATAACTGGGTAAATTTTTAGATTTAGAATTGGTGCTTTCAAAGATTTCTTTTATGCCTTTGTTTTCCTTTTTCTTAAATAAATATTCCCTAAGAAAATAAATAATCGACAATCCAAATACGGGGAAAATAACTAAGAATAGTGGATTGATAGTCGCTTGATGAAAAAATATTTCCTCATAATATTCTGTAGCATTTTTTAAAATAACACCTAAAAAAGCAGAAAGAAAACCAATCAAAACAGAGACAATAACTAATTTTCGGAATTTAATGAAGCGATAATTTTTTTTTATTCTTGCAGTAGTGTTCATTTAAAAGGGGGATGGAATCTTTATTAGTGTAATAAAAAGAATTTAACTCAATGTTGCAAAGATAAAGAAACAAAGCCAGATTAGAATTAAAAAAAGAAAGGCATGGTTTTCTTTTGCGATTCTGGTATTATTTTATTCTTTTAAATTTAGGAAGCATCTTATTTTTCATAAAATTCTAAAGGTAATTCATCCGGATCGGCAATAAAGAAGAACTTTTTTTGGGTAAATTCATCGATGCGTATTTCTTCGGAAGGGATGTTTTGATTCACAAAATAATCGCGTGTTTTCTGAATATCGTCTACTTCAAAAGCTAAATGACGCATTCCTGCCGCTTCAGGAGCGGAAGAACGTTTTGGCGGATTTGGAAAAGAAAATAATTCTATTACATATTCTCCGTTAAGTGCCAAATCAAGTTTATACGATCGTCTTTCCTCACGGTAAATTTCCTGAATAATGGTAAGTCCTAAAACAGTTGTATAGAACGTTTTAGATTTTTGATAATTGGCACAAATAATGGCAATATGATGAATTTTGTTAAGTTGGATCATATTATTGTTGATTTAATTGCCGGATCACTTTTGCCGGATTTCCTACTGCCAAAGAATTGTCAGGAATGTCTTTAGTAACCACTGAACCTGCACCAATAACACAGCCATTTCCAATAGTGATTCCAGGACAAATAACGGAATTTCCTCCAATCCAGCAATCATCACCAATGGTTATTGGTAAGGCATTTTCCAGCGTTTTTCTCAGTTCAGCATCCAGCGGATGTGTGGCGGTGTACAATTGAACTCCTGGTGCAAAAAACACATTGGAACCAATAGTGACCTTGGCACAGTCTAAAACAACACAGTTTACATTAAAATACACATTTTTCCCACAACTGATATTGTAGCCGTAATCGCAAAAGAATGGAGGTTCAATGTAAAGATTTGCTCCTGCATTAGGAATTAGTTCTTTTAGAATTTCCCGTGCTTTTTTAGTTATTCTGTATTCCACAACATTTAATCGGTGGAGCAAATTTTTAGATTTTCGCCTGTCTTTTACTAAAACAGGATCGCCTGCTAAATAATATTCTCCGGCAATCATTTTCTCTTTTTCGGTTTTTATTTCCATACTTAGTTTTTTTGTTTTTGGGCATGCCCTGCGCAAAAGCTCCGGTCGGGCTATTCGTTACAATCTTTCTTGTCTCGCTTTAACATCGAGCCAAGAAAGGATTTTCACTACTATCCCTCATGCTGATCCTGCTTTTGAAGCGCAATAGTACGTTGTAAATATAATCTAAAATTAAAATTATTACAACTCATCCTCGTATTTCAACAGTTCAGTATTGTATTGTTTTTCGACCTTCTTTTCTAAAATATATTTGATTCATAAAAAAATTAAATACGATGAAACTAACATGTATTAAACAGCCAAATCATTCCAAGAAAAGTCTTAATTCGATTTTTTTATTTGCCTTTTTATTATTCAGCTTGACTATTTTTTCACAAAATACAGTTTCCGGGAAAGTGGTAGATGAAAAAGGAAAACCGGTTTCTGGAGCTAATATTTTTATCGAAGGAACGTATGATGGTACTTCCAGCAGCGAAAAAGGCGATTTTAGTTTTACAACTATGACAACAGAAAATCAAACATTGGTAGTGAGTTTCCTGATTTATGAAACTTCAAAAACCATAATTGATGTCGCTAATTTTAAAAATAAAACTATCAAATTACGAGAAAGCGTTACGTCGCTAGATGCAGTTGTGATTACGGCTGGAACTTTAGAAGCGGGCGATAAAGCTAGAGTTTCGGTTTTGAAACCATTAGACATCGTAACTACAGCGGGTTCTGCGGGAAATATTATTGCGGCTTTGCAAACGTTGCCAGGAACACAAACGGTAGGTGAGGATGGGCGATTGTTTGTTCGTGGCGGCGAGGCTAATGAAACACAAACTTTCGTTGATGGGATTCGGGTGGCGCAACCTTATGGCGCAACCACGAATAATCTGCCTACACGAGGAAGGTTTTCTCCTTTTCTGTTCAGCGGAATTTCATTTTCTACAGGCGGCTATTCAGCGGAATATGGCGAAGCGTTATCCAGTGTTTTATTGTTGAATACACAAGATGACCCAGACCAAAATAAAACTGAAATAGCATTGATGACTGTGGGTTTAGGAATTGGAAATACCCAAAAATGGAAAAAAAGTTCGTTGAGCGTAAATGCGAATTACATCAATTTAGCACCTTATCAGGCTTTGATTCCACAAAATGTGGATTGGAATAGTCCTTTTCAATCGGTGTCTGGAGAAACGGTGTACCGTTATAATTTTAATAATGGGATTTTGAAAGTATACGCTGCTTTTGACTCTTCAAAATTTGATATTAATCAGGAAAATATCAATTCGCCGGAGAAAATCAGAGTTGATTTAAATAACAATAATTTCTATTTAAATTCGTCTTACAAAGGCGTTTTTGGGAACAATTGGCAAATTACTACTGGATTGAGTTATGGCTACAGCAACAACAAAATAAATTTAGATTCAGATAAAGTGGCGAATGATGAAAATGCGGCTCATTTGAAATTAAAATTGAAAAAAAGTTTTTCTGAAAGAGTAAAAATTTCCTTTGGAGCAGATTATTTTATTACCCAGTTCAATGAAGATTTCAACGAAAATTCAGGGTCGGTTTTCACCAATGGCTACAATGCAAACATTGCGGCTGTTTATACGGAAGCTGATGTTTTCTTCTCTAAAAAATGGGCTGCAAAAGTAGGCTTAAGAGCTTCGAATAACAATTTGCTGAACGAAACCGCTATTTCCCCCCGAATTTCATTTGCGTATAAAATGGCAAAGAACAGTCAGTTTTCATTTGCCTATGGCGATTTTACTCAAACTCCAAGTGCTGAATACATTAAATATTCCAACAACAATCAGTTTGAAAGCGAAAAAGCCTCGCATTACATTTTGAATTTTCAATACCATAAAAACGGGAAAACATTTCGTGCCGAAACCTATTATAAAGACTACAGTAATTTAGTAAAATTCGACACCCAAATGGCCGCATATAATTCGGTTTACAATAATACCGGTTCTGGTTATGCTAAAGGTTTGGATTTGTTTTGGAGAGATGGAAAATCAATCAAAAATTTAGAATATTGGGTTTCCTATTCCTACATTGATACCGAAAGAGATTATAAAAATTTCAGTTTTCAAGTTACACCAAGTTTTGTTGCGGATCACAGTTTATCAATCGTTACTAAATACTGGATAAACGATTGGAAATCGCAAATAGGTTTCACGAATTCATACAGTTCCGGACGACCCTACAACAATCCAAATGAAACGAAATTTATGAATGGAAAAACCAAATCGTACAACAGTTTGAGCTTCAATTGGGCGTATTTGCTATCACAGCAAAAGATTTTATACTTCTCAGTTTCTAATGTTTTAGGAAGTCAAAATGTTTTTGGCTACGAATATGCGAACAATCCGGATAATGCGGGCTTTTATAACAGAAAATCAATTATTCCTACGGCCGATCGTTTTTTCTTCGTAGGATTCTTTTGGACGATTAGCAACGATAAAAAAGACAATCAGTTGAAAAATCTTTAAAAATGGTCATAATGTCAAAGGTATAAAATCCTAATAAACGTAAATTCATTCCACTTTATGACTTTCGGCTTTAAGACTTTCGACTTTATGACTTTCGACTGACACACAATTCATCCATCAAAATTGACAGTTCAGTATTTATAAATTTTAATCCAATGAAAACCGAGATACTTTTGAAGTATAAATAACACAATGTTTCAATCATCAAAAAAACAACCATTAAAAACAAGAAATCATGACCAAAATTATCACCACAATCGTATTTTTTATCTGTAGTTTATTATCGGCTCAAGGGCAATTTGAACAAGGTATGGGAAAAGCATTCCAATTATGGGGCGAAGGAAAAAACACGGAAGCTTCTGATTTGTTCGAAAGAATTTCCGGTGCTGAAAAAACAAGCTGGTTGCCAAATTATTATGTTGCATTGGTGAATACCACAACTGCTTTTAGAACAAAAGATAAAGATCAAATGAATTTATTACTTTCGAAAGCGCAAAAATCATTAGATTTAGAAATGGATAAAAATCCAAATAATGCCGAATTATTGGTCATGCAAGCAATGATTCATACGGCTTGGATTGCTTTTGACCCAATGACAAACGGACAAAAATTATCCGGAACGGTTATGGAATTGTACGGAAAAGCACAAGCAATTGCTCCGGAAAACCCAAGAGTTGTTTTTGGTAAAGCCGAATTTGAAATTGGTAGCGCTCAATTTTGGGGAACAGACACGAAGCCAATGTGTGCGCAAATTGAAAAAGCTATCGGACTTTTTGCTACTTTTAAACCTGAAACACCTTTTTCTCCAAAATGGGGATTGGACAGAGCATTAGCAGCACAGAAAAATTGTAAATAATATATTGAAGTAAGAAGCAGGAGAAAAGAAACGAATTTCATTGACAGCCTTTTCTCTTTCCTATTTTTTCTAAAACTGAATAAAATGAAACTATCTTTTAAAGAATTGATTAGATCACTAATTATAGGTTGCGTTATTTTTATAATATTACTATTAGTGAATATTGCTTTGGGGCATAAATATGTTTTCAACAGTAATTTAGCCGTTACATTTTTATACACTTTATTTTATACACTTACGATTGGATATGCAAATAAATTAGTTTTTGTTTATTTGGATAGCGTTTTTGTAAAAGATAGGTTTTCGGTAAAACGAATAGTTGTTGGTTTTTTTAGTTCATTTTTCGTTTCTTTAACTGTTGTTTTTTTATTGCGAATCTTTGAAGATGTCATCATAGAAAAAAGAACTTTTGAAGTGTTTTGGAAAAATGAAAATCCTGCTAATTATATTTTTGCAATTGTTATTACCTTTTTGATAATTTTATCTTTCCATGTTTTTTATTTCTATAAAGCGTTACAGGAAAATAAAGTCAAAGAACAGAAAATCATCGCAGGAACCGCAAATGCTAAGTTTGAAAGTTTAAAAAATCAAATAGATCCCCATTTTCTTTTCAATAGTTTGAATGTTTTAAGTGCTCTTATTGAAGAAAATCCAGAAAATGCGCAACGATTTACGACTTCATTATCTAAAATTTACCGGTATGTTTTAGAACAAAAAGACAAGGAATTGGTTCCAGTGGAAGAAGAACTGGCTTTTGCCAAAACCTATATGAATTTATTAAAAATGCGTTTTGAGAACAGCTTGTTTTATGAAGTACCAACAACAGCTATAAATCCAGAAGCCAAAGTGGTGCCACTTTCTTTACAGCTTTTGCTCGAAAATACGGTAAAGCACAATGTGGTTAGCGAACAAAGACCGTTATATATCAGGATCTATGTGGATGGTGATTATCTGGCTGTTCAAAACGATTATCAAAAGAAAGAAGTGTTGCAAGATCGGCAAGGTGTTGGTTTACAAAATATTGTCAACAGATATAGAATTATTACTACTAGAAAAGTCCTGATTGCTCAAAACGAACAAACCTTTACGGTCAAAATCCCCATTTTAACTAAACAAATTACAGGTATGGAAACACAATATAGTAACGATGAAACTGGAGCATATTTGAGAGCATCAGAACACGTAAAAAAACTAAAAGGATTCTACGGAAATTTAATTTCATATTGTTTAGTAATCTCGTTTTTGATTTTTATTAATTTAAGTTATAGTGCAAATTTTCAATGGTTTTGGTTTCCGTTATTGGGTTGGGGAATGGGACTTACTTTTCATGGTTTTGAAGTTTTTGGGTACGGAAAATCATGGGAAGAGCGAAAGATTAATGAGATTTTGAAAAAAGACAATCAGAATAATAAATGGAATTGAGATTCCCTAAATTTAAAAAAAATACAAACTAATATGGACAACTCAGAAAAATATTTTCAAGCAAAAAAGCAGGTAGGAAAAATAAAAGATTTTTACAGACATTTAACGGTTTATAGTATTGTGATTATTTCTTTGGCAATCATTAATTTGACTACATCCCCTCAATACTTATGGTTTTTTTGGCCGTTATTTTGGTGGGGAATTGGATTGTTTTTTCATGGCATGAAAGTCTTTAATTATATGCCGTTTTTGGGAACTAATTGGGAAGAAAAAAAGATTAATGAGTTGATGGATAAAGATAAAAATCAAAACCGCTAATATCATGAAAACAGATGCAATTACAGAGTTACAGTATAATGAAGCGCTCGCACGTGTAAAAAAAATAAAAGGATTTTACATACATTTGATTGTTTATCTAGTAGTGAATTTAATGATTGTGTTTGTCAATATTCAAGATTTAGATGTTGGTGAAAGCTATTTTAAAATGGAGAATTTCTTTACGGCTTTCTTCTGGGGAATTGGATTAACAACTCACGCTTTTTCTACTTTTTTGCCCAATTGGATTTTTGGAAAAAACTGGGAAGAAAAAAAAATTAAGGAATTGATGGAAAAAGAGAAAAGCGAAAAATGGCAATAAGGATAAATGTTCAGTGTTCAGTTTTTTTAGTATTCAGTAAAACCTCTTACTTCTATTCTCTATTTTCTAACCTCTAACTTAAAAAATGACAACAATAATTATCGAAGACGAAAAACCAGCGGCGAGGTTGCTCCAACGAAAACTGGAAAAACTAAATATTAAAGTTGGAGTGCTATTGCATTCCGTGGAAGAAGCTATTGCTTGGTTTTCTAATAATGAACATCCGGATTTGATCTTTCTGGACATTCAATTGTCAGATGGATTATCGTTTGAAATATTCGAAAAAGTATCTATTAAAAGTGCAGTAATTTTCACCACGGCTTATGATAAATATGCTTTACGGGCTTTCAAATTGAACAGTGTTGATTATCTTTTGAAGCCTATTGACGAAGATGATTTAGAGGTTTCCGTTACAAAATTTAAGGCGCGTTTACCTAAACTGGAAACAGTACAATTGGATTTTGAACAAATCAAAAAAATGCTGTCTAATCCATTTGAAAAAAATTACAAAAAAAGATTTTCTGTAAAAATAGGCCAACATTTAAAGGTGATTTCTGCCGATGAAATTGAGTGTTTTTTTAGTGAAAATAAAGGAACCTATTTGCATACTTTTGACAATAGGAATTATTTAATAGAAACAACTTTAGAACTTTTGGAACAGGAATTAGATCCAAAGGATTTTTATCGGGTAAGCCGAAAATTCATAGTTCCTCTTAAAGCAATTAAAGAAATTGTAGTCTACAGCAACTCCCGTTTGAAAGTTATTTTACCTTCTTACAAAGACGAAGAAGTAATTGTGAGTAGAGAAAAGGTTTCTGATTTCAAGAGTTGGATAGGCTGATAATAGTATTAAACAGATAAAGTATATAATGGGTATTAAATAACTCTTTTTTAGTGAATTAGGTATTTAGTATAGAATATGTCTATAGTGCTTTTATACCTTTAAAAATGTTTTTCGGATTCCAATTAGAACAAAAATGAGTGCCGTGTAAAGTATAAAAAACGGAATGATATATTCAATTAAATTCATAGGTAACATTACCGCAATTATCAATAGTTGGAAGCCCAAACCGTAGATAGAAAGTATCGTCATAAACCAATTAGGAAACGTTTTTACTTTGTAAGCTTCTTTATCAAGTGTGTGAATGATCTTGTCGAATGTGCCATAAACGAGGGTGTAAACACGGAACAGAATATCGACAGATTTTTGGGTTTCACCGGGTAAAGCTCTGGGTGATTTGTACTCGAAAATTTTACTGGTAGTGTCTCCGCCAACGGATTTATTTCTTAAAATCACATAGTAGTAATTGTATAAAGTGCCCTGCAATTGGATGCCGATAAAAGCCAAAATAGTAACCCAAAATGATGTTTTTGAAACATAACAAATAGTCATTAAAAGCAGAAAATTTAAGATGATATCAAATACACTGTCCAAGTATCTTCCAGTATAAGAAGGCGTGTTTTTTAAGCGTGCCAGTTCACCATCTGCTGCATCAATCATTGATTTCAAAATGATAAAAAAACTTGCGAAATAGTAACTTCCTTGCAGAATACAGTAAATAGCAATCAAGCCCGAAACACCAAAAAGTAAGGTGACATGAATAGGAGTAAACCGAGTGTTTTTTAATTGATTGGCAAGAAATTTCCCGAAGGTTCTTCCATAATCTGATAAATCTAAAAATTTATCTTGAGCGGCAAGTTTAGACATTTATGTTGGTAAACAAAGAAATGCGACAATATAGTCAGGTGTTATTTTGAATTGACCACGGTTTAAACCATGGGTTATGTTTATTTCTTATTTAGATAATCGGTGTAAAGTGAATGTCATTGCCGTTAATAAAAAGAAAGCCATCACTTGATGTAGTAATCCCAACCAAAGTGGGACACTGTAAAGCAGAGTAAGGATACCTAATGCAAATTGCAAGAAGACAATCAACACCAATATATTGATTCCTTTTTTCTGAAGTGAGGAAAGAGTGTGTTTTCTGCTTGTAAAATAAAGAGCAAGAATTAATCCTACCACGACATACGCCATAGTTCGATGTACGAACTGAACGCCGCTTTTTCCTTCGATAAGATTTAAAAACAAGGTGCTTTTTTCTATAAAGACACTCTCGTGAATGAATTGACCATCACTCATCAGCGGCCAATGATTGTGAATCAAACCCGCATTTAAACCCGCAACAAACCCGCCATAAATGATTTGGATAACTAGAAAAATTAATGCGACACGCGCAAGATTTCGTAATGGAGGTATAGCTGTCGCTTTGTTTGGGTAGATTAAATCCAAAGCTACCCAGAGTGTGTAAGCAAACGTTATAAAGGCAAATGTAAGGTGTAATGCCAATCTAAAATGACTTACATCCGGATTGTCGATTAATCCGCTACGTACCATAAACCAGCCCAGAAATCCTTGAAAACCACCCATGAATAGTAGAACAACACATTTTTTTATAGTCTCTGTCGAAAGACGTTTCTTGAACAAGAAGTATATAAAAGGAAGGATAAACGCTAAACCTATTATTCTCCCTATAAAACGGTGAAACCATTCCCAGAAATAAATGAATTTGTAATCACTTAACGTAAAATCATTGTGGATGTTTATTTTTTGGTACTCCGGAAATTTTTTATATTCTTCAAAAGCGTATGACCATTTTTCTGCTGTTAAAGGAGGAAAAGTATCAGTTACTAAATGCCAGTCGGTCATTGATAAACCGGAATTGGTCAATCGGGTAATTCCTCCCACTACAACCATCATAAACAATAATAAGCATCCTGATAACAACCAAATGATAACGTAATTATTCTCTTTTTTCATTGTTTGAAATTAATTTTTGCAAAGATATTTGAAATGTAATTAATTGTTAATTCAACAAGCGTTAATCTTTAATCCGATTTTTGCGGCTCTTTTTAGCATAAATTGAAAAGCAGCTTCATATTCATTTGGAATTTCTCCTTCTAAAATGGCTTCTTTTATGGCTTCTTTCAGCATTCCGATTTCTTTTGAAGGCTTTAAGTTAAATTTTTCCATAATTTCTTCACCTGATATTGGTGGCTGGAAATTACGTACCTGATCCCGTTCTTCGACTTCTACAATTTTCTGGCGGACGATTTCAAAATTATTGTGGTATTTCTTGAATTTATTTGGATTCTTCGTTGTGATATCCGCTTCGCATAGTGTCATTAAATTCTCAACGTCTTCGCCAGCGTCAAAAACCAAACGGCGCACTGCAGAATCCGTTACCGTATCTTGGGATAAAACAATCGGTCGTGAACTCATCATGACCATTTTTTGCACAAATTTCATTTTTTGATTCAACGGCATGTGCAAACGTTCAAAAATCTTTTTTGCCATTTTGCCACCAAGAAATTCATGTCCGTGAAAGGTCCAGCCTTGTTTTTTAGTAAAACGTTTCGTTGGTGCTTTACCTATGTCGTGCAATAATGCTGACCAGCGCAACCAAACATCATCAGTATGCGGACAAATATTATCGACAACTTCCAGCGTGTGATAAAAGTTATTTTTATGGGTATGGCCTTCAATTTCTTCCACTTGATTCAGAGCAGTCAATTCTGGAAGAATAATATCTAAAAGTCCAGTTTTGAACAATAGCAAGAATCCTACGGAGGGTTTGTCTGTCGAAAGTATTTTATTCAATTCATCGACAATTCGTTCTCCGGAAATAATTTTGATTCGTTCCGCATTTTTGGTTATCGAATTCAGCGAATCTTCTTCGATTTCAAATCCCAATTGGTTTGCAAAACGAATCCCTCTCAACATGCGCAAAGGATCGTCAGAAAAAGTAATATCCGGATCCAAAGGGGTTCTGATTATTTTGTTTTTTAAATCTTCCAATCCGTTAAAAGGATCGGAGAGTTCTCCAAAATTAGCGGTGTTCAAAGATAAAGCCAGTGCATTTATGGTGAAATCACGACGGTTTTGGTCGTCTTCTAAGGTGCCGTTTTCTACAACTGGATTCCTGCTTTCAAAATTATAGGATTCTTTTCTGGCTCCAACAAATTCAATTTCGGTGTCTTCAAAACGCAGCATCGCTGTTCCGTAAGTTTTGAAAACCTGAACTTTTGGTTTGTTAGGAAGCAGTTGTGACACTTTTAAAGCCAATTCAATTCCGCTGCCCACGGCAACAATATCAATGTCTTTTTTAAAGTCTCTCTTCAAAAGTAAATCTCTTACGAAACCACCAATCACATAACTGTCAACGCTAAGTTCTTGAGAAGCTTGAGAAATTACTTCGAATATTTTGTTATGTAAGGCTGTTTTGTAGTTCATTTTTTATTACCGCAAATTCGCTAATTATTTTTTGGTATCAACGATACGTTTGTATTCTAAAGAGGTCAAGTTAAAATTAACCAATATTGCAAGTTTGTTTCCAGAAATTTTTAAATAATTTAAACACTGATTGTAATGACTATTGTTAAAACATTCGACAGTTTTTATTTCAAGAATTATTTTGTCATGGATAATAAAATCTGCATAAAATTTATGTTTTAAAATGGAATTTTTATAACTAACAGAATATTCTTTTTCCCTCTCATAGTGAATATTATTTTCGTTAAATTCAAATTCTAAGGCATCTTTATAAACTATTTCAGAGAAACCTTTACCAAGATTTTTGTGTACTTCATACAGGAGTCCAACAATTTTATAACATTCATCTTTATAAATTAAATCATCCATTTTTAAAATTGAATTAGCGAATTAGCGGTAAAAAAACAATTATTTCCGAATCACTTTTACCTGAGAATCACTTGTCAATTTTATAATTGTAGATGGTTTTCCGGCAATTTTTTCGCGATGCAAATTTACAACATAGTCCACGCCTTTTATAATTTCAGGACTGATTTCTTTGAAACTTTTTGGAGTAGGTTGTCCGGAGATATTTGCTGATGTGGAAACCAACGGTTTTTTCATTTTTTCCATCAATTTAAAACAAAAAGGTTCCTTTACAAGTCTAATTCCTAGTGAGTTGTCAGCTGCGATTAAATTGGGTGCTACGTTTCGTGGTTTGTCCAGAATTAAAGTGGTTGGGTTTTGATTTGCCAGTTCACTATCGGTCAGGTCAGAGAAATCCATAATTTGCCAGGCTACTTCCGGAATGTCTTTGAATACATTGTAAATCATTTTATCGCCATTCATCAAAACAATCATGCTTTGGGTTTCGGCTCTTTTCTTGAGTTTGTAAATTTTAGCGACAGCCTCTGGATTTGTGGCGTCACAACCAATTCCCCATACGGTATCAGTGGGGTAGAGGATGATTCCTCCATTTTTTATGACTTCGTAAGCATTGTGTATTTCTTGGTTGATATCCATGATTATAGATCGATTATTTTATAAGTGGGAATTGCTTTGATTTTTAATTTATTATGATAAACATATAGATTAATTAATCTTTCAGATATAAACCCGAAAATTCGTGCTTGATAGTCATCCTTGGGAATACTGACTTTAGATTCCAATTCAAATAGAATAGAAAAAAGCCAGGTGTAATAATCATCCCAAATTTTCTTGGAACAAATCATCATATTTGCTACATGAAACAGTCGACCTTCGTCTAAATGGGTTACAATACTTTCTTTGTATTGCGGGTACTTCTCACTAATTATTTTTTTTGTTAAATCCCAAT
The DNA here is from genome assembly GCF_003970305.1 of Flavobacterium sp. LB2P53. Classification (NCBI taxonomy): domain Bacteria; kingdom Pseudomonadati; phylum Bacteroidota; class Flavobacteriia; order Flavobacteriales; family Flavobacteriaceae; genus Flavobacterium; species Flavobacterium sp. LB2P53. The sequence goes on from NZ_RYDG01000005.1 coordinate 94,347, forward strand.
CTTCTTTTCGGTGATCTTCACAGTAGTTTTGAGTCAGTGTAGTATTTTTAAATTTATATGGTTTACAAAGAATTACATCGTACTCCGAGAGTATTTTAATGATTTTTTTTTCTAAAATTTCTCCATCAGTTTTAACTAATTTTGTTTTTTTAAAATCATCAATCTTAATTTTTTTTTGAGCGGAAGGTTGGAAATTATAAAAGGGATTGAAAAAATTAAAATACCTCCTGTAATGACAGATTCCAACGTATTCAACATCCGTAATATTTTTCCAAATCCAATAAGAAGCAGTTAATTCACAGTAGTTTTTGTTTTTATTAGCAATGTTATCGAGCGTGTTGTCTCGCAAAATATTTGTTGCAATGTCTACATTTTCGCCGACTTGTATCGGGATATGCAATTCGTTAAATAAAATAGGGGTCTCTTTATGTGTAACTGTAAAAATTTTAACCATTTTCTAGTTCTTTTTTAGATTTAATTAATGCGGATGCAATTATTTGGTGCATGTCGTAATATTTGTATTCTGCCAATCTGCCTCCGAAAATTACATTATTAAGGGTTTCGGAAAGCTTTTTATAATTGAGATATATCGCTTGATTTTTTTCGTCATTAATAGGATAATAAGCCTCTTTTTCGGACGTCCAATTTTCAGGATATTCTTTTGTCACTACAGTTTTCTTTTGGTTGCCAAATTCAAAATGTTTATGCTCTACGATCCTCGTATGTTGATATTCAATGTCATTATAGTTAATGCCTGCATTTCCTTGAAAATTCTCGGTATCCAGAATTTGTGTTTCAAATCGCAACGAGCGATATTCTAGTTTTCCAAACCGGTAATCAAAATATTCGTCAATTTTCCCCGTGAAAACAATTTTTGTTGCGATATTTTCAAAGTACTCTTTGTTTTCGAAATAATCTGTATCAAGTTTCACTTCAATGTTTTCCAATAAATTTTCTATAATTTTATTGTAACCTCCAATGGGGATTCCTTGGTAGCGATCGTTAAAATAATTATTGTCAAAAGTAAATCTAACGGGAAGTCTTTTAATAATGAAAGCAGGCAGTTCGGTGGCCTTTCTGCCCCATTGCTTTTCAGTATACCCTTTGATCAAGGTTTCGTATATGTCTTTTCCCACCAATGAAAGTGCTTGTTCTTCGAGGTTTTTAGGGTTGTCGCTTCCAAATTCCTTAATTTGCTGCTCAATTTTATTTTTTGCTTCAGCCGGCGTTTTGGTTCCCCATAGCTGATAAAAGGTATTCATGTTAAAAGGTAGATTATAAAGTTTACCCTTTGAAAGCGATAGAGGCGAATATACGAAATGATTAAAATTCACGAATTGATTTACATAATCCCATATTTTCTTGTCATTAGTATGAAAAATATGCGGGCCATATTTGTGGACATTTATCCCTTCAATATTTTCACAATAAATATTTCCTCCGGTGTGTTTTCTTTTATCTAAAATCAAACACTTTTTACCCGCTTTTGTTGCCTCATGCGCAAAAACACTACCGAAAAGACCTGATCCTACTATTAAATAATCATATTCTTTTTTCATTCAACAAAAATAGATATTTAATACTAAATTGCAACAAATTTCAAATTGATGTTTATGTTAGGAAAAATACAAGTAGGTTATTTAGTCTCGTACGATTATGAACTATTAAAAAATTCGATACCAACAATATACAAAGAATCTAATACTATTTTTTTAGCTATTGATAAGGAACGAAAAACATGGAACGGTGAATTTTTTACTATTGATGATACTTTTTTTGAATGGATTGATGCATTTGATGTTGAAAATAAAATTGTTATATATGAAGATGATTTTTACGTGTCAAGTTTAACTACAATGGAATGCGAGGTTAGAGAAAGAAAAATGCTTTCTGATAAAATGGGAATAGGAAATTGGTTAATTCAAATTGATGCAGATGAATACTTTTTAGATTTTTCAGGTTTTATAAATGATCTTAGGAAGTATGATTCTTTTTTGAAAAACCCAAAAGAAAATCCTGTTCAAATAGGTTGTTTTTTAACTCACTTGTACAAATATACTGATGAAGGAATATTGTATGTTGAAAATATTACAAGAGTTTTACTTGCTACAAACTATCCAAATTACAAAGTAGGCAGAAAGACAAAAGCAAGGGTAATTTACACGGATAAAATTCTTTTGCATGAATGTTTATCAAGAACCGAAGACCAATTAGCTTTCAAATTAAAAAATTGGGGACATAATGTACAAATTAATAACTCTTTCTTTGAAAAATGGAAAGCAGTAAATCAAGATAATTATAAAACATTTAAGGATTTTTATTACATAGAAGCTGATACATGGAAGACTTTAGGTTATTTTCCTACAAAAAATATAGATGAAATTAAAAACTATGTTAGTAATAATAAAGTACTTAGAATTTCATCACTTTATCTTTTTTTTAAAAATTTCGGACAATGGTTTAAGTATTTAGCTAAATAATATTTTTGCTTTTATTAAAACAATCGACTAATCTTATAATAAAACAATTGAAAAGAACTATAATTTTTAATACGTCATTGATAACCAATCAAAAGGTGTTAATTGATATCATTGAAAGCTTCAATTCAAAAGGAATTCTTTTTGGCGACGGAGTGCGAAACAAAATAAAACTTTTTGAATTAGAAGGGAAAACGATAAATATCAAATCTTTCAAAACCCCAAATCTGATCAATAAAATTGCCTACAAATATTTCAGAAAATCTAAAGCCAGACGTTCTTTCGAATATGCAGCTATTTTATTAGAAAAGGGAATTGGTACGCCACAACCTATAGCTTGTGCTGAAAATTTCACTTTGTTGGGATTACAAGAAAGTTTTTATATCAGTGAGCATCTTCAGGCAGAGTTAACTTTCAGAGAATTAGTGCTGCAACCTGATTATCCGGATCATGAGAATATCTTGCGGCAGTTTACCCGATTTACATTTGATTTACATCAAAAAGGAATTGAGTTTTTAGATCATTCTCCAGGAAATACTTTGATTAAAAAAGCAGATGATGGAAGCTATAGTTTCTACCTAGTTGATTTAAATAGAATGAATTTCCATCAGTTTATGGACTTCGAGCTACGCATGAAAAATTTCAACAGGCTTACGCCAAAAAAAGAAATGCTGGCAATAATGAGTGATGAATATGCCAAACTTTACAATAAGAAATACGATGAAGTTTTTGTAAAAATGTGCTTTTATACCAACGATTTTCAAATGAAATTTCATAGAAAAATTGCTCGTAAAAAGAAATTATTGTTTTGGAGATAACTGTTGTTGTCTTTTCCAAAGTTGTTCTAATTCTTGATATCGGATGTGAATTGAATTGGCGTTTAAATAGCAAATAATCAAACCTTTTTTTCCGTCAAGAAATCCTAATCGGATAATGTAATTGAACAAAAAATTATAAGCAGGATGTAAAAAATGTAATAAAACCGAAGGCTTTTGCTTTTTTAAAAACTTCTCCTGTGCTTTGAATTCTCCGTACCGAATCGTTTTCGATTTATACGCTTGAAAATTAGCATAGGAATAATGAATCAGTTTGTTTTTTAGAACACCTATTTTTCCATTCACTTTTAATTTTTCATGAACAAGCCGGTCTGTGGTATATTCAGCTTGATTTTTATTAAAAAGCCTAAATATTTTATCATTCTGATTCCCGCTGAAATGCAATACTTTGCCTTCAAACATAAAAGTTCTGTAGAAAAGAAAAGCCGAAAAGGTTTCATTGGTTTTTATTGTGGCTATAATTTCATTCTTTAATGCAGGAGTCAGTCTTTCATCTGCATCCAAAAATAAAATCCAGTCATTTTTTGCATGTAAAATAGCAAAGTTCCTTTGAGAAGAATAGTTTTTGAATTTATTTTGAATGAAAGTGACTTTTTCAAATGATTTACAAATAGCTTCTGTTTTATCGGTACTGAATGAATCGACAACAATAATTTCATCAGCAAAATCTAAATCAACCAAAAGTGGCTTAATTTGATTTTCCTCGTTTAATGTAATTATTAAAACTGAAATGTTCGTGTTGTGATTGTATTTCATTAATTTTTGAATGTTTTACAAAAATAGAATATTATTCTAAATGTGTTTCCAAGAAAGTATGTAAAGCAGGAATAATCAACTCGGGAGTAAACTCTTTGTAAAACGCAATGGTTTCTTTTTTTATGATTTTAGCCGTTTTGCCTTCAAATAAATCAGGTTTAAACTCTTGTAAATGCAGAGAAACATGATTAATTCCATCTTCAAATGTGGCCCATCCTTTTTTGTCAATCCAAGGCGAAAAAATAATAAAAGAGGGTTTTTCTAATGCTTTTGCCATATTTATTGCCCCGCCATCGTTGCCAATTATCATATCACAATGATTCATGATGGCGATAAACTCTCGAATGTTTTTTCCTAAGAGGGAGAAATAAATTTTTTGTCTAGTACTTTCTTTACACCCATTGTAAATTGTTTTTGCATCTTCAATTTGCTTTGGAAAATAATTAAAAAGAATATTCACATCTTCCTTATCTGCAATAAAATCGACTAATTGAGACATATATTCCAACGAATAGGTTTTGTCTGGACTGCTTCCAATTATGCTGACCATAACTGTTTTTTTAGATTGGTCTATACCGTGAGATTCAAAAAGTGAACTAGCAAAATCATTCTCTACTTTTGTGACATAAATTCTGGGAAATGTTTCTAATTCAATATCCAGATGCAAAGGATTTAGCAATGCTAATCGCTGTTCAATTATTAAACCTAAATTGGTATTGGTCGTTTTTTTTCTAATCACCGTATCCGTATAAAGAAAGTCTCTTCCTTTTTTCCAATACGATATTTTTTGTTTTGCACCCGATAACAATACGACAAGCCAGCTTTCTAATTTGGAATACGCATCTATAATAATATCATATTTTTCAGTTCGAATGGATTTCAATAATTTAAAATATTCCCATTTGCTTTTTTGATGTTTTTCCTGGAAAAGGATGAGATTATCGAAACTTGTATTTCCTTGTAAAACAGCAATGGTAGATTCGTAAACCATATAATCAATTTGCGCTTTTGGGTAGGCTTTGCGCAAATTATTGCATAATATGGAGCTTACTAAAACATCTCCAATCATTTTTTGTTGAATTACAAGTATTTTCATTTGAAGTAAATTTGAAAAGTTATGCTTTTGTTTTCAAGTAATTCATTGCACGAGGACTAATCCAGGTTTGTTTTCGTAGGACATTTAAATAATAAATGGATAAATTTTTAAGCATCAATCGATTCACTTTCAATTTTGGAATAAAAAATAAAAACACGCTTAAAAGCGACAAAAATAGTTTCTCACTAAGAACTCCTAAAATTAATAATGTATGTAAATAGAGTTGTATTCCTGTTGAAAATTGATTGCTGATGTACACGTGTTTTGAGATGATCACTTCTGTTTTCGTGAGTGCTTTTGTCTTTACATTTAATCGGGATGCACCACCATGTTGATGGAAAATAGTAGCTTTTCGGGTAACGGCAACTTTTCCATCCGTATCAGAAATTTTTTTACAAAGTGCAACATCTTCAAAATAAAGCCAAAAATCTTCATTCCAGCCTTGAATTTTGTTAAACCATTCTCGGCTTATGAAAATGACCGCTCCGGTAACCCAATCTGGGTAAAACAACTCATTGTTGTTATTAAAACGTTTTTCTAATTTTGCCTTATTCAGTTTTCTAAAAATAGATCTTGACACTCCGAAAAATCGTCCTAAAGCCGGAAATAAATTGTTTTGTTTGTAAAAAACTTCGTTTTCGTTTATTTGTAAACAGGATAAAATTCCAATTTCTGGATGGGAAACAGCCGTTTCTAAAAGAATTTCAAGGGCTTCAAGAGTAAGTTTTGTATCTGGATTTAAAAAAAGGAAATGGTTTCCCGTAGCAATGCTTGCACCAAAGTTGCAACCATTTGAGAAACCATTATTACCAGTGTTTTCTATAAATGTAAACTTGGAATATTTTTGTTTAAAAATGTTGAATTGTCCGTCATTCGAAAAATTATCAACAATGATGACTTCGAATGAGAATGTTTTCGAAATAATTGTATCAATGGATTCTAAACATTCGTCTAAGGCTTTCCAACCACGGTAATTGACAATAATTATTGAAATATCCAATAGGTCTTTTTATAAAGATTTTTAAACGAATACGGATTAAACCGCTACGTCATATTCACGTAAAGCATTGTTCAATGATGTTTTCAAATCAGTTGAAGGTTTACGAGTTCCAATGATTAAAGCACAAGGAACCTGGAAGTCTCCTGCTGGAAATTTCTTAGTGTAACTTCCTGGAATCACAACGGAACGGGCAGGAACATATCCCTTCATTTCAACGGGAGTTTCTCCGGTTACATCAATAATTTTTGTGGAGGCAGTCAGGCAAACATTGGCACCAAGTACAGCTTCTTTCCCAACATGTACCCCTTCAACTACGATACATCGGGAACCAATGAAAGCGCCGTCTTCAATAATTACAGGAGCCGCTTGCAAAGGTTCAAGTACGCCACCAATACCAACGCCACCGCTTAAGTGTACGTTTTTACCTATTTGAGCACAACTACCTACGGTTGCCCATGTGTCTACCATAGTTCCTTCGTCTACATAAGCACCAATGTTTACATAACTTGGCATCAAGATAACACCACTGGAAATATAAGCACCGTAACGCGCTACTGCGTTAGGAACAACACGAATTCCTTTCTCGGCATAGCCTCTTTTCAATAACATTTTGTCATGGTATTCGAAAATTCCAGACTCTAATGTTTCCATTTTTTGAATAGGGAAATACATTACTACTGCTTTTTTTACCCATTCGTTTACTTGCCATCCCTCTCCAACTGGTTCAGCAACACGTAATTTTCCGGTATCTAATAATTCAATAACTGCTCTGATAGCATCAGTTGTTGTAGTTTCTTGTAACAAAGCACGGTTTTCCCAAGCTTGTTCTATAATCGGCTGTAATGGATTCATTTTTGATAGATTTTTGACAAAGATAGGGTTTTTAACTAAAAGCAAAAAGTCAAATTAATTTGAAAATGTTATATATTTGTACTTTAAATTGTAGGTACTATGGAAACCATTAGATTAGAATTTCAACCCGAAATCAAAGCCAAAATTCTGGAGTTATTGAGTTCCTTTTCATCAGATGAACTTACAATAGTTCAGGAAAGGTCAATTTTTGAAGAAGAAAAAAGAATGCTTCAGTCCAGGATTGATAAGATTGATAATGGTACTGCTGTATATTCTACTTTTGAGGAATTGGATATTTTGCTGGAAAAAACGATATCAAAATATGAGGATTAAATTAACTATCGAATTTAATCATGATTTAGATGTTATAATTGATTTCATTTCAAAAGACAAACCGCTTACTGCAAGAAAATTTAAAATTGCATTGATAAAAAACATAAAAAAAGATATGCAGCAGCCTTTTCTTTTCAAAAAATCAATTTATTTTGATAATGAAAACACAAGAGATTATGTTTTTAAAGGTTATACAATCGTTTTTAAAGTTGATGTTGCACACGAAACTGTTTTAGTTGTGGCAATTTTGAAACATAGGAATTCGTTTTAAGTAAAAATAGTATGGAAACCATTAGATTAGAATTTCAACCCGAAATCAAAGCCAAAATTCTGGAGTTATTGAGTTTCTTTTCATCAGATGAACTTACAATAGTAAATAGTACAGGAAGATGAGGCGTTTACTAGAAATAAAAAAAAATTAGACGCTTCACTAGAAAAAAATCATAATGGTACTGCAAAACTTTATACAATATACTAAGTTGATGCCTATCTTGATAAAGTGATTTCAAAATATGAAAATTAATTATTCTGATTTTTTTTATGGATTTAGCCGATTAAGCTCAATATGTTTGTAAAACTTCTTATAAATGCCTAGAATTCTCTCCATAGACTACGGTCAAAAACGAACCGGAATAGCGGTTACTGATGAAATGCAAATTATAGCTTCGGGTTTAACCACAATCCCATCGGCAACTGCAATTGCTTTTTTGAAGGATTATTTTGCTAAAGAAAAAGTAGAAGCCGTTCTTATTGGTGAACCCAAACAAATGAATGGCGAACCCTCAGAAAGTGCATCGATCATTAAAGGATTTGTCACGCACTTTACCAATCATTTTCCGGAGATGAAAGTCATTCGGGTTGATGAACGGTTTACTTCAAAAATGGCTTTTCAATCCATGATAGATAGCGGCATGAGTAAGAAACAGCGTCAAAACAAAGCACTTATTGACGAAATATCGGCCACGATTATGCTTCAGGACTATTTGACCAGGAAAAAATTTTAAAATCAGTGTAAAAAAGCTATTTTTTTGCTAAAACGGTTTGATAAATGTAACTTTTGAGGTAAAATTTATGCTTTTTTTTGTGAATATATCATTTACCTTTGCACTTTAAAATCTAGTTATGCCTGACACAACCATACGTACAAATAGTGAAGTAGTTCTTATTGGAGCTGGAATTATGAGCGCCACGCTGGGCTTAATCCTAAAAGAACTGCAACCGGATATAAAAATTGAAATTTACGAACGATTAGATAGAGCGGCGGCTGAAAGCTCTGATGCATGGAATAATGCAGGAACTGGACATGCTGCTTTTTGTGAACTCAATTACACTCCCGTAGGACCTGATGGAAGCATCAGCCCAAAAAAAGCGATCAGTATCGCGGAGTCTTTCGAAGTTTCCAGACAGTTCTGGGCATATCTCGTTCAAGAAAACAGAGTTCCTTCTCCTGAAAATTTTATTAAAAGCATTCCCCACATAAGTTTTGTATGGGGAGAAAAAAATGTTGCTTATCTTAAAAAAAGATTTGACGCGTTGCATTTGAATCCTCTTTTTAAGCAAATGGTTTTTAGTACTGATTTTGCACAATTAAAAGAATGGATGCCGCTGGTTATGGAAGGGAGATCAGAAACCGAAAAAGTGGCCGCCAGTTCAATGGCAATTGGGACAGATGTAAATTTTGGAGAATTGACCCGAAGTATTTTTGGTTATTTAGCAAAACTAGATGGGGTTACCATTCATTATAACCACGAAGTTCAAAAATTAAAACAACGAGAAGATAAGTTATGGCGCATAAAAATCACTGATTTAGCTTCCGGTCAAAAGAGAAAAACATACTCTAAATTTGTTTTCATTGGTGCTGGGGGTGGTTCCTTGCCATTATTAGAAAAAGCAAATGTGCCCGAAGGCAAAGGCTATGGCGGCTTCCCAGTGAGCGGACAATGGCTAAAATGCACAAATCCGGAAGTGATTGCAAAACACCAGGCTAAAGTATATGGTAAGGCAAGCGTGGGAGCACCACCAATGTCTGTACCACATATTGATTCCCGAATGATAAATGGAGAAAAGCAATTGCTTTTTGGTCCTTTTGCGGGTTTTTCGACTAGGTTTTTAAAAAATGGCTCCTATTCAGATTTACCTTTATCGATAAAATCAGATAATATTATTCCAATGTTAGCCGCAGGTATTAAGAATATACCCCTTACCAAATATTTAATTGAGCAAGTGCGCCAATCCCCTAAAGACCGAATTAATGCGTTAAGAGAATATGTTCCCAAGGCACGATCCAAAGACTGGAAAATTGAACGTGCCGGACAACGGGTACAAGTGATAAAAAAAGACGAAAAAGAAGGAGGCATACTGGAGTTTGGTACCGAAGTAATTACCACTGCAGATGGATCTTTATCCGTTTTGCTGGGGGCTTCTCCAGGTGCTTCAACAGCAGTTTCTATTATGATAGATTTGATAGGAAGATGTTTCAAAGAGGAAATTAAAACGGCGGAGTGGCAGGAGAAATTAAAAATCATGATTCCTTCTTATGGTCAAAATCTCAATGAAGATCCAATTTTATTAGAGAAAATCAGAAAAGAAACGGCTGCCGTCCTAAAACTGAATAATTAGAAAGTCAGCACAAAAATAAAAAGAGTTTGAATTAGATAGGAATCTGGTTCAAGCGCTTTTCTTGTTAAGATTCCTTTAATGCTGTTGTGGTTTTTAAAATAGTTTCGGATAAACTGGTCAGCCAGATTAATTGTTCGATTACCAATTGTGCTTCTTGCATTTTCAATTGAAAAGCCTTTTCATCAATAGGAATTCCTGCTTTCAATTCTCGGGCACGTATATTTTTCAATTCGGTAAAACGTAGCGCTAAATCCTCTTTGGGAAGGTTTTCTTTTAGCTTGAAATCATTTTCCTTCAAAAGTGCAATAGCCTCATCCAGATTTCTAATCACAGTATCCACCACCACATTGAATGCTTCAGATGCGGAGGTTGTTTTATGGGATTGAATGTAAGTTCCTAAAGACGCTAATGAGGAGAGAAGAGAGTGATTTAATACCGTTAGTTTATAGACTTTAGGCAGCTGTTTTTGTTTTGATTTAGGCTCTTGTGCCATTCTCTGAAAAGAAGCCATTAAATTCCCAATCTCGATGAAAGCATTTTTACGAGCCAAGCGGTACGATGTAGAAACGGTTCCTTTTTTATTATAAAAAATTGAAATTTCCTTCAGGTAATTTTGATTGGCATTGATGGATTTTTCTAAATGCATGGGCATGTTTAAAAATTCCCAAGAAGGCCATAAAAAATGATTGGCCAAAAAAGCAAGACCGGCACCTACAATGGTGTCCAGTATTCTAAATTGAACAAGATCCCCTATGTTAGGAGTCACAATTCCATAAATAAAAACAACATACATGGTTACAAATGTGGCACTGACTTTGTAATTTGTTTGGGTAAAAGAGAATCCTAAAAGCAAGCAAAGAATAGAAAGAATACTGATTATAATGTTGTCTTTGACAAAGAAAAGAATTCCAAAGGCAATTAATCCACCTAAAACAGTACCTAGAATTCTATGAAAAGAACGTTGTTTAGTCAAGCCGTAACCGGGTCGCATGATAACGATAATAGTCAATAAAATCCAGTATACATTATGAAAAGGCAGTATTTTTCCAATAATAAAACCAACTAATAGCGCTATTGTTAATCGTAAGGAATGCCTGAAAATAGTGGAGGAAAAACTCAGATTCTCTGTCAAAGTACGCCACGGATAATACTGCGGCGTTAAGAATTTTTCTAAATCGGTATCGATTCCTGTAAAATCCTGTAAATTAACAATTGAGGTAAAAGCACGTTCTACAATTTTTATTTTCTCGACTTGCTTTTCCGCATATTCCAGCATAGTGGTAAGCATAAAAACGCCTTCTGAGGCAGAATTTTTCCCTAAATCTTTTTCATAATCAGTGATTGCCAGCTGTAAGGCGTTCAAATCGTTTAGCAATGTGTGTTTTGGAATATAATTCGTTCGTTTTTTTACACTTTCAGATAATTGTTTTAAACTTGCGGCCAGATTGTAGGCTAAGTTTTGATACGTCAGCAAGACCCTTGGATGATTGTCGAATTTTCGGTGCAATTTATCATGGTCAAATGACGTAGACAATGCCACTTCAAGGATTTCTACCATTGCTATAAAAACAAGCAACATTTTTCGATTTTGATTAGAAGAACCTGCGCTGATATGGCTGTTAATCAATACTTCTCTTATGTTTTGATGAATTGTGTTCAACTCGACCTGAAGGTTTAACTGCTTTTCAATAATTGCTTTTTTATCTGCATCTATGGTCCATAAATCTCCTCTTAGCTTCAAATATTTAGCCGTAAGTTTGATGCATTCAGCAATTTGTAATTCGATGTAGCGATGTGGTCTGATGTAGTGAAAAGTAAGTGAAACAACGAGATAGAATAATCCTCCTGCTAGAATCAAACCGGAATGTTGTACCATAGCCCAACCGGTATTTATATCAGAAAATGTCAAGGAGAGTGAAATCAGGGCGGAGAAAGAAACCATTGTAGCTCGTTGTCCGTAAACGGATAACATGGATGTCAGGAAAACTAATAAGGCTAAAAAAGGATAAAAAATCCAAGAATACGGATAAATTATATTTACTAGCAAATTCACACTAGCAACAAGAATGGTGGCAACAAGAATCCCGTTGACTTTATGTTTCAGACTACTTGGAATGTCACTGGGATAAGTAAAAAAGGCTCCAAGAGCTATTGTAAAGCCTACTTCGAATTTGCCAAAAAAAGAAAACAGCATCACCGGAATCACAGTGGCGATAGTTACTTTTAGGGCATTAGTGAAATACGTCGTATCGGTAAATTTTTGGATTTTATGAATCATACAATTGTATTGCTTGCAAAGGTAAGGATTGTAGGAATTTTTCAAAGGAATACTATCGGTCTTTTAACCTAAATTTTAAATAGTGATGAATTATCATTAGAGCATTATTCATTGGCTATTTTTTTACTATTTTTGCAGACCGAATTAAAAGAGAACTTATTTCGATTTTAATAGCTAATATTTAATACAACACGAATGATTTTACCAATTATAGGATATGGTGATCCAGTTTTAAGAAAAATAGGGGAAGTTCTCTCACCAGAACATCCAAACTTGAAAGAAACGATTGCCAATATGTATGAAACAATGTATAATGCCTATGGTGTGGGTCTTGCTGCACCACAAGTAGGATTAGCGCTTCGTTTATTTGTAATCGACACGACTCCTTTTAGCGACGATGAGGAATTAGAAGATGCAGAACAAAAAGAATTAAAAGGATTCAAAAAAACCTTTATCAATGCAAAAATGATACAAGAAGAAGGTGAAGAATGGAGTTTCAATGAAGGCTGTCTGAGTATTCCGGATGTCAGAGAGGATGTTTATAGAAATCCAACCATAACAATTGAGTATTGCGAAGAGGATTTTGTAATGAAAACCGAAGTTTTTGACGGATTAATCGCCAGAGTAATCCAACATGAATACGATCATATTGAAGGAATTTTATTCACCGATAAAATTTCATCATTAAAAAAACGATTGATTCAAAAGAAACTGAAAAACATTTTAGAGGGAAAAACATTCCAAGACTACCGAATGAAATTCTTTGCCAAAAAAGGAAGATAAAACAGCTTTTTAACTTCGCTTGGTATGATTTTTGGTTTCAAATAAAAATAAATAAGTCAAATTCTTAATAATAATTCCACAATAACATGAATTTAGAAAAAATATTAGCCATTTCTGGGAAACCAGGTTTATATGTATTGAAAGTGCAAACAAGAACCGGATTTGTAGCAGAATCATTAGCGGATGGAAAAAAAATCACCGTAAACTTGAAAAGCAATGTAAGCTTACTATCGGAAATTTCAATTTATACCTATGAAGGCGAAAAACCTTTAGCCGAAATCATGCAAAAAATTGCTGATAAAGAAAGCAAAGGTGCGGCAATATCCCATAAAGAAGACAACACTACATTGATGGCTTATTTCAAAGAAGTTTTACCTGATTATGATGAAGAAAGAGTATATCCTTCTGATATCAAAAAAGTGCTGAACTGGTATAATATGCTTCAAGCAAAAGGACTTGTTACTGATGAAGCTCCTGCTGCTGCAGTGACAGAAGAGGTTGCAGCCGAAGAAACTCCAGTAGCGGAAGTTAACGCTCCTGCTAAAAAAGCAAAAGCTAAAAAAGAATAATCAGATTTTAAAATACTATTTAATCCTGTTCAGTTGTTTTTCTGAACAGGATTTTTTTATTTTTACCAAAAACTATCCCTAATGAATTCAAGACAAAACCAACTGCAAGCTTTCGAACGAGTATTAGATATTATGGATGATTTGCGTGAAAAATGTCCTTGGGACAAAAAGCAAACTATGCAAACCTTGCGCCATCTTACCATTGAAGAAACCTATGAATTAGGCGATGCTATTTTAGACAATGATTTGAACGAAGTCAAAAAAGAATTGGGTGATTTGTTGTTGCATATTGTTTTTTATGCCAAAATAGGAAGCGAGACGAACGATTTTGACATTGCTGATGTGTGTAATGAAATTTGTGAAAAGCTAATTCACCGTCATCCCCATATTTACAGTGATGTGGTGGTAAAAGACGAGGAAGAAGTGAAACAAAACTGGGAAAAACTAAAACTCAAAGAAGGCAGAAAGTCCGTTCTGGAAGGTGTTCCAAGAAGTTTACCCGCATTAGTAAAAGCAAGCCGAATCCAGGAGAAAGTAAAAGGAGTGGGTTTTGATTGGGAAGAATCGCATCAGGTTTGGGATAAGGTTCAAGAAGAATTAGACGAATTACACGTTGAGGTTGAAGCAGGAGATCAGGATAAAATTGAAGCCGAATTTGGGGATGTTTTATTTTCAATGATCAATTATGCCCGATTTTTAAATGTAAATCCAGAAGATGCTTTGGAACGAACCAATAAAAAATTTATCAAGCGCTTTCAATATTTGGAAAGTAAAGCAGGAGAATTGGGAAAACCTTTAATGGATATGACACTTGCTGAAATGGATGTTTTTTGGGAAGAAGCGAAGAAACTATAGTGTTTATTATTAAATAATTAAATTAGGATCACTTATAAAATTATCCAATGCCAGAAAATAAAACCGAGTTAAAACGTTCTTTAGGATTAATCGATGCCACGAGTTTAGTTGCCGGTTCTATGATAGGATCCGGAATTTTCATTGTAACATCAGCCATGGCAAGAGATATTGGTTCTGCTGCCTGGTTATTAGTTATTTGGTTGGTAACGGGATTAATCACGGTTGCCGCGGCATTGAGTTATGGAGAATTGGCAGGAATGATGCCTAATGCGGGCGGACAATTTGTGTATATTCAACGCGCTTATGGGCGATTGGTTTCTTTCCTGTATGGTTGGACTGTTTTTACAGTAATTCAAACGGGAGTTATTGCGGCTATAGCGGTTACTTTTGCGAATTATGCCGCTATATTCTTTCCTGTTTTAGATCAAACTCTTTTTAGGGTTGGTACTGGTTTTATTTTTTCGTATCAAAAAGTATTGGCTATTTTTAGTATAATCCTGTTAACCTACATCAATACCAAAGGAGTAGAAAGCGGAAAAACAGTTCAGTTGCTCTTTACTTCGGCAAAATTAATAGCGCTTTTTGCCTTGATAATTTTAGGATTATACGTGGGTCTGCAAACGGATGTTTTGTCCAATAATTTCGCAACTATGTGGGAAGCCAGCAAAACGGTAGTCAATCCTGACGGAACAATTACAGTAACAAAATTAGCAGGAATGGCTATTTTGGGAGCAGCAGGAGCTACCATTATTAATTCCTTGTTTTCTAGTGATGCATGGAATAATGTCACTTTCATTGCAGGGGAAATTAAAGAACCTAAAAAGAATATCCCCCGTAGTTTGTTTCTTGGAACTTTAATTGTTACTGTTATTTATGTTTTAGCAAATCTGGCGTACTTGGCTTTATTGCCAATGCAGGGAACTCCAAACGCTGCTGATATTGCCAGTAACGGAATCATGTTTGCCAGCAATGATCGAGTAGGAGCGGCCGCAGCAAGTATAATTATGGGTAATATAGGTGTATTTGTGATGGCTGGGTTGATCATGGTTTCTACTTTTGGATGCAACAGCGGATTGATTCTTTCGGGAGGACGATTATTTTTTGCTATGGCAAAGGATGGACTTTTTTTTAAACAGGCTACAGAACTGAATAAAAATCAGGTTCCGGCCCAAGCATTGTGGGTGCAGTGCATTTGGGCTTGTATGCTTTGTGTTTCAGGAAAATTCGGGGACTTATTAACCTATGCTACTTTTGCGTCATTGTTGTTTTATATCCTGACTATTCTGGGAGTTTTCATTCTTAGAAAAAAAGAACCCAATGCCGATAGGCCTTATAAAGCGTTTGGATATCCGGTTGTACCCGCACTTTATATTGTGGTGACATCAGCCATTTGTCTGACTTTACTGATTTATGATACCTTCAATACGGGATTGGGATTGTGCATTGTGGCGTTAGGAATTCCGGTGTATTATTTTGTAATGAACAAGAAAGAGTAAAGCAAATGGAATTAATTAGCTAATTTTTTGAGTGAATTGATGTCTTTTTAAAACGATTTTTTTACCGGTTAATTCAATCAATCCTAGTTTTTTTAAATCCGAAAGTAAACGGATACAGCTTTCAATGGCTGTTCCAATCATGCTGGCTAGTTCATTTCTCTAAAGTTGTACTTTTAAGGAGTTATCTTCGTTTTTCCCAAAGGTGTCATGCAAATAGAGAAGCGTCCCGGCTAATCTTCTCTTGACTGTTTTTTTGGCTAAATGCACCATGTGATCGTCGGCTTCTTTTAGATCACCGCAAATGCTTTTCATCACATTCATCGAAAACTGATTGTTCTTGCCAAAGCATCCCATCACTTCTGATTTTGGAATACAAATACCATCTTTTAGATAGTAAATACCATTTACATTATCTCCCTCTTCAAATGTAACCGCTTCTTTTTTAATACTATGGGAGGTTTTACAATAAGAAAGTTTTAGTAATTCGTCTTTTGTTAAGGTTTTTAAAGAGCTAAATTCTCTGACGATACATTGTTCGCATTTGCTCATATTCTTTGGTGTTAAAAGGCAAATGGATATACAAACTGATACCTTCAGAACGATTGCTCTCTGTGAAAGATTTCTTCAAAATTTCTTCTGAAAAATCCATTTCATCCTAATTAGGATAACTGGTGTATTTTGGTTCCGAAACATTGTATTTTTGTATTAAGGAATTTTTCATGGCAAAATCATTTATAGTTAGTCAAAAGTAAAGCGACTGCTCACATATTAAAATGACAATTATCATATTGAAAAAAAACTTTTACAAAAAAAAGAGGCTTCAAAAGCCTCTTCACAAAGAAATTTGTTCTTTAAATAGTAATAGAACGATCATGTAAAGCAAATACAGGATGTACCTGTGGTTGAATAAAAGCTGAAGAATGAATGCTGTCAGCAGAAAAGAATGAATGTGACTTTTCTGTTTGAATTGAATCCAATGAAATAGCATTTGCATTAAAAGCAAATAACAGAGCTATTGAAAAGCCAATAAAAACAACAGTTTTCTGAATCCATTTCATTTTGTAAACATAAAAAAGGAGACTGACTTTATGAAATTTTTTTTAATAAATGATCGTTAAATGTTAAAATCAGCTAAGTCGTGTCTCCCCATAAAAAAACCTCGAGCAGTTTATTCTCGAGGTTTTGATCACCAGTATGTGCTGAAATTTATTCGGTTTTTAAGTTTCGTAATTGTTTGAGTTTTTCTTTCCAAACATCAAGACTCTCTTTATGAATAGCAATGTTTTTACGAACTTCTAATACGATGGAATTTTCTTTTTTTGCATTTCTGGTATTGGCAAAAAACTGAATGTTATTTTCCAATTGAAAAATTTCATTTTGAACTTCATCAATTTTACGCATTACAAAAATCTTTTCATTATCTAATTTGCGCGTATCATGGCTTTCTGACAAATGATCCATTCTGTTTGAGAAACGCAACATATCAGTATCTTTTTTACTCAAACTTAATTTTTCAAAAAGGGCATCCAGTATTTTGTTGAATTTTCCCTCAATATGTCTTCTTGTGAACGGTACTTTACCAAAGTTTTTCCAGGTTTCAATATGCAATTTTATGGAGTCTAAATCTGTTTTATGGTCTCCGATCAATTGGAACTCTCTTAAGGTTTCCAGGTAGGTTTTTTTAGCATCAAAAGCGGCTACTTCTTCCCCATTTTCCTCATTTTTTTGCTCTTTTAATTTGTCAAAATAATGATTGCAGGCATCCTTAAACTCTTTCCATATTTTATCCGAATATTTTCTTGGTACATGCCCTATTTGTTTCCATTCATCCTGAATTTGTTTCATGATAGGAGTTGTAGCATCAAAATCAGTGCTTTCCTGCAATTCTTTGGCTTTAGCTACAAGAGCTGTTTTCTTGCTTAAATTGTCGTTTTGGTCTTTCTTAATGTCTTTATAAAATGAATTTTTGAAAGAATTGAAATTTCTTACAGCAGTTTTAAAACTGGCCCAAGTATCCTCATTTACCTCCGATGGCACTTTTCCGGCAGAGAAGAAAGCAGTTCTCAAGGCTTCTACCTTTTCTATTTGAGCCAGCCATTGAGAATGTGCATTCACTTTCTCGGTCGCCAAAACTTCAATTTGAGCAATAATTTCTTTTTTCTTTTCTAAATTCTCTTGTTCAGTTCCTCTTTGATTTTCGAATAAAACTTCCCGTTTATCATGCATTTGCTTGGTCAAATCACTGAATTTATTCCAAATATCATCTCGATGTTCTCTAGATACCGGTCCAATATCCTCCTTCCAGATTCGATGTAAATCCTGTAGTTCTCTGAAGGCTTTGTTAATATCAGCTTCAGTAACCAATTCTTCAACACGCGCTACAATTTTTTGTTTTTGTTCTAAGTTGTGTTTGAAATCCAAATCTCTCGCTTCCCGGTCTAAATGCAGATAATCATAGAAATTTTCCACATGAAAATGGAAGTTATTCCACACGTGGTTGTATTTGTCCTTAGGAATTGGCCCGGCAGTTTTCCATCGTTCTCTTAAATCATTAAAATGTTTTAAGGTGTCTTTGATGTTTTCCTGAGGGTTAATCAACTCTTTTAATTCCTCAACAATTGCCAAACGATTTTCTAAATTTGTTTTTAGATTCGTTTGCAAGCTCTTGAAATGGGTATTTTTAGTATCTCTAAAAAGAGAGTAATAAGTATCAAATTGAGATTTCAACGAAGAATGATATTGAAATTCTTCGTTAGGGTCTTGATTTTCTGTTAGAAATTCTTCTTTTTTCTCTTCGAGGAGGTGGTTGTATTTAGCTAAAAATGCTTTTTTAATTTCTTCAATATGCTGCTTAAAAGTCAAAATTTTGTCGCTGGAAACTAAATTTTTCAGTTCGTTGACCAATACTTCAAGTGATAAGGTATCATAATCCTGCATCGGAATATCGTAACTTTCTTTGAGTGTTTCGTCTTCACTTTCAGCTGCATTTGTTTGTGTAATGGCATGAAGCGCAGTTGTATTTGCTGTTTCTGGCGCTATTACATTCTCTTCGGCGGGAACAGCAGCTTCGGGTTCATTTGTTGGATCAGTGGCGTGAGTTGCTAAAACGTTTGATTCTAATGAATTAGATTCAATAGTATTTTTGTCTAATTTTCCGTCTGCTTCAGGCAGGTTATCATTCTTTTCTTCTAACATTTTTTCAATGTGTAAGGTTTCTAAATAGATTCAACTCGAAAGATACTAAAGCAGTATGAAAATACAAAACAAAAACTTAATTTATAGTCATTTTAGGTTAAATGGCTTTTTTTTTGGAGCTATTTCCTGCTGTCCGCTGTATTCCCAATTAATAAAAACTACGGCTGAAAAGCCTTGTTTTTCTAAATCGGGAGATGCCGCTTCCATCAGGGCTAGGGATTTGGGTTAAAATTATGAATTGTTTTCAAAAAAAAAGTCCCACCGAAGCAGGACTAAAGATTTTCATCTACGGCATATAGCCTTATTGTGATAAGATTAAAGATTAGAAATTTTAATCAGTTGTAAATATACATATAAAATAATTAGGTTGCAATGAGGGAAACCGTAAAGCGGTTAATTATTTTCTCCGTAGCTTTAAAAATTCTTACAAAATACAGATTGTTATGGCAAAAATATTAGGATTGGATTTAGGGACAAATAGCATTGGGTGGGCAATTGTGGATAAAGATGGAACAGATTTTTCACTTGTAGATAAGGGAGTCAGGATATTTTCCGAAGGGGTTAAATCTGAAAAAGGAATTGAAAGTTCTCGTGCGGCAGAACGTACAGGTTTTAGAAGTGCTAGAAAAATAAAGTTTCGCAGAAAATTGAGAAAGTATGAAACTCTAAAAGTTCTATCTGAAAATAATATGTGTCCATTATCTGTAGAAGAAGTTATAGAATGGAGAAAATCTGGTTTTAAAAAATATCCACTTAATCCGGAATTCATTGCTTGGTTGCGTACCGATGATGACAAAAACTTAAATCCTTATTATTTTAGAGATAAATCAAGTAAACAAAAGACTTCATTGTTATCGTTAGGAAGGGCTTTCTATCATATTGCACAACGAAGAGGTTTTTTGAGCAATAGATTAGATCCTTCTGCGGAGGGTGTTATCGAGCAACATAAACCCGATCTAGAAGATATTCTTGAAAACGTAGCAACTATTACGGAACTTCAAATGGAATTAACGGACTATTTTCAAAATCGTGATTTAATTGAACGCAAAGCAACGGATTTAGACGATGGAGAAAAGAAACTGAAAACCTTATATAATTCATTCTTTAAAACGATTAAAGATAATCCAAAAGACTTTGAGAGAACTAAAACCATACTTCTTGAACGGTTGAATAAAAAAGAAGACTTAGGCGCTGTCAAACAAAAGATTGGAGAGATTTCTCAAGCAATGAAATTAGGCAATTATGCAACTTTAGGACAATATTTTTTCAGTTTATACAATATAGGTAAAATTAGAAATCAATATACGGCACGGGAAGAACACTATCTTTCTGAATTTGAAGTCATTTGTTTGGTTCAAGGAATAGACGGAATAATAGCAACTGAAAAATTGCCTGAAAAAAGATATTTTGGACTAGCTAAAGAATTGTATAAAGCTATCTTTTTTCAAAGACCTTTAAAATCTCAAAAAGGCTTAATAGGCAAATGTACTTTTGAAAAAAGTAAGTCAAGATGTGCCATTTCACATCCCAATTTTGAGGAATACAGAATGTTGTGTTTTATTAATACCATAAAGATAAAAACTCCCGATGATGAAACTCTAAGATTTCTTACTAACGAAGAAAGATTGAAAATCACTCCCAAGTTTTTGCGAAAAAAGGACAATTTTAATTTTGAGGATTTAGCCAAAGAATTGGTTCCAAGTGGCGGTAAATATGCTTTTTATAAATCATCTGCTGCTCCAAATGTTAATTACCTGTTTAATTATAATATGAATTCTTCTGTGAGTGGATGTGTAGTATCTACTTCATTAAAAAATGCTTTGGGTGAAGATTGGAAGACTAAAATCTATAGCTATGAAACTCTTAATAAAAGCGGTGAAATAGTAACACGAAATGTAGATTATAATGATTTATGGCATTTGATTTCCGTATCTACTTCTGATTTGTACTTACAGGAATTTGCAAAATATAAATTGAAATTGGATGATAAAAAAGCTATTTTATTCAGTAAAATAAAGCTAAAGAAAGACTTTGCCAGTTTGAGTGTAACAGCAATTAATAAAATAAATCTTTTTTTGAGAGAAGGATTGTTGTATTCGCACGCTGTTTTTATGGCCAATATTAAAAATATTGTAGATGTCGACATTTGGAAAAATCTTGAGGATAGAAAACACATCCAAACTAAAATTGCCGAATTAATAGCTACAAACACTTTTGATAATAATTTATTGGAAATTGTAAACGGGCTCATTAAAGAATGTAAAGTTGGAGGTTTTTATTATTCAAAAGAAGCCGAAGGAACCTATAAATCAGATTTAGAAAAAAAGGTAAGTTATTTTGTGAAATCAAATAAAATTGATGACCAGAATGAGGTTATTGTAAAAAAGTTATTTCCTATTTACATTGAGCAATTAAAAAAATACGAATTTTTAACAATAAAACGATTAGACGAAAAAGTATTTGATTTTTTAGATGGTCAAAATGATGACGGACAGGTTTTTTGTAACGCCAAGAATAAACTTAATAAACTATATCATCCATCGGATATTGATGTTTTTAGAAAGCAAATTTTAAAAGATGGAAATGGAAACGAAAAATTAGTTTTAGGAAGTCCGTTAATTTCTTCAATAAAAAATCCGATGGCGATGCGAGCCTTGCACCAATTACGGAAAGTGTTGAATGCTTTAATTATTGAAGGTCTAATTGATGAAAAAACTAGAATTCATATTGAAATGGCCAGAGAATTAAACGATGCCAATAAACGAAAAGGAATTCAGGATTATCAAAGAGATATAGAAAACAGCAGAAAAGCATACATTGAGGAGATTAAAAAAGACTATAAAGCGGAAACTGGAATAGACATTGAACCAACAGAAGACGATATTTTACGCTATCAGTTATGGATTGAGCAAGACAGAAAAACAATTTATGAAGAACAATATACTAATATTAGTATATGCCAAATTATAGGTAGTGACCCTGATTATGATATAGAACATACTATTCCAAGAAGCAGGTCACAGGACAATTCACAAATGAATAAAACGCTGTGCAGCAAGCGATATAATCGGGAGATTAAAAAAAATAAAATGCCTATTGAGTTGAGTAATCATAGCGATATTTTAGATCGAGTTGCGCCTTGGCAAAAAAAATATTTGGCATTGGAATATGATATAATTGGGATTTCAAGAGCAATTAAAGCGGCAACCACAAAGGAACAAAAAGACCGAAAAATCAGATTGCGCCATAAATTGAATTTACAGAAGGAATATTTCAAAGGAAAATACGAACGGTTTACTTATAAAGAACCGAAAGTAGGTTTCAAAAACAGCCAAATTCCAGATACGGGAATTATAACCAAATATGCCAGTGCGTATTTAAAATCATATTTTGGTAGAGTAGAAGCCGTAAAAGGCGGAATGGTTGCTGAATTTAGAAAAGCCTGGGGAATTCAGGAAAGTTATATTAAAGACGGCAAGAAATATTATAAAATTAAAGACCGCAGCAAGCACACACACCATTGTATTGATGCGATTACAATTGCCTGTATGACCAAAGACAAATATGATGTAATGGCGCATGCTTGGGATTTAGAAGATGACTTGGAAAAAAATCAATACAAATTGATGAAATCCGTTTTAGAACAATCAAAACCTTGGAAAACCTTTACAGAAGATTTAAAAAAGATTGAGGACGAAATTTTGGTTTCCCATCATACACCAGATAATGTAAAGAAACAATCTAAAAAAATTATCAGAATACGAGGGAAAAAACAATTTGTTGCCGAAATGGAAATTGATACAAACGGAAAAAATGTTCCGAGAACGGACATCAATAACAAAATAATTTTTAAGAAAGATAGCAACGGAGAGAAAATGGCGAGGTTTCACCAAGGTGACACTATTCGAGGTTCTTTGCATCAAGACAGTATTTATGGGGCAATTAAAAACCCATTGCATCAAGAAGAAATACGCTATGTAATCCGGAAAGATTTAGAAAGTATTAAAGCTTCTGATGTGGAAAATATTGTGGATGAGGTTGTAAAAGAAAAGGTAAAACAAGCAATTGCCGCTAAGGTTTTACTGCTATCTTCAAATCCACAACAAAAAAACAAACTTGCTGAAAATCAAAAGGTTTGGATGAACGAGGAAAAAGGAGTAGCCATTAATAAAGTTCGTTTGTATGCCAACTCTGTCAAAAATCCTTTGGAAATAAAAGATCATGCCGTGCTGTCGCAATCACGCCATAAGCACAAACAAAAGGTTTATGCTCAAAATGACGAGAATTTTTGCATGGCAATTTATGAAATAGATGGAAAGAGAGATTTTGAATTAATTAATAATTTTAATTTAGCCAAGTTACAAAAACAAGGAGAAGGATATTATCCTTTGTTTAAAGAAAAAAATGTTAATGGTAAAACAGTACAAATACCTATCGCCAAAAGAAACAAACGTGATTTGGTTTTAAAGAGAGGGCAACAGGTGATTTTTTATGATAAAGAAGTTGAAAATCCTAATGATGTATATGACTTAGTTGATTTAAAAGGAAGAATTTATATCATAGAAGGATTGTCTATTCAAAGGATTAATTCATCAGGTAAGCAGTACGATTTTGGGGTAATTATGTTTCGATATTTTAAAGAGGCAAGAAAATTAGAGGATTTAAAGAATGATAAATACAAACCAGATGGTGTTTTTAAATTGGAAGAAACAAAGCCAACCAGAAAAATGAATCACAATCAGTTTAATGCTTTTGTTGAAGGAATTGATTTTAAAGTAATGTCATCTGGTAAAATTGAAAAGATATAGTTTTATTTAAAAGTTCGGTGTGAATTTATACCACTAAATGTTTTTATTATGTCAAGACAAAGTATCACATTAGCCAATCAAAACGATGAATGGTTAAAACAACAAGTTGCCAACGAAGAATTTACCAGCAAAAGTGAAGCGGTAAATTATTTAATCAAGCAAGCTCGTGATCGAGATGAGTATGTTGAATTTGTTCGAATGAAGTTAGATAGAGCTGAAAAAAGCGGATTTAGCACCAAAACAAAAGAGGAATTATTAGCAGAAATTAAGAAAAAACTAAATGTTTAGTTATAAACTTAATATACAAGCAGGGAAGATTTGACTCGAATTTTTGAATATGGAATTGGTCGTTTCGGATTTCTTCAAGTTAATAAATATTATGAAATGTTTTTTGATTGCTTTTCAAAAATCGGATCAAATCCATATCTATTTCCTGAAGCTATTCGTTTTCGTCAAGGTTATAGATATTGTATTTGTGGAGTGGATACTATTTTTATAAAATTAATGCCAATGAAATAGAAATAATGGCAATTATAGGAAGACAAGATTTTTAAAGGTTCTTTGACATACAGTTTTTCATTGTCTTAAACAGCCAAACCACAACTGAAAGGTATGGCATCCGCCCAGCAGGGATGCAGTAGCTTTCAGTTGTGGTTTGATTAAAGATTAGAAAACACGATATTATCGAAAACAATCTTAAATACAATAGGGTTGTTGTGGTTTGATTAAAGATTAGAAAACACGATATTTTGCTCTGTAATTATAAACAGAGAAACCATGTTGTGGTTTGATTAAAGATTAGAAAACACGATATTATTCATCGATTTATTGATTGTTGACAAAGAGTTGTGGTTTGATTAAAGATTAGAAAACACGATATTAAAACCATTTGCAGGAATTATGGTAAGAGGGTTGTGGTTTGATTAAAGATTAGAAAACACGATATTCAAGGATATGTTATGCGCTAATGATCTCACGTTGTGGTTTGATTAAAGATTAGAAAACACGATATTTATATTATCACCAATTGTGTTGTTGCTGATGTTGTGGTTTGATTAAAGATTAGAAAACACGATATTTGGAAGGAAACGTAAATTTTGACCCACCCAGTTGTGGTTTGATTAAAGATTAGAAAACACGATATTGGAGATTATTCAATTGAAAAGGAATACAGTGTTGTGGTTTGATTAAAGATTAGAAAACACGATATTAAAGCCCAATTCACAATCGAACGTTTCAATGTTGTGGTTTGATTAAAGATTAGAAAACACGATATTGAACAATTTGTAACGTATGATGAAACTGCAGTTGTGGTTTGATTAAAGATTAGAAAACACGATATTTTCAAAGAGGTAAACAATGATAATAGGTATGTTGTGGTTTGATTAAAGATTAGAAAACACGATATTATTGATACTATTTTTGAAAAGACAAACTATGTTGTGGTTTGATTAAAGATTAGAAAACACGATATTTAGAAAAGTGGAAAAATAAAACTATCTATGTTGTGGTTTGATTAAAGATTAGAAAACACGATATTTGGCATAACTTTAGTTGCAGGAGATCGTAGTTGTGGTTTGATTAAAGATTAGAAAACACGATATTACTAGTTGGAGGAACAGGAACAAGTGGAAAGTTGTGGTTTGATTAAAGATTAGAAAACACGATATTTGATAGCTTAGAGGTAATTACAAGTGAAAAGTTGTGGTTTGATTAAAGATTAGAAAACACGATATTCTTTCTTAATTTGCCTTTATCGTTACAGGGTTGTGGTTTGATTAAAGATTAGAAAACACGATATTATAGTTTTTAAAGGAACTCTTATTGTACTGGTTGTGGTTTGATTAAAGATTAGAAAACACGATATTCAAACGGCTTTAGATTTAAAAGAAAATGTAGTTGTGGTTTGATTAAAGATTAGAAAACACGATATTTAACCTTGATATTTTAATAGACAAGGAGTGGTTGTGGTTTGATTAAAGATTAGAAAACACGATATTCATCTAAATTAGGGGAATTAGGAGTTAGTGTTGTGGTTTGATTAAAGATTAGAAAACACGATATTAGTAGAAAAAGCAATTCAATCAGATGCTAAGTTGTGGTTTGATTAAAGATTAGAAAACACGATATTTCTCTTGGTTGTTTCTTATTGTAATCATAGTTGTGGTTTGATTAAAGATTAGAAAACACGATATTTTGCTTATTGAAATAGAGCTTAATGTGTCTGTTGTGGTTTGATTAAAGATTAGAAAACACGATATTCACGAAACTGGAAGATAACTAATGGCTACGGTTGTGGTTTGATTAAAGATTAGAAAACACGATATTTGTGATTATGCTTTCTTTAACGAAGTGATGGTTGTGGTTTGATTAAAGATTAGAAAACACGATATTGAGACAAAGACAATAACATTCCAAATAAGAGTTGTGGTTTGATTAAAGATTAGAAAACACGATATTGAAAATTTTTGCTATTGTTGTTGCGTTCAGTTGTGGTTTGATTAAAGATTAGAAAACACGATATTTTGATTAAAATTCAAAAACAGAATAGAAGAGTTGTGGTTTGATTAAAGATTAGAAAACACGATATTCTAGGATCAGGGGTAAGTTGAGATAGAAAGTTGTGGTTTGATTAAAGATTAGAAAACACGATATTGAATTGGTGCAAAACGCATATATTATTGAAGTTGTGGTTTGATTAAAGATTAGAAAACACGATATTTCCATCTGTATATCTTACGATTGTCTATAGGTTGTGGTTTGATTAAAGATTAGAAAACACGATATTACATCATTTTCCTGATACAATACAAGTTGGGTTGTGGTTTGATTAAAGATTAGAAAACACGATATTGGCAACATCCTTTTACCAATCATCAGATAGGTTGTGGTTTGATTAAAGATTAGAAAACACGATATTAAGTCCGCAGGCGTTCCCTTCGGATAAGTTGTTGTGGTTTGATTAAAGATTAGAAAACACGATATTTAATCTTTTTCTACTCACCAATTGACCGTGTTGTGGTTTGATTAAAGATTAGAAAACACGATATTCAATAATATTACAATACTCTTTCATAATGGTTGTGGTTTGATTAAAGATTAGAAAACACGATATTTAAATCTTCACCTGAAAAATCAACTTCTAAGTTGTGGTTTGATTAAAGATTAGAAAACACGATATTGAAATAATTATATTCTGTTGACGGTTGAACGTTGTGGTTTGATTAAAGATTAGAAAACACGATATTCCGGCAATAACAATCGATTTTCCAGATCCTGTTGTGGTTTGATTAAAGATTAGAAAACACGATATTATTACCAGCCTCTATGGTTTTAGATGCAATGTTGTGGTTTGATTAAAGATTAGAAAACACGATATTAGTGTAAAAATCCTTATATACGAAGTATAAGTTGTGGTTTGATTAAAGATTAGAAAACACGATATTGCTTTGCCTTTACTTCGAGCCAAACGGATGGTTGTGGTTTGATTAAAGATTAGAAAACACGATATTATTTAAAAGAATTAGCTTCATGTAATGTAAGTTGTGGTTTGATTAAAGATTAGAAAACACGATATTAGTTGGCTTGTTACCTTCTAATTATCAAAGGAATATGGGTGAATGTCGTATAAAAAAATGCCTCTTTTTTGGATTGATATCCCAATATTGAGGCATTTTTTTATTTCTATCAATAAAAATTCGATAAATGGTAGTAGAATCATAGTAAGAGGCAAGATTCAATGATTAATTTTTAGTGCAATCTGCAGGGACAGGTCGCGACCTGTCCGTACGTTAGAGATTAGTCGCAAAATAATTTATATTTTTTACGATTTGTGCGCAAGATAGGAAATGTTGTTTAGGGAATGTGAATAGGGCAGGAATAGGGCAGGAATAGGGCAGGGACAGGTCGCGACCTGTCCGTACGTTAGTAATTAGTCGCAAAATAATTTATATTTTTTTACGATTTGTGTGTAGGATAGGAAATGTTGTTTAGGGAATGTGAATAGGGCAGGAATAGGGCAGGGACAGGTCGCGACCTGTCCGTACGTTAGAGATTAGTCGCGAAATAATTTATATTTTTTTACGATTTGTGTGTAGGATAGGAAATGTTGTTTAGGGCAGGAATAGGGCAGGGACAGGTCGCGACCTGTCCGTACGTTAGAGATTATTCGCAAAATAATTTATATTTCGTTACGATTTGTGTGCAAGATAGAAAATGTTGTTTTGGGAATGTTAATACGGCAGGAACAGGTCGCGACCTGTCCGTACGTTAGAGATTATCCGCAAAATAATTTATATTTTTTTACGATTTGTGTGTAGGATAGGAAATGTTGTTTTGGGAATGTGAATAGGGCAGGAATAGGGCAGGGACAGGTCGCGACCTGTCCGTACGTTAGAGATTAGTCACAAAATAATTTATATTTTTTTACGATTTGTGTGTAGGATAGGAAATGTTGTTTAGGGAATGTGAATAGGGCAGGGATAGGTCGGGACCTGTCCGTACTAATTATGAAAAAGAAAAAATAATGAAAAATAGAAAGCGAAATAGAATGCTGGGATATGATTATTCGCAAAATAATTTATATTTCGTTACGATTTGTGTGCAAGATAGAAAATGTTGTTTTGGGAATGTTAATACGGCAGGAACAGGTCGCGACCTGTCCGTACACGAGCCAATGAATCCGTATATGGAATGGAATGAATATGGTTCTATTGCACAAAAACAATGGAATTGGTTGGATAATCAGTATGCGTATGTTATTTTACATTCTTTTATAGTAATGCCGAATCATGTCCACGCAATTTTGGAAATTGATAGTAATTTGATATCTGATTGTGAAATAAAAATAAAATCAGTATCGGAACTAATTGGTGCTTATAAAACGACCTCATCAAAACAAATTCATTTAGCCGGTTTGTCTGATTTTGCCTGGCAGCGTTCTTTTCATGATCATATAATTAGAAACGATGGGTCTTATGAAAGAATTTATAATTATATCGAAACAAATCCTGAGAGGTGGAATACAGATGCGCTTTTTGAAAAATAAAATTATTGTTTAAAACAATTCCAACTGTGTTGGGGCATTACTATTTTCCTGTTTGGCTTTTCCTAAATAGTTGATAATCATTCCAAATTGTTTGTCGGTAATACGTAAAACACTAACTTTTCCTAACGAAGGAACGAGTCGGTTAATGCGTTTTTCATGAACATCAGCACTTTCTCCACTCGCACAATGCCTAATATAAACTGAAAATTGCATCATGCTAAAGCCATCTTTTAAGAGATTTCCTCGAAACTGAGAGGCATTCCTTTTGTCTTTTTTAGTTTCTGTAGGCAAATCGAAAAACACGAACAGCCACATTATTCGGTATCCGTTAAGTTCCATAATTTAGGATATTTAATTTTTTTTCGGTGACCTGTAAAACAGTGCTGGAGCGAACTAGCCGTTTTTTGCAATCCTACCATTAAAGGGCTTTTTTCTTCTTTGAAATAAACAGTTTGTGTCAGCATTTGTAATAGTTCCGCTTTTATTGCGGTGTTTAGTTCTTGTTCTTGATACCGGTTCATAATATCAAAAACTTTTTCGTCAACAATGGGACGAAAAGGTTCCATAATATCATCAGCAAGTGCAAAAGCATTGTATTTACTTTTATGATGAATACCAAGTGTATTCAATAATCCGCTTCCGGAAAGTGCTCTAGCTGTAGCGGCTCTTAAAATAGCATACCCGTAGTTTAAAAAATTGTTGGGATAATCACCATAACGTTCTCTTTTTATGCCATTTTTTGCATGATTAGGTAACGGAAAATTTTTCCAATATTGTTGTGCAGCAACGCCTTCCATATTTGTGGTGTCACCGCTTAATACTTTGCTAGCCAGAAACTCAAACGTATTTTTATTTTCAGTTATTTTTGCTAACAATTCCCCTTGATTTTTAATTTTTTCAATAATAGTTTGTTGCCATAGTTGTTTTTTCAGAGGAATTGAAGCTTCGATTTGATTTTTGAATATTTCCTGCTGAATGTGATGGCTGTTGAGGTTGAGTAACATTCCATTGGGTAAGTGGTTGCTACCACAAATAATAATAGCAGTATTATTTTCTACAATTAAGTTCATAGCAGGAATACTCAGATAAATTTCAGCATGATCGAGTACCAGAAAACCAATGTCTTCTATTGGAATGGTACTTTCTCTTATTTCTGATTTTAGTATTAGCTGTTGGTTTTTTGTCGTGATTGAGGATTTATTTTCGATAAGAATTGTTCTTTTGATCATAATTTAAGTCGTTAAATTAATTGCAAATATTTGATTATCAATCAAATTAACATATTTAATAATCAGTTATTTTACGGGAAACCTCAATCTGCCTTTTAAATTGCTTGTATAAAAAAATCGTCTCGTTTTAAAACAGTAAAATGGCTGTTTTAAAACGAGACGACCGATAGAAATTTTAATTAATTAATTAATTAATTTAAGCGAGAGCTAATACAATAATCTTGATTACGCTCGATTTGACAAGAAATAAACTTCTTAGTTATTTATTCCAGATTTTCCACGCTTTCTCTGCTTGAAAAATAAGCATATCCAAACCATTTTTGATTTGTGCTCCTTGCTGTTTGGCTTTTTTTAGGAATTGTGTTTCTGCAGGATTGTAAATCAAGTCAAATGCAATGTGCTTTTCTGTGAAAAACTCATACGGGATCAATGGAAACGCATCCACATTTGGACTTGTTCCTACTGGAGTCGAGTTGATGATGATTTGGTAATTGTCGAATGTTGTTGCGTTGATTCGGTTATACTCAATCGCATTTTCTTTAGCTTCTCTCGACACAAAAGTATAAGGAATGTCCAGTTCATCCAAAGCAAAAGCAACTCCTTTAGAAGCTCCTCCTGTGCCTAAAATCAAGGCTTTTTTGTGGTGCGGTTGCAACAGGGGTTCTAATGATTTTTTGAAACCATAATAATCGGTATTATACCCTTTCAACGTTCCTTTTTTGGTGATTTTGATGGTATTTACAGCGCCAATTAATTCCGCTTTTTTAGATAATTTATCCAGAAACGGAATGACGGTCTCCTTGTATGGAATAGTTATACTTAACCCTTTTAAATTTAAAGTGTTTTTTAGTATCTCTGGAAGTGCTGTTATTTCTGGAATATCAAAATTTTCATAGGTGCAACCAGTAAAATTTTCATTGTTAAATTTATCGGTAAAATATCCTTTAGAAAAAGAATAACTAATATTGCGACCCAGTAACCCAAAACGTTTTCTAACTGTTTCTGTCATTATTTTTTTTTATGTTTTGCAATGTAGTTTTGCACCATTTTTTTGGCCCAAACTACTGGAAATAAATCTTCTAAAAGGATGTAATTATCAAAATTTAATCGTAGGGCATTGCTTAAATGGAATTTTGCTTTTGTATTATCTGTTAGCATAAAATACAATCCTGCTAAGCGGTATTCAACTTCATTTTCTTCCGGAAAATATTCTGAAGCTTGTAATAAGGTTTGAATGGCACTTTCGAATTCTCCTAAAAATTGTAGAATATCCACCCAGAATAACCAGGTGTCAAGTTCAGTATCGCCAAATTCAACTGCTTTCCTGTATCCAAATTCAGCTTCTTCAAAGAAGTTCATTTGCTTATTGATAGTCGCAAAGCGTTTCCAATACAAGCGATTTTGGTTGTCAATCGCTAATGCTTTATTGACATAAAATAATGCTTTTTGGTAATTTTTTTGACGTACATAAAAATCCGTGATGGCAATCCAACCTTTATCTAAGAGTGGATCTTCATGCACTGTTTGATTGAAATATTTTAAGGCTAAAGCTTTGTTTCCTAATCTTTCATAACATTTTCCCATTCGAAGTAACGCATACGAAGTTGCATCATCTAATTCAATGGTTCTGCTATAACTTTCTATGGCTTTCTCGTATTTTTTTAATCGTTCAAACGCTTTTGCTTTTTCCATGAAAGCACCAAGGAATTCATCATCAATTAAAGTAGCGTAATCAAAGGCACGAATCGCATTTTCATATTCTTTTACACCATAATGCAAACGGCCCAGTTGGTGCCAGGCAATTTCGCTGTATGGATTTTTGTCAATGTATTTATTTAAATAAGTAATCGCTTCTTGGTTTTGATCTAAAAATTCAAAACAATACACTACGTTATACAAAGCGGATTGGTCTTCCAGATCTTCTTCTAAACACTTGATGAAGCTTTCTTTTGCCAGTTCAAGATTGTCCATAAAAAGATATTCCATGCCTATTAAATTATAGACATCAGCATAATCATCTGTGTATTTTAACGCGGTTTGTAATAATTCAACCGCCTTTTCGTGTTGGTCTCTTTTGGAGCAGATATTGGCTTTTTGAATGTAAATTTCTTCATTGGTTGGTTCAATGGCATACAACTCGTTCAATAGCTTTTCGGCTAGTTCGAGTTTGTCGTCATAAACTAGCATTTCCACCTGAACTAATTTTAGTCCGGTAGATTTTGGGTGCTGTTCTAATGCCAGTTTGAGTGCTTTTTTTGCTAAAGCGGCCTTACCCATATCGAGGTAATGAAGAATAATTTCTTCAAATTCTTCGGAGTCAAAAAAGAGTACTTTGTTGGTTTTCAACATGGACTCAAATTTAGACAATGATAAGTTATAGTCTTCTTCTTCGTTGCTTAATTGCATACTGTGTGTTTTTAATTTGGCCTAAATAAATTTAGGGAATCGTGCGTGTACTGCGAGGGAAAGTTGGAATTGTTGTGAACAATTTAATTAACAAAAAAAGAGGTAGTTTAAACGTATGCCCTAGCCCTGATAAGAGTGGAAATCCTTTTGCTTTTTGCTGACAAAAAGTAAAAGATTAAAACGGATAGCAGGAATAGCTCCCAATTTTTTTAATTGTTTTGAATAGGTATTTCAATATGTATCCAATAGTACAACTTCTGCTATCAAAAATCGTTAATCATTTTTCTTCAATCATTATTCCATCCATTACTTCTAATATGATGCTGCAACCTTCTCGTATCTCTTGTTCAGAAATGGTAAGCGGTGGCGTAATTCTTACG
This sequence comes from Flavobacterium sp. LB2P53, assembly GCF_003970305.1. Classification (NCBI taxonomy): domain Bacteria; kingdom Pseudomonadati; phylum Bacteroidota; class Flavobacteriia; order Flavobacteriales; family Flavobacteriaceae; genus Flavobacterium; species Flavobacterium sp. LB2P53. The sequence goes on from NZ_RYDG01000005.1 coordinate 127,362, forward strand.
GCGCAATCTTCAAATAATAACCAGAATAAAATGAGTCCTTTGTCTTGACATTTAAGAATCACTTCGTTTGTTATATCGGCACTTTGGGTCATTGCAGCCAGCATCAATCCTTTTCCTCTTATATCCTGTATCAAAGGATGTACCAAAAGTGATCTGAATAGCTTTTCTTTCTCCATCGCCTCATCCATGAGATTGGTCTCGGTAATTTCCTGCAAAGTAGCCAAGCAGGCTGACGCAATGACAGGGTGGCCTCCAAAAGTCGTGATATGACCCAGTTTTGGATTATCGCTCAACAAATCCATCATTGCTGATGAAGCCGTAAAAGCACCTACAGGCATGCCACCTCCCATTCCTTTTCCCATAACTACGATATCAGGAACAACATCATAATTTTGGAATCCAAAGAGTTTTCCGGTTCTCCCAAAGCCTGGTTGGATTTCATCGAGAATCATCATTGCACCCACTTCTGTGCAGCGCTCGCGTACTTTTTTGAGATAATCATCGTTTGGCTGAATAAATCCAGCACCACCTTGAATGGTTTCCAGAATAATTCCAGCCGTTTTAGTGGTTATTTTTTGTAAATCGGCTTCGTTGTTGAAGGTAATAAAATCAACATCAGGTATCAATGGACGAAAAATTTGTTTGCGTTCTTCAAATCCCATGACGCTCATAGCACCCATTGTATTGCCATGGTATGCGTTATGACACGAAATCAATTGGCTTCTTCCGGTAGTTCTTCTAGCTAGTTTTAAAGCACCTTCAATGGCTTCGGTTCCTGAATTGACCAAATAAGTTTTATCTAAAGGTGCGGGCAGGAGCGAGGCTAACAATTTGCAATACTGAACCGCCGGACTTTGTGAATATTCGCCATAGACCATAACATGAGAATATTTGTCTAACTGATCCTTTATGGCTTGATTGACTCTAGGATGTTGGTGTCCCAATGTGCATGCGGAAACTCCCGCCACAAAATCCAAGTATTTCTTAGCGTTCGTATCGTAAATATAAGAACCTATAGCATGTGAGACTTCCATGCCCAATGGATATGGTGAGGTTTGCGCTTGGTATTTTAAGAAATCGTTGTTCACGGTTATTTTTTTAATCTTTTATTTGTTAAACTGAGAGAATAGTGACTGACCAGTATACCTAGCAGACTGACCACTAATCCCAAAGAGTCAGGACTGCTCACTGATCACTTACTTCTTCTTCTTCTTCTTCTTCTTCTTCTTCTTCTTATCGTAATTCAGGGTTTCTTTTCGGATTTTCATAGGAATATCCTCTTTGGCCTCTGCCGCTTTAGTTGCTTTATCTATTTTATCGTTGTCTTCATTTTCTTCGGCAGGAAAAATATCGTCCTTGGATTTTATTCGTTCCTCTCCTCGCCAAAGCAGTCCTCTTAGAATACGTGCATTTTCTGGCAACTCTTTCTCTGGATAAATATCGCCATCCACTTGCTGGAAAAACGTGATAGTTTCTATCGCATTTTCTTCTAAAATAAGATTGATTTTGCTGCTTACATTCTTATTGATACCAATGAGTTCCTGAGCTTCGTTGCGCATGTAATAAATGACTTCGGCATTCTTTATAATATCAACATCATGGAGTTTTCCTTCTTTAAATTTCCCATAGAGATTTTGACCCTTTACTTGATTGTATCCAGTTCCTATCGTGTCTTTGGAGACTATAAACGTGTTGTTGAGTACTTTGAGCGAATCTAGTTTTTGGGTATTGTTGTCTCCTATGAGATGCATGACATCTCCTGTGATTTGGTTTTCTGCGTTCCAAAGTATTGGATTTCCAATCATTTTGGTCAACGCTGTTTTAGAACTTGAATGAATCGAATCACATTTTCCGCTCATATCAGTTTTGAAAAACCGGACATTGTTAAACGCTCTGATAATTCGGTTTCCTTCTTTTCCAGTAACCATTAATTTTTTTCCATGGATGTAAACCGAGTCATTTTCGACAAAATTCACGGCAACAGCTCTTTTGGTTACGTACATAGAATCCAGTTTTTTATACACTTCAGCATAATGCCCTTTTATAATTCCGCGATTGATGGAATCCGTTATTTTTACGTTTCGCGTTGCCGATGCAAATTCCCGGTTTCGATCATAGTACAAACTGTCGCCTTTAATCACCCGATCATCGTATTTGATGTACGATTTATTCAGGAAATGAGCCAGATTTTTTTTGGTATCATAAAATCCTTTTTCGGTATATATATAATTGGCTTTACTGGTAATTGTGGATGGTCCAAAAAGATACGAATGCCCGGAATTACTGAAATAATCCAAGTGATTTGATTTAATTACATAGGTTGGATTAGTAATAGTAACAGCTGTAAGGAATTGGAATTTCTTTTGTTTCACATAATATCTTCCTGAATTGCTTTTTAGCGTATTGTCTTTATTGGTAATTGTTCCTGGCGTATCGTAAAATACTTCTTGAGTGTTTCGGTCAAAATTAATAATCTCTGTTACCAAAGTCGCATCTGGGGAACTCATTACGGCATCTCCGGAAGCATAGGCTTTTTTTACATTTCCATTGTATTCCGCATATTTACTGTTTAGGAATAAAGTGTCACCTTGCACCATTTGAACATTGCCAAAAGCCTTGATGTAGTTTTCTTTTTGAAAATAATACGCTTTATTACAAGTCATTATCACGCCATCATGATTGACACGTACGTTCCCAATCAGCAATAATGCATCCGGTATTTCTACCTGATTTACATCGGCAAAATCTGAGTTTTCTACAATAATTTTTTTTGGGGCTTGCGCCAAAACTAAATTAGCAGTGAACAGTATGAAACAATAACGAAGGAAAAAAAACGATTTTTTCAATGGATTTAATTTTTGTCAAATTTATGAAAAAGGATACAATCCTAATCCATATTAGGATTTATTTATAATTAGTCAAAAGTGCATGATAAACGATGACTTTTCCTTTTTAAAGTTATCAACAAATGCGGCAACTCCTTCGTTGTAGTTTGTTCTAATGGAGAGATGATTATATAATTTCAAACAATATAGAGTTCTTTATATTTAAAAAATATTAAATTTAAAAATTGATATTCATTTTAGTGTCAAAAGAATTAAAATCAGCATAAATAATTTTATATGATGAAAAAAACAACTATTGTTGCTGGTATAAGCGTAGTGCTTTTGGCGACAGCCTGTAAAACGAAAGAGTTAAAAATGAATACGGAACAAAAGGAGTCAGTTTCCCATAAAAAAGAAGTGGTGTATCAGGTTTTTACCCGATTATTTGGGAATAAAAATACGAACAACAAGCCTTGGGGAACCATTGAAGAAAATGGAGTAGGGAAGTTCAACGATTTTACAAATACGGCCTTAAAGGAAATAAAGGATTTGGGAGTTACTTATATTTGGTACACTGGAGTTCCGCATCATGCTGTGATTCGGGATTATTCCGCTATTGGAATTTCTAATGATGATCCGGAAGTGGTCAAAGGACGAGCCGGTTCTCCTTATGCCGTAAAAGATTACTACAATGTGAATCCAGATTTGGCTGTAAATCCTGAAAATCGTTTGCAGGAATTTGAAGCTTTAGTTGCGCGAACTCACCAAGCTGGATTAAAGGTGATTATCGATATTGTTCCCAATCACATTGCGCGAAAGTATGAAGGAAAAAGTAATCCGGTTGGTGTCAAAGATTTTGGTGCAGATGATGACACGACCGTTGAATACAAAAGAGACAATAATTTTTATTATATTCCAAATACACACTTTGAAATCCCTGACACAGACAAGCCATTAAATGGAGAAAAGAATCTGTTAATTGATGGAAAATTTGTAGAAAGTCCAGCAAAATGGACTGGTAATGGTTCTCGTATGGCAAAACCAGATCGAAATGACTGGTACGAAACCATCAAAGTAAATTACGGTATTCGTCCGGATGGTTCCAAAGATTTTCCGGAACTTCCTGCTGGTTTTGATTCCAAATCCTATCAGGAACATTTCGATTTTTGGAAAGGAAAAGATGTTCCAAACTCTTGGGATAAATTCAAAGACATTGCCTTGTATTGGACGGCAAAAGGAGTCGATGGTTTTCGATTTGACATGGCCGAAATGGTGCCGTATGAATTTTGGAGTTATATGAATTCAGCCATTAAAGTAAATAATCCGAATGCTTTTTTATTAGCCGAAGTCTACAATCCTAAAGAATATAGAAATTATATTCATCTAGGTAAAATGGATTATTTGTATGATAAAGTAGAAACGTATGATAAATTGAAAGATATCATTCAAGGAAAAGCATTGCCTGATGGATTATCTGACATCCAAAACGGAATTTCAGATATTGAGCATCACCTGTTGCATTTTCTGGACAATCATGATGAACAACGTTTAGCAAGTCCGGAATTTGCGGGAACGCCACAAAAAGGGAAGCCTTTGATGGTGGTTTCTACAACCATAAGTACTTCGCCTACGATGGTTTATTTTGGACAGGAAGTAGGAGAGGCTGGAAATGAAAATGCTGGATTTGGTACCCATTCCAGAACGTCAATCTTTGATTATATAGGTGTTCCCAATCACCAACGCTGGATGAACGGAGGAAAATTTGATGGTGGTCAGTTAACGCAGGATGAAAAGGACTTGCGAGATTTTTATAAAAAATTATTGAATTTCTCTTTGAATAGTACTGCTTTAATGGGGAAATACCAAGAAATACAAACGGTGAATCGCCATATGACTCAAGGATACGATTCTGGAATTTATGCATTCACACGCTGGTCTGATACGCAAAAATTAATCGTTATCACTAATTTTTCATGGCTTACTACTAGCAATTTCGAGTTAAAAATCCCTTCAGATGTAATCCAAAAATGGAATTTGAAAGACGGAAATTATACACTTACGGATCAATTATACCATAAAAGTTCTGTTGAGCTGAAAGTATTCAATGGTGAAGGAAACGCGAAAATTACAATAGCACCTTCAGAATCGTTTATTTATCAATTGTAAAGGATTTTTAGTTAGCAAAAGGATAAAAAAAAGCTAATATAAATTTATATCAGCTTTTTTTAGCTCAAACGAATACTATTTTTTTGTTACAGCATCATAATTTTCTTCTATTTTTTTCCAATTAATTACATTAAAAAAAGCATCAATATAATTTTTTCTTCGGTATTGGTAGTCTAAATAATAAGCGTGTTCCCATACATCTAAAGCTAATATTGGAGTTCCGGGAACAACTGCATTACGCATCAAGGGATTATCCTGATTAGGTGTGCTGGTTACTTGTAATTTTCCGGATTTATCTAGAATCAACCATGCCCAACCGGAGCCAAATTGTTTTGTCGCTTCAACTTTAAACGCTGTGGTAAAGTTTTCAAATGAACCAAAATCTCTGGTAATTGCTTCAGCCAATGCATTTGATGGTTGACCTCCTCCTTTTGGCGTCATGCATTTCCAATACAAAGAATGATTGTAAAAACCTCCTGCATTGTTGCGAAGTGTGGGGTCATTTGGATCTAATTTACTTAATACTTCCTCAATTGTCAGATTTTCAAGTGGAGTTCCTAAAATAGCCTTGTTCAAATTGTTAGTATAAGTCAAATAATGTTTGGAATAATGGATTTCTAAAGTAGTAGCTGATATGTTTGGAGCTAATGCATTGTACCCGTAAGGAAGTTTTTCCAGTTGAAAAGAACCTTCATTAGCCTTTACGTCCTCCGGAATTCCGGTTAATACTTTCTCTTCGGTCGTAGGTAAGGGAACTTCAACGACTTCGGTAAATTTTTTTTTATTACAAGAAATTATGCCAATCAGTAGCAGTATAACTGGAATTAAAAAATATAATTTTTTCATAATAATACTATTTTTTTAACAAAGAATAAATAGTTTCTATGTATTGTTTTTTGGCCTCATCTGAGGTAAGGTGGCTGATTTGCATCCATGCATTGGTTTTAAAAGCATCTCTCAAATGGTAAGTAGAAGTTTGTTTTAGATCTAAAGTTCCAAAAGTAGCTTGTTTGTAAAAGGCATAAAGTCGCAATTGAACATCTTGCGGTAAAGATGCCTGTGTCATCGATGAAGCTATTTTTACAGCTTCCAGAAATTGTAGCTCTAATTCTTTTTCATTCATTATCTTTTGGTAGCAATAATAGTTTTACCTCCAATTGCCTTTTGATTCAATTCAACATTAACTTCTGTTCCTAATGGTAAAAAGAGATCTACTCGTGAGCCAAATTTGATAAAACCGGCATCAGTTCCCTGAATAACCTGCATTCCTTCTTCAGCGTAATTTACGATTCTTCGCGCTAAGGCTCCGGCAATTTGACGGTATAGTACTTCACCAAAGGTTTTATTTTCGATGACAATTGTAGTTCTTTCGTTTTCCTCGCTTGCTTTTGGGTGCCATGCTACTAAAAATTTCCCAGGATGGTATTTGCTGAATTTTACAATTCCGCTCAATCCATAACGGGTGACATGCACATTAATGGGCGACATGAAGATGGATATTTGTAAACGTTTGTCTTTAAAATATTCGCTTTCATACACTTCTTCAATAACCACAACTTTACCGTCTACTGGCGCAAGAATTTGGTTTTCAGTGATGATTACGGTTCTTTTTGGATTTCTGAAAAATTGCAGTATGATGATCAAAAGCAACAGCGCTGCTATTTGTATGGCCATTTTGAGCCAGATGGCGTCTATGAAATTATCAGACAATAAGAGCACAACGGCAGTAAAAATAGTGCCTAATAAAATAGATTGGGTTCCTTCTTTATGAAACATAGTTTAAAATTTGATAAAATAAAAATATAATTGGTGCTACAAATATAACACTATCTAGTCGATCTAGGATGCCTCCGTGACCAGGCATTATTTTTCCGCTGTCTTTGACACCGGCAATTCGTTTGAATTTAGATTCAATTAAGTCTCCTATAGTACCTGCAATTCCAACAATAACAGCTATTGAAGTCCAGATTAGTATGGATCGTTCACTAAATTCAGGGTTGGCTTTTATGTAGTACTTTGAGATCAAATAACCGGCTAAAATAGCAAAAATGATTCCGCCTAAGAACCCTTCAATTGTTTTTTTGGGCGATATTTTTTCAAATAATTTGGTTCGGCCTATTGATTTACCAACAATATAAGCAAAGGTATCATTAGTCCATATTAAGATGAATAATCCAATTATAATTTTGGGATTATAGTCATTTATTCCAAATGAAATTTTAGTAATAAATACAAAAGGTAATATGATGTAACCTAGTAAATACAAGTATTTTGATGAAGTGCTTATTTTTTGAATGTTATCATAAAATAAGAAAAGGATACATTTTATAGATACAACTAACGCTATAACCAATAAAACAACATCTAGTTGCTGTATGTTTATTGAAATTTCTAAATTAGAATTAAATAGCTGATTGAGGGTATCCGTAGTGATTTTATTATAATGGCTTACTAAAGTAACAGCTGTATACAAGGTTGCACCAAAAAGAACCGGTAAAATTTTATGTATTTGAATTAAATTACAAAATTCATAAATGGCAATAAGTAGAAAAATACCAAAAAGAATAAAAAAGCTTTCAGTAGAGTATAAAATAGAAGCAAGTAATAATAGGATATAAACAGCTCCCGATATACCTCGTTTTAGAGTTTCATTCATCTTACAGATCTTCTAAAAGCAATAAATAAAGATTTTTTGCAGAACTTCCGTATTGCGTGAAGTCTTCTTCTTTGGCTTTTTCGAAATATTTTATAGTAGTAATATTAGTAGGGTAGTCCCTTTCATATTTCTTTTTTATAGCGCTAAGTCCATCGCTTTTGGCTTCAAGAATTTGACTTGTATTTGCTAAAATTATAATGTTTGTGGGTAATTCGTTTGGTTTGTCTTGCTTAATTTGTTTTGAAGAAAACAATATAGATCCTTCTTCAGAAATTAAATTTTCACAACTGGCCAGTAAAAATGAAGGATTTTTTGGTTTAGAGAAACTTAATTTATTATCCTCAAGCATACTGAAAAGTTCTGGTTCATAGCATAAAACTTCACTTTCGAACCAGTCATTCTCTTCAAGAATATTTTCAAAGTGTTCTTTTACTTCCTCTGGATTTTCACAGTATAAAAACTTACCTCCATTTTTTTTAAAATTACTGATAAATTTTTCATCTATAGAGATCGTGCTATCAGCATTGGTTTTACTAAATTCACTTTCTTTATCTTCCTCAGAAGCCGGATTAATTGAACCAAAAATTTTTCTAAAAAGACTCATATCGCTGTCAACTACTTTAATTTATTACTTGAAAACGTTCAAAGATAAAAAAATCTTAATTCAAAAGTAGTTTTTGAATTAAGATTTTAAAAATAATTAAATATTTAGATGTTTCTAAGACACTACTTCTTCAAGATTTTTATCAAATGTTCTTTTTCCGAATATAGCTTCTAAATCATCTTTAAAAATAACTTCTTTTTCGATCAAAATATTTGCGAGCTGATTCAGTTTGTCTTTGTTATCCTCTAAAATCTGAATGGCTCTTTGGTATTGGCCTTCAATTAGTAATGATATTTCTTCATCAATAACTTTAGCCGTTTCTTCAGAATACGGTTTAGATAAATTATATTCGCTTTGTCCAGTTGAATCATAATAGGTAACATTTCCTATTTTTTCATTCAAACCATAAACCGTTACCATGGCACGAGCTTGTTTGGTTACTTTTTCTAAATCACTTAGCGCTCCTGTCGAAATTCTATTGAAAGTTACTTTTTCAGCAGCTCTTCCACCCATAGTAGCGCACATTTCGTCAAGCATTTGGTCAGGACGTACAATTAAGCGTTCTTCCGGCAAATACCAAGCGGCACCTAAGCTTTGTCCTCTAGGAACAATTGTTACTTTTATTAGTGGTGCTGCGTGCTCAAGCATCCAACTAACTGTAGCGTGACCTGCTTCATGAATAGCGATTGCTCTTTTTTCATCAGGTGTTACAATTTTATTTTTCTTTTCCAGACCTCCTACAATTCGATCAACTGCATCAAGGAAATCTTGTTTGTCAACTGCTGTTTTGTTATGTCTCGCTGCAATCAAAGCGGCTTCATTGCACACATTAGCAATGTCTGCGCCTGAAAATCCTGGAGTTTGTTTGGCTAAGAAGTCAGTGTCTAGTCCTTCCACTTTTTTCAATGGCTGTAGGTGTACTTTGAATATTTCTGCACGTTCACGAATATCGGGTAAGTCAACAAAAATTTGTCTATCAAAACGTCCGGCACGCATTAAAGCTTTATCCAGTACATCTGCTCTGTTTGTAGCGGCTAGAACTATTACATTTGAATTTGTTCCAAAACCATCCATCTCTGTCAGTAATTGGTTTAATGTATTTTCACGTTCGTCATTTCCTCCGGACATGTTGCTTTTTCCTCTGGCTCTACCTACGGCATCAATTTCATCAATGAAAATGATTGCAGGAGATTTTTCTTTGGCTTGTTTGAACAAATCACGCACACGTGATGCGCCCACACCTACAAACATTTCTACAAAATCAGAACCGGATAAAGAGAAGAACGGTACTTGAGCTTCACCAGCTACGGCTTTAGCCAATAATGTTTTACCGGTGCCTGGAGGTCCTACGAGTAAAGCTCCTTTTGGTATTTTTCCTCCCAGGTTGGTGTATTTTTCAGGATTTTTCAAAAATTCAACAATTTCTTGAATCTCTTCTTTCGCTCCTTCTAAACCAGCAACATCTTTGAAAGTAGTTTTAATATCTGTTTTTTCGTCAAATAGTTTTGCTTTGGATTTTCCAATATTAAAAATTTGGCCACCACCACCACCGGCTCCACCAGACATTTTTCTCATGATAAAGATCCAAACGGCTATAATAATTATAATTGGCAATAAACTGATTAGGATATCTGACCAATTACTTTTTGCCAAGAAATTAAAATCGTTTAATTTACCTTTGGCAACTGCTTCTTCCAGCTTTTTTTGAAATATTTGATCATTACCAATGTTGAAAACGTAATGTGGTCCTTTATTAGGTCTGTCAAAAACATCTTTCGAAACTTTTTTGTGTGCTGCATCTTTCATTGCTGCCGCATTCAGAAAAACTTCAGCTTCGGTTTTGTTGTTTACAACAACTTTATCGATCTGACCTTTCTCTAAGTAGTCGTTAAACTTAGACGAGGTTAATTGTCCGGGTTCATTAAGACTGGAGCCATTAGTTATAAAACTTATAAATAAGAAAATTAATAATATTGCAGCGTAAATTAGCCAAGGGCTTACTTTAAACTTATTCGGATTTGGATTATTTTCTTTAGCCATTACTACGGATTATGTGTCTTTAGTATTTGTTTTCTATAGTTGTTATTTTAGCATCGCCCCATAAACTTTCGATGTTGTAGTACTCTCTAATATGTTTTTGAAATACATGAACCACTATATTCACATAATCCATTAATACCCATTCTGCATTATCAGTTCCCTCAACATGCCAAGGCTTGTCTTTTAATTCTTTTGAAACTGTTTTTTGGATGGAGTTGACTATTGCATTTACCTGCGTGTTTGAATTTCCATTACAGATTACAAAATAGTCGCAAACTGCAGTGTCTATTTCTCTTAAATCAAGGATAGTGATATCATTCCCTTTTACTTCTTCTATCCCTTTAATGATGTTCGCTAATAGAACGTCATTATTTATAGTCTTTTTCGCCATGAATTATTTTTAATATAAGTTTGTAAAGTTACCATTTTTTGTGATTATTTTTGAACCTTAACACAATATTAAATTATGTTTCACAAAAAAACGTATAGTAAGGTAATCAAACTCGATGCCATAGATTCTACAAACGAATTCCTTAAAGGGTTATCGAACAAACAAGAGCTCGAAAACTTTACTGTTGTTACCGCTGAGAGTCAAACAAAAGGAAAAGGACAAATGGGAGCTGTTTGGGTTTCTGAACCAAGTAAAAACTTAATAATGAGTATTTTGGTCAAGGATTTTTTAGCAGATATTTGTCAGATTTTCAACTTAAATATTTTGGTTTCACTTGCTGTAATTGAGGTTTTAGAATCGCTTAGGATTCCTGATCTTAGTATCAAATGGCCTAACGACATTATGTCATACAATAAAAAAATAGGTGGCATTTTGATAGAGAATAGCATCAAAAGCGACGGAACAATTGTTTCTATTGTAGGTTTGGGACTCAATGTAAATCAAACTAATTTCGAAAATTTAGCAAAAGCTTCTTCTTTGGCCGTGATTTGTGCAACTGAATTTGATAAAGAAGCACTTCTTTCTTCTATTGTTACATCCTTAGAAAAAAATAGAGCATTATGGAATCAGCAATCCAGTACTTCTTGGAACAAATACACAAACACATTATACAAAAAAGGTATTCCCATGGCCTTTTCAGCTCATAATAACGGTAACTTTATGGGAATTATTCAGGGCGTTTCGGTATCTGGGAAACTTCTGGTTCTTCTGGAAGATGATCGTGTCGTTGAATTTGACATCAAAGAAATTCAAATGTTGTATTAAATGGGTAATTTTAGTTTCAATTAATTACTGAAGCGTTCCTTTAGATTTCCTTTTTTATAGGAATGAATGTAGGAAAGAGATGAGTTACTTTTTTTATCGAAAGAAAATAAAAAATATTTCTCCAGGGCATTGCCGACATGAATACCGACAAAATTTTTATGAACCGTGGTAAAAATGTCAAAAACTTTATAAATTCTCAGTCCAATTGCAAAACAGAACAAGCATGTTCAAATTATAGGAGGATAACACGTTATCAATCATAATCTGATTTGTAAAAACGGCAATTTGTGCGGTTGCTGCAAAGTGAAACTGCAAAAATATAAATGTACCATAGGTTTTTTATACTCTCCAATTGATAGAATAATGGACAATACAAACTGCTGGTTTCCTTTTGTAGATAACCTTATTAGATTTATTCTTTTTTTTCTCCTCTTCTACAACGAGAATCAAAAGGTAATTGTTTTTTCCTTTTTCAAATTCTAAGATCTGAAAATTGTAATCCTTTTTCTTCTAATGAAATATACTGCTCGATATATTTTCAAGAAATATTTTCCGGTAAATATTTTAAATGGTTTTAATTGCGCTAATGACTCAATCGTTACTCTTTAATTGGGGTCAGTAATTGGCATGGCAGTTGGTTTTTGTCTTTGGTTAACAATAGTATAAATTTAAAACACACAAATAACGTTATGATAATCAGTAGTTTATATATGTTAATATTAATATTTTCCGCCCATAACAAACTAAAAAAACTTGATAAAATGACAATTTCTTATTAAAAAAAAAGTCTCTTAGTGTATACTGAAAGACTTTTAAAATATTATTATATTGTTACTACTTAAACAGTTTTTACAATTTATTCATATTGGCTGCTAAAGTTTCTATAAATTTTCCAATTGGTCCTTTTATCATCATGGCCATCATAGGGTTAAATTCTCCTTCAAAATCAAGTTTTACAGCACTGGATTGCTCTGTTATAGCCTCAATATTTGCTATAAGAGTAAATGGAAGTTTGTCACTTGCAGCTCCCAAAACAATTTTTACAGGCGCTACTTTTTCTTTCATTTTAAGTTTGATTTCGGGCATGCCTTTTAATCCAAAAATAAATGCATCATCACCAATAACCTCAAATTTAGCAATGTTTTCAGGCATTAGTTTTTCAAAATTTTTTACATCGCTTAATAAACCAAATAATTCTTGAGCGGATTTGGGTACAGTAACTTTTGGACTTTCTAAGTTCATGTTTTGTAGGATTTTGTTTTTATTTTTTTTAAACTTAAATGTTCCAGGTAGACGGATTTACATTCCATTCTCTTAAAGTTTGTTCTTCTTCTTCAGTAATGTATCTTTTGGCTACAGCCAAATTCAATAAATTTTGATAATTGCTTAAAGTGTATAAATCCACATGTGCGCTCTTGAAATTAGTTTCAGCTACATCAAAACCATACGTAAATATCGCGGCCATGCCCTTGACATTGGCTCCTGCTTCGCGCAACGCTTCCACAGCAAGTAAACTACTGTTTCCGGTACTGATCAAATCTTCTACCACTATTACATTTTGCCCTTTTTGTAAAAAACCTTCGACTTGATTTAGTCTCCCGTGTTTTTTAGGTTCCGGACGCACATATACAAACGGGACTCCTAAACTTTCAGCAACCAGCATACCAATTCCTATTGCTCCAGTGGCTACACCGGCAATAACATCTGGTTTACCAAATTGTTTCTGAATATTCTTAGAAAATTCATCCCGGACATAATTTCGTACCGCTGGAAATGAGAGGATTAATCGGTTGTCACAATAAATAGGCGATTTCCATCCAGAAGCCCATGTAAAAGGATTTCTTGGATTCAATTTAATTGCATTTATTTGCAAAAGAAATTCGGCTGTTTTTTCGGCTGTATCTTTATTAAAAATCATAGTACAAATGTATAAAGTTTTTGTTAACGACAAACCACTTTTTTTAACAAATCATATCTCTAAGGAGACCGATTTTCAACTATTTTTGCTAGAAAGCATTGATATAGAGCAACTTATAGTTAAAATTTTTCAAAATAAAATTAATAAAGCCTATTTATACCATCCGGATGAAAGCTTGATTATGAAGACTTTGAAAGCAAAAATTCCGGTTAGTAAAGCAGGAGGCGGCTTGGTGTACAATAAAAAAGGAGAAGTCTTATTCATTTTTAGAAACGGAAAATGGGATTTACCCAAAGGAGGAATCGAAAAAGGAGAGGAAATTGGGGATACTGCTATGCGAGAAGTAGAGGAGGAAACCGGAGTAAATGGCTTGACAATTTCCCATAAACTTCAAAAAACGTATCATGTTTTTAGACGTAACGGCAAGTACAAACTAAAAATCACACATTGGTTCGAAATGCAATCTGATTTTGAAGGAACACCTCATGGACAATTAGAAGAAGGAATTGATAAAGTAGCCTGGATGAATCCGGAGCAAATTAAGGAAGCTTTGAAAAATTCCTATGAAAATATAAAATTATTATTTGAAGAAGAAAAGCACTTGAGATAGTACTTCATTTTGTCAAAAGATAAGCTGATTGAACAGTTTTGAACTGATTTTTAAATTGGCATAGTAAGTTAAACACTAATTTCACTAATTTCCACGAATTAATCTGTGGGAATTCGTGAAATTTGTGTGTAATAAACATTTTAACGAGCGTTTTTTTATTTTAAAACACGATACACAGGATAGCGTAAATGTGCCTTTTCATAATAAACGGAATGTTTGTAGATCCAGTCCAGTTGCGCTTCCGGATTATTGATAAAGGTAACGTCACTTTGTTTTTTTAAATCAAATTCGGCTTTTAATTTTGGATTATCTTTCAAAATTTGTGTTGCAGAATCTTCAAAAACATAATCGGAATACCCTTCTTTTTGTTGTAGCATCGTGTCGAAAAAATTCCAATTGAAAAAAGAATCGACGGCCTCTGGTTCCAATGTTTCCAATAGGTATTTGATTCCCTTTTGTTGTGTAGGAATAACGTAATCCCCTTTGGCGAAAGCCACTTTCTCCATTTTAGCGGTTACCGAAGTGTTTCGGTGTAAATAATGACCTTCGTATGCGGAACTTGCCGTTTTGAAATCCGCAATCCTGTAGCTTTCAACTTCAATTATTGTGTCCTTTTTTAATTGGCGATAGGAGATCGTATTGCTCTTTAATAATTCAATTACAGGCCAAAATCCTCTCGGAATTATATACGCTTCTGGTATTATTATCTCTTTTACCGATTTAAATTCCTTATTGTACGGAATATCTTTTTTGTACGGTTTTGTTTGGTCATAAAACAAACGGTTTCCGGAGGTGACGTCGCTTTTTTTGTAACTGGCTTCATAGCCTAAAAACGAAAAAGGAATCGTTTTTGTACTGTCAATTTCCCATTTTATCGTGTACGATTGTTGTGGTTTATACTGCTCTTCATTTTTTAATCGCAGTTGTTTGATTTTTTTGTAATTAGCATCTGTAAAATCAATTGCGGAACGCATGTATTCGTAAGTTACTTTCACCCGATCCACATAATTTTTTAGCATGTGCGTTTCTACCACAAACCCAATGGTGTTGAACAATGAAGTATAACCGGTTGCAAATCGTGGACTCTCAAAAAACTGACCAAAACCTTTGTCTGGTGTGTCCTGAAAAGCATTGACATAAGGCGTAGTTTCGATATTCTTTTTTTGTAAATCTTCGACCAAAGCAGGCATCATTTCAGTATTTAAAAAATTCCCTAAAATAGTTCCTAGTTTATTATGTTGGGTCATAATATACGTCAGTTTGTATTGGTAATCCGCGCCATTGCTGACGTGATTGTCAATAAAAACATCTGCATTTACTTTATGGAATATTTCTACAAAGCTTTTCGTGTTACGGGTGTCTGATTTGATAAAATCTCGATTCAAATCGTAGTTTCTGGCATTGCCACGAAAACCATAGATTTCAGGTCCGTCCTGATTGGCTCTTGAAGTGGAGTTTCTGTTTAAAGCGCCGCCAATATTGTACACCGGAATACAAACGATAATGGTGTTTTTTGGCACTTTTATTTTGCCTAAAGCTAAATCTCTAAACAGTTGCATAGAAGCGTCAATTCCGTCAGGTTCCCCTGCGTGAATTCCGTTATTAAGCAGAATTACCGCTTTGTTTTTTTGGATGGTTCCAAAGTCAAATTGCTGTTCCGGATTAAAAATAACCATGTGCAAAGGCTCACCACTATCCGTTAAACCCATTTTTTGAATTTCGATAGTAGGGAAATCATCCGCCAGAAGTTTGAAGTACGCAATTGTTTCTTGGTAAGATGCCGATTGATTTCCATTACCTTTTTCGAAAAAAGTATCGTATTTATTGTTTTTTTGTGCAAAAGCACTGATGGAGAATAGTAAAAAAAGGAATGTGAAAAGTCTCATTTTTCGGTTTTTTAAATGGAATATCAAATGTAGCTTTTTTTAGACAGCTGTAGATATGAATGTAAGAAAAGGAAATACCCGATTGAAAAAGAATGAAAATACAAAATTCATAACTGAGAATTAAAAATTACCTTTGTCCAAATAAAAAAAATGAATAAGAAACACCATTCCAATAATATACTTTCGAATTTAGGCATCGAAAGCCTGAACAAAATGCAGGAAGTAGCACAAGATGCAATCTTGAATGACAATAATATTTTATTACTTTCGCCAACAGGTTCCGGAAAAACTTTGGCTTTTTTGTTGCCGATTTTAGAAATGTTACAACCCGAAATTCAATCGGTTCAATGTTTAATTTTGGTTCCTTCACGCGAATTAGGATTGCAGATTGAGCAGGTTTGGAAAAAAATGGGAACCGATTATAAAGTAAATGTGTGTTATGGCGGACACTCCATCGATACCGAAATCAAAAATTTAAGTAATCCTCCAGCAGTTTTAATAGGAACTCCGGGAAGAATCGCGGATCATATCGACAGAGGCACTTTCCGTGTGGATAAAATTCAAACCTTGATTTTGGATGAGTTTGATAAATCGTTGCAATTGGGTTTCCATGAACAAATGTCTTTTATAATTGGAAAATTAACGAAACTCAACAAACGCGTTTTGGTTTCGGCCACTTCCGATATTGAAATTCCACGATATACAAGAGTCGTAAACCCGACTATTTTGGACTTTATTCCAGAAAACGTGGCCGAAACGAATCTTTCGATGAAAATGGTCGTTTCGAAAGAAAAAGATAAAATAGGAAGTTTATTCAACTTGATCTGTTCGTTGAAATCACAATCGGCAATTGTTTTTTGTAATCATCGTGATGCTGCAGAGCGCATCAGCGATACGTTGAACGAAAAAGGAATTTATGCCACGTATTATCATGGCGGAATGGATCAGGACGAAAGAGAACGCGCCTTAATCCAGTTTAGAAACGGAAGTGTAAGTTATCTAATCACAACTGACTTGGCTGCTCGTGGACTCGATATCCCTGAAATGAATCATGTTATTCATTATCATTTGCCATCTAAAGAAGACGAATTTACCCATAGAAACGGACGTACAGCACGTATGCTAGCTTCTGGTACGGCGTATATTATTGCTCATGAAAGTGAGAAAAAAATGGATTACATCGATTACGGAATGGAAGCTTTGAAAGTGGAGAATTCCACTTCATTGCCAAAACCACCTGAATTTCAAACGATTTACATCAGTGGTGGAAAGAAAAATAAATTGAATAAAATTGATATCGTAGGTTTCTTTTCCCAAAAAGGGAAATTAGAAAAAGACGATTTAGGATTAATTGAAGTGAAAGATTTTATCTCATTTGCAGCGGTGAAATTCAATAAAGTGAAAGACTTATTGCAAGCCATTAAAGACGAAAAAATGAAAGGCAAGAAATTCAAAATCGAAGTCGCTCGAAAAGTGATTAAGAAAGAAGAGGAGTAGTTTTTTAGTGTTCAGTTTTGAAAAGTGTTCAGTGTTCAGTCCTGAAGCTTCTGGGTTAGCTATCCGTAAAATAATTGACAATAAAAAAATCGTTAAAGGTAAATTAAATTTACTGTTAACGATTTTTTGCTTTAATGAAGTCTCTGATTACACTTATTTCTGACCACTGAATTTTTTTATCAACTCAGGTACTGATCATTAAAAACTGTCAACTGACCATTATATTTTCTTAACGTATTGTGTAATAATGACAATAGTCTGGCCGTCTACTTTACCCTCAATATATTCGGCATTTTCATGATCCAGTCTGATGTTACGCACTGCAGTTCCTTGTTTAGCTACCATGCTTGAACCTTTTACTTTCAAATCTTTGATTAAAACTACTGAATCTCCAATTTCAAGAATCACGCCGTTGCTGTCACGGTGAATGACTTTGTTCTCCTCTTCTTCGCCTTCACCTGTTGCTTGTGCCCAAGCCAAAGTATCTTCGTCTAAATACATTTGGTCTAATAATTCTTGAGGCCATCCAGAACCACGCAAACGGCTTAACATTCTCCACGCGACAACTTGTACGGCAGTATGTTCACTCCACATGCTATCATTTAGACATCTCCAATGATTTAAATCTACGGTATCCGGATTTTCAATTTGGTCAATACAGGTGCTACAAGCCATGATGTTTTCCTCAATCCCTCCTTTTTTGGTAGGCAATACCTGGTACACTTTCAGGTTCTCAGTTGCGCCACAAAGTTCACATTTTGACCCGCTGCGTTTGCTTAATTCTCTTTCTATACTCATGTTAACGGCTTTTATTTTTGGCAAAATTACGGATTATTGCCTCGTTTTACAAGTTATATTGGGACTGTTTATTTGTCAAGTCGAGCGCAGTCGAGACCTATCCATTAGTATCGACTGCGCTCGACTTGACAAAATCGCTTTAAAATTATTTTACTCGGACTGCATCGGGAACAAGCATTTCATATTGCCCGTTGTTGCGAATTACATCTCGTACAATACTGGAACTGATGTACGACGTTTTTGCAGCGGTCAATAAAAACACAGTTTCAATTTTTGATAACCGACGATTCGTGTGCGCAATTGCTTTTTCAAATTCGAAATCAGCAGGATTGCGCAAACCGCGAAGGATAAAATTAGCGTTTATTTTGTGGCACAGATCAATCGTCAAACCTTCATAGGTAATCACGGAAACTTTTGGTTCGTTTTTGAAGGTTTCC
Organism: Flavobacterium sp. LB2P53; assembly: GCF_003970305.1. Lineage (NCBI taxonomy): Bacteria > Pseudomonadati > Bacteroidota > Flavobacteriia > Flavobacteriales > Flavobacteriaceae > Flavobacterium > Flavobacterium sp. LB2P53. Next base: position 146,015 of record NZ_RYDG01000005.1, read on the forward strand.
TCAATGAATTGTTTTCTTTCTTCGAGGGAAAACATATATTTTTTTTCGGCATTGATACCAATGGCAATAACGATTTCATCAAATAAGGAAATGCTTCTTTTGATGATGTCTTCATGTCCTAAAGTGATAGGGTCAAATGAACCTGGAAATATTGCTTTTCTCATTTATTTTTTCTGTTTTGTCATTCTGACAGCGGAGGAATGACATTATTTGAATGTATTCCTTTGTTTAAATGACACGTTTGTTTAGTATTTAAGAATTAAGTGATTTATTACAAAGCCAGTTCTATCGCATTTGTAAACAAATCTTCCAATGAAATTCCGGCGGCTTTGGCTTGTTGCGGAATCAAACTTTCCGTTGTTAATCCCGGAATGGTGTTCATTTCCAACATGTGTGGCTCTCCGTTTACCAATATAAATTCGCTTCGGGAAAAACCTTTCATTTTCAGGACTTCATATGCACGTTTAGCAATTTCACTCACTTTTTGAGTCATTTCATCCGAGATTCTCGCTGGAGTGATTTCCTGTGATTTACCCAAATATTTGGCTTCATAATCGAAGAAATCATTGTCTGAAACAATTTCAGTTATTGGTAATACGGTTACTTTTCCTTTATAATTGATTACTCCTACAGAAACTTCGGTGCCATCCAAGAAGCTTTCTATGATAATTTCGTTGTCTTCTTTGTAAGCAACTTCTATTGCAATGGGCAATTCGGCAGCAGTTTTTACTTTGGAAATGCCAAAACTAGAACCGGCTTTGTTGGGTTTTACAAAACAGGGCAAACCTACTTTAGCTACAATTTCGTCCGTATTGATACGGTCACCTTTGTTTAAGTAATAGGAAGTGGCTGTTTTTATGCCGTATGGTTTTAAAACTGATAATAAATCGCGTTTGTTGAACGTTAATGCTGCTTGGTAATAATCGCAGGAAGTTTGCGGAATATGCAATAATTCAAAATAGGCCTGCATTAATCCGTCTTCGCCTGGTGTTCCATGGATGGCGTTGAACACACAGTCAAAAGTGATTTTTTTACCATCAACAGTTACTGAAAAATCATTTTTATCGATAGTGAATTCGGCATCATCAGCATCAACATAAACCCATTTTTCTTTGAAAATATGGATTCGGAATCCGTTGTATTTTGTTTTGTCCAGAAATTGATATACGACGTTTCCGCTGATAAGAGAGATTTTATACTCGCTGGAATATCCGCCCATGATGATGGCAATGTTTTTCATTATATACGTTTAATCGGTTAAACGTTTAATCGATTGACCGACTAAACGAATTCTAAACAAAATTATCATTTTTTTTGAAACGAAATAGCTTTATCTTTGCCAGATATAAAAATAAATTTATGAGTTTACGTAAGTATCTTACCAGCCGTGTTTTCTTTGTTCAAATACTAATTGCACTTGCCATTATTGTCGCTTTGGGTTATTTATTTATGCATTGGTTGACTTTTACAACAGATCATGGACATGAAATTACCGTGCCGGATTTGCGTAAGTTGACAGAAGAACAAGTCGAGGAAAAACTGAATGAGCTGGATTTAGATTATGTACTTTTAGACAGCGTAGATTATAGAAGTGATTTTCCGCAATTTAGTGTAGTTAAGCAAGATCCAACGCCCGGTACGAAAGTAAAAGTAGGACGAAAAATATATATTAAAATAAATACTTCGGGATTTTCATCGGTTCGTATTCCGGATTTAGTCAATAAAACGTATCGCGAAGCAGTACCTACATTGAAAGCTTTAGGGCTTGAGGAAGGAGAAATTACCTACGTTCCCAATCTTGGAAAAGACATGGTGCTGGAAATGCGTTTCAAAGGCAGAAACCTGAAAGCAGGGGACAGAGTCTTAAAATCCTCCAAAATCGACTTGGTTTTAGGAGACGGAAAAATGAGTTATGAAGAGACCAGTGCTGCAGATACACTGGCAACACCAATAGAAGAAATACCAGTTGATGAACAATAATAGTGATACAATAGATTTAGAAGACGAGTTATTTGAACATTTTAGATTTGAAGTTCCTAAAGGACAAACGTCTTTGCGGATTGATAAATATTTGATGAGTTTGATTCAAAATGCAACTCGCAATAAAATACAAATTGCGGCGACTGATGGCAATATTTTTGTAAACGATGCCACCGTAAAGTCGAATTACAAGGTAAAAGCCCATGATGTAGTTCGGGTGATGCTTACGCATCCTCCTTATGAAAACCATATTATTCCGGAGAATATTCCGCTTGATATTGTGTATGAAGACGATACTTTGTTATTGATCAACAAATTGCCAGGAATGGTAGTGCATCCCGGTCATGGAAATTACACCGGAACTTTAGTACATGCTTTGGCGTATCATTTTGATAATTTGCCAATGAACAGCAGCGAACGTCCCGGATTAGTGCATCGAATTGACAAAGACACTTCTGGTTTATTAGTGATTGCTAAAACCGAAGCGGCTATGACACATCTTGCCAAGCAATTTGAAGCTAAAACTTCCGAAAGAGAGTATGTGGCTTTGGTTTGGGGAAATGTAGTCGAAGAACAAGGAACGATTGAAGGAAACTTGGCACGTCACCTTAAAGACCGCATGCAGATGGCGGTTTTTGCTGATCCGGAAATAGGGAAGCCAGCCGTGACGCATTACAAAGTGTTGGAGCGTTTTGGTTATGTTACTTTAATTTCATGCCAACTGGAAACCGGGAGAACGCACCAAATTCGGGCACACTTGAAGCACATAGGACATCCTTTATTTAATGATGAGCGGTATGGCGGTCATTTGATTTTAAAAGGTACTACGTTTACAAAATACAAACAGTTTATTGACAACTGTTTCAAAGCATTGCCAAGACAGGCTTTGCATGCTAAAACATTGGGTTTTGTTCATCCTACAACCGGTGAGATGCTGCGTTTTGATACGGAACTTCCGCAGGATTTGCAGGACTGCATCGAGAAATGGAGAGGCTATTCAAAGTCACATAGTACGGAGGAAGAGGAATAAAACAGGAAAAGCCCCAGAGATTGGGGCTTTTTTTGTTTCTAGTCTGAAAGTCTGGACTTAGAGTAATTGTATAAGTTAATTACAAATTCTTTTTTTTAATTGTCATATTAAAATTGATATTCGCTTTTAAGGCGCTAAACACTTTAAATATTGTTTCAATCGTTGGGCTATTGGTATTGCTTTCAAGTATAGAAATCTTTGCTTTTGAGACACTAATAAGTTTCCCCAATTGTTCTTGAATTAAGTTTTGTTTTTGTCTGGTATTTTAATCATCCGTCCTAAATATCCGTACGAAGTTGATATTTATGTTTTTCTCTTTCTTCCGTTTAATGTTTTCTGATATATTTATCTTTTATTTTTTGGTTGTCAGGGCATTACCTTTTTTGGTCTATCTTCAAAATATTTTGCTGGCTCTTGCTATTTCGTTTCTGGGAACTTTTTCTGTTTTTTACAAATTCGTGGTTTGCAAAAACTTACGTATTTTTATTGTCTGCTTTATCCCAAAAGCCAACTAAGTAAGTCGGAAGTTTAAACGTCATAAAGTCAAAAGGAGCATTATGCTAAACATTATTTTAAGATCAATCTGTTTGGACAATAGTTTTGCAACAAAGACACGCCCATAAAAATGAAAAGCCTAAAAAAAAACCGACTTGTTTTTACAAATCGGTTTGTATTTTAATGAAGATTTTTGTTTATACAAATAAGCCTTCGATGCTTAAATAATGTTCGCCAGTGTCGTAACAAAAGGTTAATATTTTAGCATTTTCTGGGATTTCTGGTAGTTTTTTTGCTACCGCTGCCAGAGATGCTCCAGAGGATATTCCTATGAACATGCCTTCTTCTTTTGCGGCTCTTTGGGTATAGGCAAATGCATCGTCTTTGCTTACTTGGATGGTTCCGTCCAGTAAATCAGTACGCAAGTTGGTAGGTATGAATCCTGCTCCAATTCCCTGAATAGGGTGGGGAGCCGGTGCGCCACCGCTGATAACGGGAGAAGCTTCGGGTTCAACTGCATATACTTTAAGGTTTGGGAAATGTTTTTTCAATATTTCGGCACAACCCGTGATGTGCCCTCCGGTTCCTACGCCGGTGATCAAATAATCCAGACCGTCAGGGAATGCTTTTATAATTTCCTGTGCCGTGGCTGTTTTATGAATTTCGATGTTGGCGGGATTTTCAAACTGAAGTGGTGACCAGGCATTAGGTATTTCGGTAACTAATTCCTGTGCTTTTTCCAGCGCGCCTTTCATCCCTTTTTCACGGGGCGTCAAGACAAATTCGGCACCATAAAGGCTCATGAGTCGGCGTCTTTCTATGGACATTGATTCAGGCATTACCAGTATTAATTTATAGCCTTTTACGGCCGCAACCATCGCGAGTCCAATTCCTGTATTTCCGGAAGTGGCTTCAATGATAGTACCTCCGGCTTTTAATAATCCTTTGGTTTCGGCATCTTCAATCATGGCAAGAGCGATCCTGTCCTTGATACTGGCACCGGGATTGGCACGTTCTAATTTGATCCATACATTGTGATTGGCACCAAATAAACGATTGATTCTTACATGTGGGGTGTTGCCTATTGTTTCGAGTATGTTATTGTATTTCATAATATTTATATAGAGAAAAAATTAATATCTTTTATTTCCTGCTGATTCAGAACCGTATTTTTATTGGATTGCATAACAAAGGAATACGGATTCATACTCTTGGTGATAAACGTGTTTCCGCCTACAATACTGTGGTTTCCTATGATGGTGCTGCCGCCCAAAATAGTGGCATTTGCATAAATAATTACATGATCTTCTACGGTAGGATGGCGTTTTTTTTCCTGCATATTTTTCTCTACTTGCAATGCTCCCAAAGTGACTCCTTGATAAATGCTTACGTGTTTCCCTATGATTGTAGTCTCGCCAATGACAATTCCGGTACCGTGATCAATCATGAATGGAACATCAATTGTGGCACTGGGGTGAATGTCGATTCCGGTTTTGCTATGAGCATATTCGGTTAGAATTCGCGGCAGCAGACACGAGGTACGAGAAGCAATAGCGTTAGCAATACGATAAACTTCTATAGCAAAAAAACCGGGATAGGAATTGATAATTTCCTGAATGCAATCAGCAGCGGGATCCGTATCCAGAATAGCTTGTGCATCTTTTTGCATCGAATCATAAAGTTTTGGAAGCGCGCGATAAAAAGATTCGGCATCATCTAGAATTTCATTGGACGTTTTGTCTTTTACAATTTCCGATAGGATAGCAATAAAACAGGCTTTGTTTTGGTCCAAAAGCAATTCAATTTGGATCGTTTCTAAAGCTTTCTCCGGAAATAATATTTTGAACAAATCATCAATCCAATTGATGATTTTAGAGGAATCTATGGCTCTTACCCAATTTTTATTTTGGTTTTCATGCAGAGTATTCGAAAAACGGTTGGTTTCAGTATTCATTTATAATGGAATAAAATCAGAATTAAACGAGTAAAAATCCTCGAAATACAAATATAAAGCAGAATTGAATAGATTCATAACCCTGCTTTGTAAATAAATGTTAATATGTTAAATTCCCACAAAATAAGCGTTTGGTGTTGGAAATGATTTCATAAAAAAATCCGATTTGTATGAACAAATCGGATTAATAAATCTGAAATCAAAAATTGTTAATTTACAATCTACAAATGTATTACCTCACCATACGCATCAGCAACCGCTTCCATAACCGCTTCACTCATGGTTGGGTGTGGGTGAATTGATTTTAAAATTTCGTGTCCTGTAGTTTCCAGTTTACGCGCTACAACTGCCTCAGCAATCATATCGGTAACTCCGGCTCCAATCATGTGACATCCTAACCATTCTCCGTATTTAGCATCAAAAATTACTTTTACAAAACCATCTGGTGTACCGGAAGCTTTTGCTTTTCCGGAAGCTGAAAATGGGAATTTACCAATTTTTAATTCGTATCCTTTTTCTTTAGCTTGTTTTTCAGTCAAACCTACAGAAGCAATTTCAGGAGTGGCATAGGTACAGCCCGGTACGTTTCCGTAATCGATAGGTTCCACGTGTAATCCTGCAATTTTCTCCACACAATTGATTCCTTCGGCAGAAGCTACATGTGCTAGTGCTTGTCCTGGCGTAACATCACCAATAGCGTAATAACCCGGAATGTTAGTTTGGTTGTAAGCATTTACCAAAATTTTATCTTTGTCAGTAGCGATTCCTACTTCTTCTAATCCTATGTTTTCAATGTTTGTTTTGATTCCAACAGCCGAAAGTAAAATCTCAGCTTCTAACACTTCTTCTCCTTTTGCTGTTTTTACATACGCTTTAACACCTGCTCCAGTGGTGTCAATTTTCTCAACAGAGGAACTGGTCATAATTTTGACACCTGCTTTTTTCATAGAACGCTCCATTTGTTTCGAAATGTCTTCGTCTTCAACAGGAACTACATTAGGCATAAATTCTACAATAGTTACCTCGGTTCCCATAGAGTTGTAGAAATGTGCAAACTCTACTCCAATCGCTCCAGAACCAACGATAATCATTGATTTTGGTTGTGTTGGTAATGTCATTGCTTGACGATATCCTATTACTTTTATACCATCTTGAGGCAAGTTTGGCAATTCACGAGAACGTGCTCCAGTAGCGATAATGATATGATCTGCACTGTATTCAGTAATTTTATTGTCTTTGTCCGTAACATCAATTTTTTTTCCTGGTTTTAGTTTTCCAAAGCCATCAATCACATCGATTTTATTTTTTTTCATCAAGAATTGAACCCCTTTGCTCATTCCGTCAGCTACGCTGCGACTGCGTTGTACAACAGCAGGGAAGTCTTTATCAAATGATGAAATAGTCAATCCGTAATCAGAAGCGTGTTTTAGATAATCAAAAACCTGAGCTGATTTCAGCAACGCTTTCGTCGGGATACAGCCCCAATTCAAGCACACACCACCTAAATTTTCTTTTTCGATTACGGCTACTTTAAAGCCTAATTGTGATGCTCTAATAGCTGTAACATAACCACCTGGACCACTTCCTAAAACTATAATATCGTATTTCATTTTTATGTGTTTTTCTTATTTAATTGATTGGGCGAATTTAAGGATTTATTCTGTTTTGAGAAAGTTTCAAACTAATAAAGTAGCAAACTAACTAATTTTCAAGAAAACATCTTTGTTTTAAACAAATTGCAGAAGTGTAAATCGATCTTTGTTTTTGTAACTGCTATTCCTTTGCAGCAAAAACTAATTTGCTACCGAAAACTGAGAATCATACAAATTCTTGTAATACCCACTTTCGCGGTTGATTAATTCCTGATGCGTTCCTTGTTCTACAATCAGTCCTTTGTCCATCACCACAATTTTATCAGCATTGACAATCGTGGCCAAACGGTGCGCAATCACAATCGAAGTTCTGCCTTTAGTAATGGTTTCTGTAGCACGCTGAATCAATTCTTCAGAGTAGGTGTCAATCGATGAAGTAGCTTCATCTAGAATCAAAATACTTGGATTACTCACATACGCTCTCAAGAAAGCAATTAATTGACGCTGACCGGAAGAAAGCATAACGCCGCGTTCCTTCACGTCAAAATCATAATTATCCGGTAAGCTCATAATGAATTCATGGACGCCAATATTTTTGGCTGCAGCCAAAACCTGTTCCCGATTAATTTCAGGATTATTCAAGGTGATGTTGTTGAAAATAGTATCGGCAAAAAGGAAAACATCCTGCAATACTACTGCAATTTGTTTACGTAAGGAACCTAAAGTGTAATTCTCAATATTGTGATTATCGATGTAAATAGAGCCACTGTTGATTTCGTAAAAACGATTCAGTAAGTTAATGATCGTAGATTTTCCGGCACCTGTAGACCCTACGATGGCAATCGTTTGACCGGCACTTACCTCCAGATCGATTCCTTTTATTACTTCTTCATCCGGAATATATCCAAAACGGACATTCTTGAATTCGATATCTCCTTTAAAAATTGGAGCTTCAATAATTCCGGTATCCTGAATTTGATCTTCGGTGTCTAAAATGTCAAAAACACGGTTTGCCGCAATCATTCCCAGTTGCATCTCGTTGAACTTATCAGCAATTTGGCGCAACGGGTTAAACAACATTCCAATGAACATTGTATAGGAAAATAAATCCCCAAAAGTGGTAAAATTATCTCCGTTCAAGATCTTGATGCCGCCATATAGTACAATAAAACCAAGGGTTAAGGACGAAATGATATCTGCAATAGGGAAAAATATGGAGTTATACAGAATGGTTTTTATCCACGCTTTTTTGTGCTTGTCATTTATGTTTTTGAATTTGTTGTATTCAATTTTTTCACGATTAAAGAGTTGTACAATCTTCATTCCTGTCACACGTTCCTGAACAAACGAGTTCATGTTAGCGATTTGATTTCGCACTTCTTCAAAAGCGACTTGCATTTTACGCTGAAAAATTCGGGTAAAATAAACCAGAATGGGCATTGCAATAATTACGATCCAAGTCAGTTTCCAGTTCATGTAAAACATGAAAATCAGTACTACGAACATTTTCATCAAGTCACTGATAATCATAAACAAACCCTGACTGAAAATACGAGCAATGGATTCTATATCCGAAACCGAGCGTGTCACGAGCTGTCCTACGGGAACGTGATCAAAATATTTCATTCGGAAACTCAAAATGTGTTGAAACAGTTTTGTCCGAATGTCTTTTACAATATCTTGACCGAGCCAGTTTGCCCAATACACAAAGTAAAACTGCGAGAATACCTCCAGCAATAGTACAATTCCCATCAGGATCACATACAATAATAATCCCTGTTGGTCTTGGGTCGAAATGTAACCATCTACAGTTTGTTTCAATAAATACGGGCGCAATGCCGCAAATACTGATAGCGAAACGGCAAAAATAATCACTCCGTTAAAACGCCATTGATAGGGTTTAGTAAATTTTAATATTCGTTTGAATAATCTAGTATCAAATGCTTTTGCTTTCATGTTTTTTGGAGCTGTTTCCTGCTATTCGTTGCAATCTTTTATGTTTTTAAAGAAAAACATAAAAGGATTTTCACTACTATCAGGGCTATTGCGTAATGTAATCGTAATCTATTTTGGTTAAATACAAACCATGTGCCGGAACCGAAAAACCAGCTTTATCTCGGTTTTTACTTTCTATGATGGCAGTAAAATCAGCCAGTGTACTCTTGTGTAATCCTATATTTACTAATGTTCCCACAATGGAACGAACCATATTGCGTAAAAAACGGTTGGCAGAAATGGTAAAAATCAAATTGCTGTTTTCTTGTTTGTCTGCGCCCTGTTCAGCTGTGCTGCGAGTCCAATATGCTTCAAAAATAGTGCAGTCAAAGGTATTTACATCTGTGTTGACTTTTGAAAAACATTGAAAATCAGTGTGATTGAATAATAGTTGCGCCGCTTCATTCATCAAATCAATATCTAATTTTTGATGGAAATACCAACTTTGTTCTTGCAAAAAAACATCTTTGAATGTATTGATGTGATATTCATAGGTTCTTTTAGTGGCATCAAAACGAGTGTGCGCTTCATCGTGTACTGGTATAATGTCATAAATAACAATGTCTTTGGGCAAGTAGGAGTTGAGTTTGTGCAGTAAACTTGGAATATCAATTGGTGTTTCAAAATCAAAATGGGCATACATTTCTTTGGCGTGAACCCCGGTATCCGTTCTACCGGCGCCCATAAGATTGACGGTTGTGTTCAATAGCACCGAAAACGCTTTGTTCATCGTTTCCTGAACAGAGGCAGCATTGGGTTGGTATTGCCAGCCGTGATAATGGGTTCCGCTGTATGCTAATTTGATAAAATATCTCAAGTGAATTTTTTTGAAGCCACAAAGATACTTATTAATTTTTTTGCCACGAAGTTGCCAAGGTGCAAAGTTTGTTAAGTTTCGATTTGATTTTTTATTTGGAATTCGAATGTTTATTTTTACCACAAAATCGTAGCCCAGATTACTTCACTAAACTTTTATTTTCATAGGAGTTCAGTGAATGTAAACATTTGCAGTGGGAATCCTTTATTGTTTTTTCTTTAAAAACAATAAAGATTGAAACGGATAGCTGGACACGAGCGAAGCGAACTGGCGAAGCAAATTGCTTCAGATTACTTCGTACCTCGTAATGACACTATAAATATGAAAAAAATACTTTTGCTTTCTGACACGCACAGTCATATTGATGATACCATTTTGAAATATGTTGCATTGGCTGACGAAGTTTGGCATGCGGGTGATATAGGCGATTTGGCCGTGACTGATGCGATACAAAAGCTGAAACCGTTGCGCTGCGTGTATGGAAATATTGATGATGCAACGGCGCGACTGGAATTTCCGTTACACAACCGTTTTATGTGTGAAGGCGTTGATGTTTGGATTACGCATATTGGTGGTTATCCGGGGAAATACAATCCCAATATTAAAGCGGAGTTGGAAGCCAATCCGCCAAAATTATTTATTTGTGGACATTCTCACATTCTAAAAGTCATATTCGATAAAAAACATAATTTATTACACATGAATCCTGGTGCGGCGGGAAAAAGTGGTTTTCATCAGGTGCGAACGATGTTGCGTTTTGTGATTGAAGGAGATAAAATCAAAGATTTGGAAATTATTGAGATTGAAAAACGGGTCTGATTATTTTTTTTTGATAGGTGATGGGTACTATTATTTTTATGGTTGTACCGAAACCTATTTTGGAGTTTATGACAATAGTTCCTTTAAGATTATTGATACGGGCTTTGATTTGGTTGATGCCAAAACCTTCAAGGATATGAAATTTACTAGAATCAAAACCTTGTCCATTATCCATAACATTGACATTCAGAAAATCATTATCTTCGTGAATGCTTAATTCTGAACGTGTTGCCTGACTATGTTTTATGGTATTGTTGAGGATTTCCATAATTATGAAATAAATTTTAATTTCGAAATCTTCATCATAACGGGTTTTTCGATCTACGGAACTTGCGTATTCAAAGTACAGAATGGAATTGGAGTTTTTTTCACACAAATCGTCTAATGCATCAAATAATCCAAAACGGGCTAAAAGCGAAGGCATCAGTTCGTGGGATAAATCCCGTACTTGATCGTGTGCTTCTTCAAGAATAGCCTTAGTTTTTATGATTTCTTGTGCTGAATATTGATTTTTAGAGGTATACGCATGAAGATGTAGTCCTGCTGATGAAAGTAAAGCACTAATGTTATCATGCAAAAATGCCGCAATTTTTTTTCGTTCTAATTCTTGTCCGTTAATGGATGCGTTGATCATGTTTTCCTGAACTTTGCTTTGTAAGTCCTTTAGTTTGTTTTTTTGTTTTAGTTGTGTGTTTTGAGAATAGAAGTAAAAAAGGATGAAAAATAGCAGTAGAACAGCAATTAGTACAATCACAATTTTTTTATTTCTGGATTGTTCTTGCAGTAAAAAAAGTTGTTTTGTTTTATATTCTGTTTCGATCTTGTCGATTTCTCTTTTGTACTCATCAATTTCAAGGTTTATGCCAGCAACATTCGCTTTATTGTGTTTTTCTTGGTCGTTTAGTTCCTCAGTAATTGTATTATATCGGATTAAATTTTTATAGGCATTTTTATAATCATTGTTTTTCAATAAAAATTTAGAAAACTCTAGGTGGGAATATGATAAATCAGATTTTTCAGTTCCTTTAATTCCTTTTTCAATTGCTTTTTGGAAAAAATAATGGGCTTTTTTAGTGTTGTTTGTATGGCTATGATACATGCCGTTGAGCATATTTAAAGCTACAATTGTAGACTCGTCTCCATGTTTTTTGTGGTGTTTGTTGATGTAGTTTAAATAGGGAAGCCCTTCTTGATAGCGATCATTGTCGAAATAGGCCCACGTCAAATTGAGTTTTGTAAATATAATTTGTGCTGAATCTTTTGTTTTAGTGCTGTAATGCAGTGATTTTTTATAATAATAAATTCCTTTTTCATATTGTTTTTTATCAAAGCAATAGATATTTCCTAAATTATTGTTTAACCAATTTTTTAAAACATCATTATTAGTTTTATTAGCGTATTCCAGTCCTTTGTTGTAGTAGAAAAAAGCTTTGTCAGATTCCGATAATTGATCAAAATTAGCAGCAATGGTATTATAAGCTCTTGCTATCAGGTTGTTGTCCTTGATTTTGATTGCTTGGCTCAAAGCAAGTCTCGATTGTATTAAGGACTTCTCGTAATTACCAGCTTTCATATGCTGATTAGCTTCTTTTGCTAATGTTAGAGCTTCCTTTTTTGGAGTTTCTTTCTTTTGAGCACAAACAAAACTACCAGTGAGGTTTAATAGTAAAACTAAGACTATAGCAATTTGTTTCTGAGGCATAAATAATTGAATAGATTGGTTATTTCTGGTTTTTTAAATCCACCTTATTTTTCAAAATAAACTGACTTTAAATCAGGATTAAATTGGTTGGTTTTCTTTTTTTTAATTAAAAAAACAGCATTTAAGTTTCATCTAAATCCATTCAGGATTTGATTAATTTATTTTTAAGGGCATATTTCACTAGGCTTATAGAGTTTTTTGCGCTGAGTTTTTTCATTATGTTTTTGCGATGGGTCTCTACGGTATTAACACTAATAAATAATTGATCACTGATTTCTTTGCCGCTATATTCTAATGAAATCAGGATTATGATTTCCAGTTCTCTTTCGGTTAAAAGTGAATTTGGACTTGGGACTTGTTTGTTTAGTTTTGGATTGTCTTTAGTTACAGTACTAAATATTTTTTCTCTAACAGATTTACTAAAATATTCTTCACCATTAGTAACCGCTAGAATGGCTTCAACTATATTTTCTCCGGCACATTTCTTAGTTAAGTAACTGCTGCAGCCTAACTTCATGACCTCTTTTATTATTCGTAAGTCATCATAACTGGACAAAATGATAATCTTACATGGAAATCCTTTTTTAGCAAATTCTTTGAGGACCTCAATGCCGTCTTTTTCCGGCATGTTAATGTCTAAAATAAGAATGTCCGCTTTATTATTAGTGACTTCCTCATAAATATTAGTGCCGTTTAAGGAATATCCCACTACTTCAAATGTAGGGATTGTGTGTAATAAAGTTCTAATTCCATCAATAAGAATTTGATGGTCATCAGCAAGATGAATCCGTATTTTTTTTACCATGTTGTATTTATCATTTCCAAATTTATAAAAAATATTCAGCTAAATTTTAAATTATAAGGTTTTTATTGCATTGCAGATATAAAAAAAACCCGAATTGTTACATTCGGGTTTCCTTCGCACTAATAAACTAAAATTTATAGGTTTACCTCAATCTGTCCACAGATTTTACAAGATCCTCATCCTTTTTGATTGCCTTATTGGCCAAAACCAATAATACGATAGCAGCTACAGGAAGAAACATCCCAATACCTTTCTCCGAAACAGCAGGTGTTTCTCCAGATAGATTTAGTGAACGATATACAAACAATCCTAATAAAATCAAATTTAATATGATATTCAATCTGCCAATAACAAACTGATTTTGTCTTTTTTTATAGGAAACAATACTAAATAAAGTCAACGTAGTACTCAATCCCAATAGTATAGTATACACTTGACTTTGCATAAAATAAAATGCCTTACCGGTATCCATTGTCCATAATGGAATAAAAAACAGTAAAATACCTGTTACTACAAATACGAGTAGTAAATAAATGGTTTGAATTCTTTGTATCATTTGTTAAATATCTACCACAAAAATATATTTTCTTTTTTATAAATACTATTGTATCATTAAATTTTATTCGTAATATTGCATCATAATACCGTAAGCACTTCATACTGCGGTTGATTCATTTTAATGTTTACTACCTATCTTTTACATTATTTTCAAAATTAATTAAACTCCTAGAACATTCATGTTTAATATTTCTGCATTAAAAGAAATGAAGCTTTCTGAGCTTCAAGAAATAGCTAAATCAGCTAAAACCATAAAATTTAACGGTGTAAAAAAAGAGACTTTAATCAGTCAGATTTTAGCGCATCAAGAGGCTAACGTTGATTTAACATTAGAGACAAAAACCAATAGTAATCTGGAAGAGGATAAACCAAAAAGAACCAGAATACTGCCTGTAAAAAAAGTTGCTATTCAAAAAACGATGAAAAATTCATTTTTTGAAACCGAAGAAAATTTGACAGCATCTTCTGTTTCCGTTGAAGACCATTCTGTTGAAATATTGCCAGTTGACAAAGACGACGATTCCTCTTCTGTTCAGGAACTTGAATCCGGAGCTAAAAAAATAGGAAAGGTGATTAAGTTTAATAAGTCAGCGTACGAGAAAAAAATTGCTTTAAAAAAGGATAAAGAAGAAGGCAAAGAAACAGCAAAAGAGACTGATGCAGAAATCACAGCACAGGAGAAAGAAGAAGTTTCAGCTCCGGTTAAAAAAATAAATCCAAACCAATTACACAAACAAAATCCTAATCCAAGTCAAAATGGAAATGGGAATCAAAATCCAAACTTCAAAAACAAAAAAAATAATTTTGCTGCTTCTGATTTTGAATTTGATGGAATTATAGAAAGCGAAGGTGTGCTGGAAATGATGCCGGACGGCTATGGTTTCTTGCGTTCTTCGGATTACAACTATTTAGCGTCGCCGGATGATATTTATTTGTCGACTTCTCAAATCAGATTGTTCGGTCTTAAAACCGGAGATACTGTAAAAGGTGTAGTTCGCCCACCAAAAGAAGGAGAGAAATTTTTTCCATTAGTTCGGGTTTTAAAAATAAATGGACACGATCCTCAAGTGGTTCGCGACAGAGTTTCATTCGAACATTTAACGCCTGTTTTTCCATCAGAAAAATTCAAATTGGCAGAAAAACAAAGTACGATTTCAACACGAATTATCGATCTGTTTTCACCAATAGGAAAAGGACAACGCGGAATGATTGTGGCGCAGCCAAAAACAGGTAAAACCATGTTGTTGAAGGAAATTGCCAATGCTATTGCGGCCAATCATCCTGAAGTATATTTGATTGTTTTATTGATCGATGAACGCCCGGAAGAGGTTACGGATATGCAACGTAGTGTGCGTGGTGAAGTAATTGCTTCTACATTTGACAGAGAACCACAAGAGCATGTTAAAATTGCGAATATCGTTCTTGAGAAAGCAAAAAGATTGGTTGAATGTGGTCACGATGTAGTGATTCTATTGGATTCCATTACACGTTTGGCCAGAGCGTATAATACGGTTCAGCCTGCTTCAGGTAAGGTGTTAAGTGGTGGTGTGGATGCAAATGCATTGCAAAAACCAAAACGTTTCTTTGGAGCTGCCCGTAATGTAGAAAATGGGGGTTCGTTGAGTATCATTGCTACTGCATTGACTGAAACCGGCTCGAAAATGGACGAAGTTATTTTTGAAGAATTTAAAGGTACTGGTAATATGGAATTGCAATTAGATAGAAAAATTGCTAATAAACGTATTTTCCCAGCTATCGATTTGACTTCTTCTAGTACAAGACGTGACGATATGTTATTAGATCAAAAAACATTGCAAAGAATGTGGATCATGAGAAAATACCTTTCGGATATGAACCCAGTAGAGGCGATGGATTTTATCAATGATCGTTTCAAGAAAACCAAGAATAATGAAGAGTTTTTAATCTCAATGAATGATTAGGGATATTAAAAGAGAATAGAATAAACAAAACAGATAACACATAAAAAAATCCTCGATTTATTCGAGGATTTTTTTTTGAATTCTAGAATCTTAAATCTAGATACTATATTATTTCTTTTTGTACTCTTTTTTCTTTCTGTTCTGAGCTTTCTTTACGTTCTAATAAAGCCATATAAAATCCATCAAAACCTGACTCTGAAGCCAATATTTTTTGGTCTTTAATAAAATTGAATTGTTTTCCAATGTCAGTTGTCAGGAAACGAGCAATTTGATCTTGATTTTCGGAGGGTAGTATAGAACAAGTAGCATACACTAATTTTCCACCAGGTTTTACAATTTTAGAATAGCTTTCTAAAACTTCCGATTGTACCTTACGGATGTTGTCGATGAATTCCGGTTTCAATTTCCATTTAGCGTCCGGATTTCTTTTCAGAACGCCTAAACCACTACAGGGTGCGTCAATCAAAACACGGTCTGCTTTTTCGTGTAATTTTTTGATGATTTTTGTAGAGTCAATAATTCGGTATTCAATATTGAAAGCGCCGTCTCTTTTGGCTCTGATTTTTAATTGCTTTAATTTGCTTTCATACAAATCCATAGCAATTAATTGTCCTTTATTTTCCATCAAAGAAGCAATGTGCAACGTTTTTCCACCAGCACCTGCGCAGGTATCCACAATACGCATTCCTGGTTTTACATCAAGAAAAGCAGCCACTAATTGGGAGTTGGCATCCTGAACTTCAAAGAAACCTTGTTTGAAAGCATCAGTCAAGAAAACATTGGCTCTTTCTTTTAAAACCAAAGCATCTGGTTGATTTTTTAACGTTTCTGTTTCAATGTTTAAATCCATTAAAATAGCACGCAGCGCTTCTCTGGTTGTCTTTAGCGTATTTACCCTTAAGATTACTTTAGCAGGCTGGTTTTGAGCTGTAATTTCAGTTGCCCAAACTTTTTCGCCTAGTTCCTTAACTCCTAATTCGTCCATCCAGTCCGGAATAGATTCTTTTAAAGCTCTCACTTTTGAAAGTTCGTCAAAACGCCCTTTTATTTTTCGTTCTGGAGTGCCTTCCAGCTGGCGCCAATCCGGAATAGGATAGCCTCTTAATACAGCCCAAACAGAAAACATTCTCCAAAGATTGTCTCTGTCAAAGGGCTCTTTTACTTCGGCTATTTCTGCGTATAATCTTTTCCAACGCACAATTTCGTAGATGGTTTCGGCAACAAACTTTCTATCAGAACTTCCCCAACGTTTGTCTTTTTTTAAAGATCGGGCAACTACTTTATCCGCATATTCTCCTTCGTTAAAAATGGCGTTCAAAGCGTCTATTGTTGTGTAAACTAAATTTCTGTGTAATCTCATTTTAAATAATTGAGGTGCAAAGGTACTATTAATTGATTGAATGTTATATTTTAAATAATGAATGTTGTTTTTAAATTTTTCGACATAAAAAAACACTGTATTATTACAGTGTTTCTTGGAGGATTAAAAAAACAGAAAGAATTATTTTACTCTTGTCAGTCCAATGTTCTCAGGAGCATGGAGCACCATTGGAAATTGTTCCACTTTTACGGAACTGCTATCCAAACCAAAGGCTCTTTCTTCAGATAAACTTAATTTTTTAATGAAGAAATAGGAGTTCATAATTATTTTTTCGTGCCAACGTAAATCACTGTCATTGGAAAGGAATTTTTCGGATAATACAAATTTGAAATCACCTATGATATTATTTTTATTCAAAGATTCGTAGCGGCTGGTTATATCTACTTCTCCTTTTTGCACCATATCCCGGATTACCTCTCTAAACATCAGATTTATTTTTGTAGGTTCTCTAAAACCAAGATTAAAGTCTACACGATACAAATCATCTTTGACAATTTCAGTTACTTTATATTCGGTTTTATAAGGTTCAGTCAATATATTCACGTGAACAAA
The DNA here is from genome assembly GCF_003970305.1 of Flavobacterium sp. LB2P53. Taxonomy (NCBI): domain Bacteria; kingdom Pseudomonadati; phylum Bacteroidota; class Flavobacteriia; order Flavobacteriales; family Flavobacteriaceae; genus Flavobacterium; species Flavobacterium sp. LB2P53. The sequence continues at coordinate 163,635 of NZ_RYDG01000005.1, forward strand.
CCAATAAATATCAGCTCTTTTGGGTCTTTTTTGTAAGATGGAATACATTACTTTTTCTTCGATCTCGTCAATTCTACCGGCATTAGTCATATATACTAAATGTGTTGCGTATTTAGGAATGGATAAATCAGCACTTAACTCCACTAGTACTTTTTTGTAGTCCTCAATTTTAACAATTTTGGTGTAACTTTTGTTAATTTTTTTGGCCAGGTACCAAATAGTCATTATACCTATTAAAGTGATTGCTATAAAAAGCGTTACATAGCCACCTTCAGCAAACTTCGTAACATTAGCTGCGAGGAAACTAAATTCGATTATTAGATAAATAGTAATCAATGGAACTATAAAATATAATTTCACTCTTTTCATTATCAGGTAAAAATTCAGTAAAATAGTGGTCATTATCATACACAAAATGATCGCCAGTCCATAAGCATGCTCCATATTACTGGATTCTTCAAAGTGCAGTACAATTCCAACGCAACCAATAAATAATAACCAGTTTGTAGACGGAATGTATAATTGTCCTTTTAATTCTGTAGGATATTTTATTTTTACTTTTGGCCAAAAATTCAATCGCATTGCTTCATTTATCAATGTAAATGACCCGCTGATTAAGGCTTGTGAGGCAATAACAGCTGCTAGAGTAGCAATTATAATTCCTATAGGCTGAAACCAGTCCGGCATGATGAGATAGAATGGGTTTCCATTTTTTCCTCCTAAAGTTTGTAATGTCTCTCCTTCGTGGCGAATTAAATAGGCGGCTTGTCCAAAATAATTCAACACTAATGCAGTTTTTACGAAAATCCAGCTAATTCGGATGTTTTTTCGTCCGCAATGTCCCATGTCTGAGTATAATGCTTCAGCTCCTGTTGTACACAGAAATACAAAACCTAAAACAAAAAAACCTTCTGGATGGATGGTCAATAAATGATAGGCGTAGTAAGGATTGATTGCTTTTAAAACTTCGGTGTGTTGTGAAATTTGTGCGATTCCAAGTATCGCTAGCATCCCAAACCAAATAAGCATCATTGGAGCAAAAAATTTACCGACTAACTTGGTGCCGAATTGCTGGATAGAAAAAAGTACAAAAAGAATACTTATTACAATTGGAATGGTATTGATTTCTGGATAGTACGTTCTTATTCCTTCAACTGCTGAAGATACGGAGATGGGTGGCGTTATGATTCCGTCAGCTAATAAAGCACTTCCTCCGATTATAGCCGGGACAATCAACCACTGAATTTTTGTTTTTTTGACCAAAGCATATAAAGCAAAAATTCCGCCTTCGCCATGATTATCAGCGCTTAACGTGATTAGTACGTATTTGATTGTGGTTTGCAGTGTAAGGGTCCAAAAAACACACGATATTCCACCTAAGACAATATCCGAATTAATAATGTGGGTGCCAAGTATGGCTTTCATTACATACAATGGTGAAGTTCCTATGTCACCGTAAATTATTCCTAATGAAATTAATAAACCTCCTAATGTCCATTTACTGTGCAGGTCTTTGTGCGATACGCTCATGTGTGATTTTTAAAAAACTTTTCAAATTTACACTTTTAAAATAAATTAGCGCTTTTTATCCGATAAAAAAGAAACACGGTTTAGGGAGCCGTGTTTCTTTTTTTGTATTTAAGATTTTTAGGAGCTTCTATTTTCATTTTTTGAAGAAGAATTGCCTCTTTGAGATTCCGTTCTCTGAGGACCTGATGCTCTTGATGTGTTGCCTCTGTTTTGAGATTCCGCTCTTTGCGGTGCTGCTTGCCTGGAAGGACTTGTTCTGTTTTGAGAATATTCTCTGGACGATTGAGCTCTTTGCGGTGCTGGTTGTCTTGAAGGACTTGTTCTGTTTTGAGAATATTCTCTGGATGATTCAGCTCTTTGCGGTGCTGGTTGTCTTGAAGGACTTGTTCTGTTTTGAGAATATTCTCTGGAAGATTCAGCTCTTTGCGGTGCTGCTTGTCTTGAAGGACTTGTTCTATTTTGAGAATATTCTCTTTGCACTATTGCTCTTCTATTAGAATAACCGGTTTCATTTCTGGATACTCTTCTTTGATCTAATTCATGGCGGTTATTTACAGTACTATTTCTTCTGGAAAAAGACGCATTTGGATGTTGTCTTTCATATCCGTTTGAACGTCTTGAATTGTGTAAAACTACTGCACGATTACTTCTACGGTTATTGACATAGTTATAATTGTTGTTGATATTCAAATTAATGTTTATGTTATTTATGTATCTAAAAACGGGAAATGGATTCCAAGCATAATAATAGGACGGATAATAATTCCAATTCCAAGTGGAATAGTAAGGGCGGTAATTAGTAGACCAGAAGGATGCATAAATTACTGGAGTACTGTAATAAACTGGCTCATAAATGTAATTTTGTCCATACATAAATTCATTACCAACTATTTGTACATGAATTTTATTGTTTCTGTCTTTCTCAACATCAATTGTTGCAACATCTTGGTAGATATCTTCATCAATCACTGACTGAACGATGATTAGATGGGTTCTGTTTTCTACCGTTTCAATAATCCGTAAATAGTCAACTTCATTATCATTATTCAAATCTAAATTTGATATTTGCAGCTCAGGATCATTAAGGCGTCTTTCAAAATCCTGCAGGTCTCTAGAATCACCAAAGATATCAGCAACAGCTCTCAGATCAAGATTATCACTGATTTCGGCATTCACAGCATTTACGTATGTTCTGTTTTGTGCCTGTATTTGTGTTGCGAAAACAGCGGTCAACAGACTCAATAGTAATAGTTTCGTTTTCATAATTAATTGGATTAAGTTTTTCCTTTTTTTCAATATCCAATTACTGTGCCAATATAATTTGGGTGCTATTTGTATTTATATTATTAATTGTAAATTAGCCTTAAAATGTACAAAAATGAAAAATATTTTTTTAGTGCTGTTGGTTTTAAATGGATTTGTATCCTGTAAAACAAGTGTTTATAAGTCGGAAAAGTTACATAACGTTAGTTTTCAGTCCGTTGAAATTGATACCTTATTTCAAGATCAAATAAGTATCAGAGCGATTCAAATTGATAAAAACAAAATCTGGTATGCTGCTGATAAAGGTAGATACGGGTTATATAATTTAGATACCAATCAAAAAATAGAGCACAAAATCACCAAGGATTCTTTGATACTTGATTTTAGGAGTATCGCTCAAACAGCCAATCATATTTTTATTCTCAATGTGGCAAATCCTGCAGTGTTGTATCAAATTTCAAAAGAGGAAAAGGATTCACAAATAGTATATCAGGAAAGCCATGAGAAGGTCTTTTATGATAGTATGCAATTTTGGGACGATACAGAAGGTATTGCTATGGGAGATCCAATCGCTGATTGTCTTAATATTATTACAACGCGCGATGGAGGCCGATCATGGAATAAAATTCCGTGCGATAAATTACCAAAAGTGATGCAAGGCGAAGCTGCTTTTGCGGCAAGCAATACTAATATTGTAATTAAAGGGAATAATACTTGGATTGTTTCTGGTGGAAAAAAAGCAAGGGTTTTTTATTCTCCTGATAAAGGAAAGAGTTGGACCGTTTTTGAAACTCCAATGGCACAAGGAAAGGCAATGACCGGAATTTTTACTGCCGATTTTTATGATGCAAAAATCGGTTTTGTAGCAGGAGGGGATTATGAAGATCAAAACCAGAATTTTTCCAATAAAGCCCGTACTGCGGATGGTGGGAAAACATGGGGGCTTATTGCTGAGAATCAAGGATTTGGGTATGCTTCCTGTGTGCAATATATTCCTGAAAGCAATGGTAAGAAACTCGTTACTGTGGGGACTTCAGGGGTTTATTACTCCTCGGATGGTGGTGAATCATGGCAACAAATAGCAAAGGATAAAAGTCTTAATACGCTCCGGTTCATAGATAAAAAAACGGCTGTTGCTGCAGGGAAAAATAAAATGATTCGGATCAATTTTAAATAACAAAAACATCCTAAGCTCAAGTTTTTACTTGTGTTTAGGATGTTTTATCGAACTAATAAAAAAAGATGTTATTTTTTATGCGCTTTGTTGCGGTATTGTTGCAACAGCTTTCTATTGAAGTCTTCCTCTGCTTTTTTAAGTTTTAAAATTTTTACAGATGGAAATATTTCTCTCAAATTTTGAACAAATTTCTTCCGTAAAAAAAACAATTCTTCTTCGGTTTCTTCTATTTGAACTAAAAATGAATTGGCTTCTTTCTCCGTGATTTGATCTAAAGATCCATCATTCATTCTTCTCATGAAACTTTTCATTTTCTGATGTCTTAATTCAAATTGTTTGTCATCAAACAGGTTGTAAATAGGCCAGAATTTTTCGGCTTCACTAGTGGTCAAGTTTAACTCAGTCGTCAAAAAGGCTACTTTCAAAGCTTTAATTTGTTCTTTTTTCTCTTTCATGTTTTCATGTTGACCATAAAAATTAAAGGAAAGAAGTAGCAACAGTATTGGGAATATTTTTTTATATTTCATTTTTGTTTTATTTATTGTAATCGGTGAACGCGTTTTTTATTCTAAAAGAAGATGCTCCAGATTAGCATTTTCGGATAAATGATCCTCTATAGCTTCATCTTCTAAAACTTCATTATCTGCTTTAATATTATTGATATCTTCGGTTTCTAATTCACTTATTAAATCATAAGGGTTTACACTCGATTGATAGGTTAAATAATTTTCCAGAGTGAGCGTGTCTATTTCGTTAGGGTTGCTTGCTGACGGGCTTAAAACAGGAATCATCAGGGCTATTACTAAAATTGCTGCAACCATTAGAATCCTGTTTTTTCTTTTTTGAAAAATAGAAATTACTTTTGGCTCCTCTATGGGTAATTGCTTCATCATTTTTGCTGAAAAATTTTCAAAATAATGGTCAGGGATCTTAAATCCAGTCTCAATTTTGGGCTCGTTTTCTAATTTAAATGTTTTCATACTATTCATTAGACAGTGGTATTGCAAAAAGGTTTAATTAGTAGATACAAATGCTTCTATTTTTTTTACAGCAAGGTGATAGGAAGCTTTTAATCCTCCAACTGAGGTGCCTAAAATAAGAGATATTTCCTCGTATTTTAGTTCTTCAAAATATTTCATTTTAAAAACTAACTGTTGTTTTTCAGGTAATAAAGCAATTGCTTTTTGTAATTTTAGTTGAATTTCGTTTCCATCAAAAAACACATCAGCTTCGAGATTATCAATAGTTTTACTTTGTAAAATTTCAGACGATACCGTATTGATTTTTGATTTTTGTTTCAAAAAAGTCAATGCTTCATTAGTAGCAATACGATACATCCAAGAGAAGAGTTTACTGTCTCCTTTAAAATTTTTTAAATTTTGAAATATTTTGATAAAAGTATTTTGCAAGATATCATCTGCGTCATCGTGATTTAAAACAATGTTACGAATGTGATTGTATAACGGTCTTTGATACTCTTGTAACAACTGCTGGAACGCTTGATTTTGTGTTTTCGAGTTCAACAAGTTATTTATATATTCCTGTTCGTCTTGCAAATTTTTTATTTATGAATTTAGAATACTCTTTATCAAAAAGGTTTAATTCGGTGGAAAGATAATATTAAAATTCAGATTGTTCTTCTTCCTTTTTTTGTGCAGGTTCCGGTGTTTTTACCGCTGGAGGTTTATTGATTGCTGCTGGAGCAAAGACTTTAGCAGGAATTACTTTTGGTTTTATTGGAAAGTAAATGTCAGTAATCCACTTTGATGGATTTTTTATTTCCGCTTTGCCGATGGTATAGTTCTCTAGGTGTGAAAATTTAGTGTCAATACTTATTTTGTTAGCATTGCTGTACGCTGTTGTTTTATCTAGCGCTTTTTTTATGTGTGAATAATCACCGGTTAAGGTTGTTTTCAAGGCTTCGAAAGGTTCGAGTTTACCGGATAAAATATCACTGCCTGAACTGGTTAAAATTTGATTTTTTATAGGGATACAAAAAGACAATCTACTCAATCCATTTACTGGATCGTAAGTGTGATAAATAATAAAAGGCTTTCCATTCAATTCTATATTGTTTTGTTCACAAAAAAGAATGATTTTTGGAAAAACGATTCGGGCATTTTTAGTGATATTTGAAATTTTGCTTGTAAAAGTTTGGTGCAAATAAAAAGTTGCTAGTTTTTTTACCACACCTTTTACCTTTATTTGATGGGTATTTATCTCGTAAACTAGTGTTTTGTCTAGATTAGCCAAGCTTTTTTCCTGCATGGCACCTATAACTGTATCGATACCGCCGTTTAACGCAGCAGTGATCTTCATAACGAAACTCATTTTCCCGGTGGTTTTCCAGGTGACCTTTGTTCCGCCAACCGTGTCTTTTAAACTCAAGAAAACGGATGATACCCCTCCGTTGTAATTTATTTTTTGAGAAATACTTTCATTTTCTTTTACAAAAACCGTTTGCATATCCCCTTTGACTTCTTTTCCTTCCCAAGTGAAGGAAGCTCCCTTTCCTACAGTGTTTTTAGGATAGGTGATTATAATTTCAGGATCTTCAACGATCCAGGCACCAAAATCCTGCCAATTTTTATAATCATTAACAAAATTAAATACCGTTGATTTAGGAGAATTAATAATATGACTTCTTTGTACAGTGAATTCCCCTTTTTGTGTAGCTACAAAAATGGATAAAGCCACTAAACTAAGCAGCAACAAAAGAAATAAATATTTTATAATCCTCATGATATCTAATTGTATTAATTTTTGTAAAGTTAAAAATTTAATTTACAAGTCGCCAAAAGTGTTAAATAAAAAAACGCGACTTGAATGTTTTAATTAAATAGTTGTTTTACGAAAGGAATACTTTAGGAGAATGATTTCTAGAATAAAATTTATAGGGGACATGTTCAGGTAGCACTATTTGGCACCTTGCACTAATTAGCAATTAGGATTTGTTTTTAAAATAAGAAAAGAACAAATTAAAAAAAGTCCTCTTTTCAGAAGACATTTAAAAAAAACTAACGTTTGAAAAAGACTTTTATCAAAAATAAAATGCCAATAAAAACTCCAAACCCAATTAAAATTTTATAATTTCCTTTATAAAATTTTCGGTGTAACGCTAAATCTTTTCGGTAGGCATAAATCATTGCAATACTGAATGCAACAAAAAAAAAGCCGGCAAAAATGAATTGTCCCTGACTAAACATACTTTATATTATTTTTGACAAATTTAGCTATTTGTTTAATAATAGTTTGCTAATTTGTATTTTCATTTAATAAAATTTAAATTATGCAAAAACAAATTAATGCCGTCAAAGAATTCCATACCGCTTTCAAAATTGGGCATAGCGAAACTCCAATAGCCGGCTTAGCTGAAACCAAACATATCCTTCGTTTCAATTTGATGAAAGAAGAGAATGAAGAATATTTAGAGGCTGTTCAGAATAATGATTTAATAGAAATTGCCGATGCATTAGGCGATATGATGTACATTTTATGCGGAACGATTATTGAGCATGGGCTGCAAGACAAAATAGAAGCCGTTTTTGATGAAATTCAACGTAGTAATATGAGTAAGTTGGGTCAGGATGGGGAGCCTATTTACCGTGAAGATGGTAAGGTCATGAAAGGGCCAAATTATTTCAAGCCTGATTTCTCTATAATAATTGGTAAATAGAGGTAGAAATTTCAGAAATTCTTTGATGATGTGTATGATATAAAAAAGCGATTTTCACACTGAAAATCGCTTTTTTTTAATTTTTAAATCTTTGAATTATACTTTAACAGTCCAGCCAAAAGGATCCGCATCTAATTTATTTTGGATATTTTCTAATTTAGTTTTCAGTTGCAAAGCCATTGTGTTTTCAATTTTTGGTAATTCATGATACACATCCTGATAGGAGAATCCTGAAATGGGACTTACCACAGCAGCTGTTCCTGCACCAAAAATTTCTTTTAAAGTTTCGTTTTTAAATGCCTCAACAAGTTCAGATACTAAAACTGAACGAATTTCTACATTTATACCTTCACTCCTTGCTAAATCAATCAGTGTTTTTCGAGTAACACCATCAAGTATTCTTTCACTTACAGGAGCCGTTAATAATGTGTCATTTATTCTAAAAAACACATTCATCGTACCGGCTTCTTCTAATTTTGTGTGTGTGGCATCATCAGTCCAGATTATTTGTTGAAAGCCTTCTTTATTCGCTAAAGTAGTTGGATAAAATTGGGCTGCATAATTTCCGGCTGCTTTTGCAGCTCCAATTCCACCATTAGCCGCCCTGCTGTAATGCTCCGCAATTATTACTTTTACATCACCTGAATAATAAGAGGAAACAGGCGATAAAATAATCATGAACTTATATTCATTTGATGGGTTTGCAATTACTCCGGTACCTGTTGCAATCATAAAGGGTCTGATATATAAGGCATTTCCTTTTCCTTTTTTTATCCATGCTTCGTCTAATTGCAGCAATTGATTTAAACCATTCAGGAATATATCTTCTGGAACTTCCGGCATAGCCATCCTAACAGCAGAGGTGTTGAAACGGCTGTAGTTTTGATCGGGTCTAAAAAGCCAAACGTCATTGTTCTCATCTTTGTACGCTTTCATACCTTCAAAAATAGCTTGACCATAATGAAAAACTCTTGACGATGGATCTAACAAAAAAGGTGCGTAAGGCTTAATGACTGGTTGTTGCCATTCCCCATTTTTAAAATCACATTCAAATAAATGATCTGAAAAAACAGATCCAAAGCTTAAACTTTTAAAATCAACTTCATTTATTTTTGAAGTGGGTGCTTTAATTATTTCAATTTTGCTAGTTTGAGTTGTACTCATGATAATGTATTGTTTATTTTTATATGTTACTACAATTGGGTATTAAAATCTTGATTATGCAAAAAGAACTTTAATAATTGCAAAATTAAATAAAAATCACTAAAATACTTGACAAAACACCATTAATTATAGCCTTTACGTACGATTTATTTATTTTTGAAAAAACAGAAAAAATCAGCATCAATTTTATGGGATTTGCATAATAAATGTACTTTATTTAGGACAATCATTTTAGTTTTGATTAAATTTGGACTGCTCATATAATTATAAAACTTCAAATAACCTCAAATAATAATTTTGAAAAGAGAAATAATACAAACACTTGATGGTTCCACAACCATACGAATAGAGGAATGGGATGAGTGTTATCATTCTAAACATGGAGCCATTCAGGAAGCGCAACATGTCTTTATTAAAAACGGACTTTCCTTATTTCAAAATAAAGCGGTTTCTATTTTAGAAATTGGTTTTGGTACCGGATTGAATGCTTTTATTACCTTATTAGAAGCAAAAAAAATGAATCAGTCTATCGATTATGTTGGCGTAGAGGCATATCCTATATCTCCTGACGAAGTTTTATGTATGAATTATGTTACAGAGTTGAATGCTGCTCAAGAAAGTGACATTTTTATAGCAATGCATCAAAGTGTCTGGGGAGAGAAAATAGCGCTTAGTAATGATTTTTTGTTGACTAAAAGAAAGCAGTTTTTTGAAGTAATTGACGACAATAACACATTTGATTTGATTTACTTTGATGCTTTTGGTTACAGAGTGCAGCCTGAATTATGGAGTACGGATATTTTTAAAAGAATGCATACAGCACTGAAAAGTAATGGAGTTTTAGTGACTTATGCAGCCAGAGGAGTTGTAAAAAGGAGCATGTTAGAAGTAGGTTTTACGGTTGAAAAATTAGCCGGACCACCAGGAAAAAGAGAAATGTTCAGAGCTACTAAAAAATAAATGTTTGTTAAGTGGCTTATTATCAATAATATATTATATTTTTGATCAAAAGTAGTACGAAAAATAAAAAAACTAAAAACTACGTTAAATAACTATGTTCTAGTTGTAAAAAATGTATTTTTACATCACTTTCAATTAAAATCTAACCTAAAATCTTCATTAATTATGTCGAAAATCATGTATGATTATACTAAATCAGTTTTAGAAAGAGTAAGCTTTGATGTTATGCTTTTTAGCAAAGAATTAGAAAAAGCTATTAAGACATTATTGCCCTATGAAATGGATCAATTACGGGAGTGGTTATTAAATTTCACTATTGGTAAACCGGAACTAAAGCACTGTTTACTAATAGTAAATTCATAGTAAAAAAGGAACCATAAACGGTTCCTTTTTTTATTTTTTTGCGATGGGACTTATTATCTGAACATTTTGAAAAACAATTGCTCCTTTTACAACTCCTGTTATGGTATTTCGAAGTGCATCTATTATTTGAATTTTTAATTCGCTTTTAGGAAAAATCAAACTGACTTCTCTTGCAGGCTTAGGTTCTTTAAAATGACGAAGTTTTAGCTTGTCTTTTTCTTTTAAATCTAAGGTATGCAAATAAGGAAGCAGCGTTGTTCCCAGACCTTCATCAGCTAGTTTTATCAAGGTTTCAAAACTGCCACTTTGTATTTGAAAATGGTTGATTTCATTTTTACCAGTACTCTTGCATAAGTTTAAAATTCCTTCTCTAAAACAATGTCCGTCTTGTAATAATAAAATTTCATCCAAGTTTAAATCTGAAACTTCTATTTCTTCTTTTTGAAAATTATGGTGGTTTTCAGGGATGTACGCAACAAAAGGTTCGAAATACAAGACTATTTCTTTAATTTTTTCTTCCATCAAAGGAGTTGCGGCAATTGCAGCGTCCAGGTGTCCATTATTGAGTTTAATAATAATTTCTTCGGTATTTAACTCTTCAATAATAAGTTTTACTTTTGGATATTTTTTTATAAAATTATTTAGAAACATTGGCAATAAAGTAGGCATGATTGTTGGAATGATGCCTAATCTAAATTCACCGCCTATAAAACCTTTTTGTTGTTCAACAATATCTTGTATTCTATCAGCTTCATTGACTATATTTTTTGCCTGGTTTACAATTTTATACCCGATATCAGTTAGCTGGATTGGTTTTTTGGTACGGTCAAATATTTGAATACTTAATTCTTCTTCTATTTTTTGAATTTGCATACTCAGTGTAGGTTGAGTAACAAAACATTTTTCTGCAGCAAGAGTGAAATTCTTGTGTTCAGCTACTGCAAGTACGTATTTTAATTGAGTAATTGTCATGGTTATAATTATATCTGATACAAATTTAATAAAACAATAACTTTTTATTATAGTGTTTTTCGTTAATCTTACACTAAATTTGTCATATAACGGAAATAAATATAAAACAACATTAAAATGAAAACAAATATTTTAGGTTTACCGGTAAAAGAGTCAGAATTAATAGCAACTGAACTAAATGTTTTGTTAGCTAATTTCCAAGTATATTATCAAAATTTAAGAGGAATTCATTGGAATATTAGAGGAAAGCGTTTTTTTGATTTGCATGTAAAATTTGAGCAATTATACACGGATTCTCAAATAAAAATTGATTTAATTGCTGAAAGAGTTCTCACTGTTGGTGGAACGCCGCTCCATACGTTTGAAGACTATATAAAAAACAATCAATTAGTAGTTGGTAAAAATATTTCAAATGATGAAAAAGCAGTACATTTAATTGTTACATCACTATCTCATTTATTAAAGATTGAAAGAGTAATTCTTGACAAATCGGCACAAATCAATGATGAAGGTACAAATGCGATGATGAGTGATTTCATTTCAGAACAAGAAAAGACAATCTGGATGATGCAGGCCTGGCTTGAAGAAAGTTTGTAACACTTAAAATTCAAAAAAAAACCAGATAAAAATGATGCATTTTTATCTGGTTTTTTTTTGAATTTTATTTTTTTTAAAATAAATAAAAACTGTTACTTTTATTATAAACTAAATTCTATTTTTGCGACAATGAAAATGATATCTAAAATATTTTTAATTCTATTTTTAGCTTTCCTTGTCACCCCAACTATTGTTGCGGTGATTGAGAAAAGTTCAGATATCTCTGTTTTCTATAGTTTTTCTGAAGAGGAACACGTTCACAAAGAAATTAAAGTATTATTTAGTTCTGAATCTTCTTTGGAAATAATTATTGCAACAAAATTATCTTCTAGTGCTATTCTTTCTGAAAATTTATCAAAGCATGATAATATTACCTCTTCTATATTTATACTACCACCCAACCAAGTTTAAGACAGTGTTGGTTTTAGTGTTTCTTAAATCAATTTTCACATACTTTCAACGTGAAAACAGCTCTTTGTATTCAATCTTTAGTTTGGTATTATGACAAGAAAAATTAATCTTTTTGCTACCCTTAAATCTGATTTTGCATCAGGATTAGTGGTTTTTTTAGTAGCTTTGCCCTTGTGTTTGGGTATTGCAATGGCTTCGGGTGCTCCATTATTTTCAGGAATTATTTCAGGAATTGTTGGAGGAATTGTCGTTGGGTATTTAAGTACATCACACATCAGTGTTTCAGGCCCTGCAGCAGGTCTTACCGCAATTGTTCTTACCGCAATAACGGATTTAGGTGCATTTGATGTTTTTTTGACGGCTGTTTTTATAGCAGGTCTAATACAATTAGTTCTAGGATTTCTTAAAGCAGGAAGTATATCTAATTATTTTCCAACAAATGTCATCGAAGGAATGCTGGCCGGTATTGGAATTATAATTATTTTAAAACAATTGCCTCATGCCTTTGGATACGATAGCGATTTTGAAGGCGATTTAGCTTTTATGCAAAAGGACGGAGGTAATACATTTTCAACCTTATTAAATATTTTTGATTATATTCAGGTTGGATCTATAATTATCACTTTAATCTCTGTAACGGTATTGATTTCCTGGAATAAAGTCCCTTTTTTGAAGGATTTAAAATTAGTTCCTGGTGCATTGGTTGCTGTAGTTTTAGGTGTTGTTTTGAATGAGATTTTCATCAGAACAGGAAGTCCGTGGGCTATTACTAACGAGCATTTAGTTTCTTTACCGGTTCCTACCAGTCTGGAGGAATTTAAGACGATTATAGTTACTCCCAATTTTTCTGGGATTTCGAATCCAAAAGTTTGGATAGTAGCCTTTACTATTGCAATAGTCGCTTCGATAGAAACGTTATTGAGTATTGAAGCAGCAGACCGAATGGATATTCAAAGACGTTATACGCACACTAATATGGAATTGAAAGCACAAGGTGTTGGAAATGTGATAAGCTCACTTCTAGGAGGTCTTCCCTTGACCTCGGTAATTGTGCGTACCTCAGCAAATTCTAATTCAGGTGCTAAATCAAAGATGTCTACTATAATTCATGGGGTACTATTATTAGTGAGTGTACTTGTAATTCCTGTTATCCTGAATAAAATTCCATTGGCTACATTAGCCGCAATTTTAATTTTGGTTGGTTACAAGTTAGCTAAACCAGCCACTTTCAAACATTTTTTGGAAAAAGGGAAATATCAATTTGTTCCTTTTATTGCGACTCTATTAGCAGTTGTTTTTACGGATTTATTAAAAGGGGTGGCATTAGGAATTGTCATCAGTGTTATTTTTGTTTTAAAAGGAAACCTGAAAAGAGCTTACAGTTTTAGAAAAGAAGAATATGAAGATGGTGATGTTATCCACATTGATTTGGCGCAAGAAGTTTCTTTTTTGAACAAAGCAGCCATCAAATATACTTTAAACGAGATTCCTGAAAATTCTAAAGTAATAATTGATGCCAAAGACACCGTGTATATAGCGCATGACATTTTAGATTTGATATATGAATTCAAAACAACAAGAGCTATAGATCATAATATAAAAGTCAAACTCAAAGGATTTAAAAAAGCCTATGATTTAGAAAATACTCAAGAAACCAAAAACCATGTAACTATTGAGCATTATTATGATGCAGCAAAAAGGGTAATGGTTAAACGAGAGGTGCCTGACGAAGAATTCACTAAAAATAAAAATTAATTTCGCACTAATAAATTTAAAAATGAGTCCTTTACAAAGCATTAATTTGTCACTAAGTAAGGATATAAACAAAATAAGTACACAACGATTATGAGTGATTTTTATAAAAAAATACTGGAAAATAATGAAAAATGGGTAGAAACATCTTTGGCTTCTGATCCTAATTATTTTGAAGACCTGGCCAAAGGGCAAACACCACCCTTATTATGGATAGGCTGTTCTGACAGCAGGGTTCCTGCAAATGAAATTATAGGAGCTAAACCAGGCGAAGTTTTTGTTCATAGAAATATTGCTAATATGGTGGTTCATTCAGATATGAATATGTTAAGTGTACTGGATTACGCAGTAAATGTATTGAAAGTAAAACATGTACTGGTATGCGGACATTATGGTTGCGGCGGTGTCAAAGCAGCTATGGGTAATGATTCTATTGGTATCATTGACAACTGGATTCGTCACATAAAAGATGTCTATCGTTTGCACAGTGCCTACTTAGATTCTATTTTAGATGAAACAGAGCGATTTAACACTTTTGTAGAATTGAATGTTAAAGAACAAGTTTTTGATTTGGCTAAAACTTCAATTGTTCAGGCAGCATGGCGAAATGGTCAGGACTTAACCTTACACGGATGGGCTTATGGTCTTAATTCCGGTTTTGTAACGGATTTAGAGGTGAATATCAGTTCCGAAAAAGATTTGGATGAAGTCTATCAGTTGAAATTTTAATCCCCAAAATTTGTAATAAATAAAAGCCGCTTTTAGCGGCTTTTATTATTCGTCATCAAGATTTTCGTTAAAAGCGGAGGGTAGTAGTTGAGGTATAAATTTAATTAAAATAGGCAGCAATAAGCTACCGCCAGGAAGAAGGAATATAGTCAACGACGGAATGGTTTTGCAAATTTCCAGTAATTGTTTCTTGACTTTTTTCTTCTCTTTCTCGTCTAAATCCCTGCGAGTAGAGTAGGCTAATAGTACCATTAACTCCTTACTTTGTGCGATTTCCTTAGACAATCTGTTCTTATTACGACTAATCAGTGTGACCACACTTTGAGTCGTTTGGGCATAAAAATGTTTTACTGGATTTGAATAATTAAAATAAGGAATTTCCTTTTTATGTTTCGTAATAAAGGCATTCGTATTGCGGATACTTTCATCCGAAAAACCATCCGGGATCGAAACCGTTTTAGCCAGTGAATGCAAAAAATAAGCTTCATTATCTTCAATTTCTCCATCACTCCATAAAGCCATTCCTGCAAGATCTATCAAATAGTATTTTTCTAAGTCATTTGAAAAATAATCTAGTTCAAGTGTCTCTAAGCTTTGTACTGATACCTTAGAGAATTTACTGTAGCGAATAGAAGCTTCAAAAAGTTTGATTAATAAATCATCGTATTGAGATTTTTTTGTTTTAATTTTTAAAGCAAGTGTGACCACATTTACAATAGTTTCCTCGATCTTTTTTAAATACTTTTCCGGAATTTCACCATGAATTAAGTATTGGCGAAAGGCCAAGACATCAATAAACAGTAAGGCATTAGTTACTAGGTGAGAAAAATTTTTACTGATGATGCTATCATTTGTTTGAACACGCTCATCAATTATTTTTTCTAAAGTTAAAGCAGGAGAATTCTTTGGCAGTATTTTTTTAAATAGGTTAAAGCCTTGAGGATTCATTTGATTGTAAAAAGTAACGGCTTGTTTAATGAAATTATCAGGGCTGATATTTTCATTTGTTAAACAAAAAACTGCATGCAAAGTATTTAAAAGTGCGACTTTTGAAATCTCTTCTTTGAACCAACCCTTAGTTTCAATAGGTGCTACAGTTTCAAATGCAATGATATGGCCATATATAAAACCTGTTTCTCTAACTTTTTGATAAAATATATCGGTAGTTTTTGAAACCGTTTCTTTTGAAAACTTTTGTTCAATAAAAAATTTATCTATCCAACCTGATGCTGAAGGGTTAATCATTGCTTTAATTTGAAGGTACAAAGCTATACTTTTTTTCGTAATTTTAACTTCTGTTTTTTAGTTTAACACAGATATTACTTTTAATTAGTATTGGTTTTTTTAATTTTGAACAGTACGGATTTCTAACGAATAATTATTAAAAAATGAAGTCTCAGAGGCCCCTTTTTTTTAAATAAAAAACCCGGAATCCTACTTTTTAATTCAGGGTTTTTATTGTTTTTTAAGAATTAAATAAGTTTTCGGCGGCATCCCAATCAACTACATTCCAAAAAGAGTTTATATAATCAGCTCTTCGGTTTTGATTTTTAAGATAATACGCATGTTCCCAGACATCTAAAGCTAAAACGGGTTTTCCTTTAAGTCCCTTCCCTCGTAATCGCATCAAAGGATTGTCTTGGTTTGCCGTAGAACCTATTACTAATTTTCCGTCTTGCACCACTAACCAGGCCCAACCGGAACCAAATCTTTTCATAGATGCATCACTAAATTGTTTCTTGAATTCATCAAAAGAACCAAAAGTTGTGGTTATGGCTGCTGCCAATTTGCCTTTTGGAATACCACCACCATTAGGTTTCATTAAACTCCAAAACAAGCTGTGATTGTAATGTCCGCCTCCGTTATTCCGAATGGCTTCTGGGAATTTAGACATTTTTTCAAAGATACTTTCTAAAGATTTTGAATAATCAATTAAGTTTTTATCCAAAGTATCAATGGCTTTATTCAAATTTGTCACATAAGCTTGATGGTGTTTGCTGTAGTGAATTTCCATTGTAGCTTTATCAATATGAGGCTCTAATTCATTATAGCTATAACCTAATTTAGGAAGACTGTAGGTTCCAGGAGTATCTGTGAAAGCTGCTTCATAGGGTTGATTGTCAATTTGCAGTACTGGCTGGGCAGCAAATGCAGCATTGAATAATCCAGAGCCAATAATTGTACCTGTAGACAATAGGGCCGTTTTTTTTAAAAAATTTCTTCGTGTATTATTATTTTCCATAATTTATTTGTTAGTCTTAAATAGGGATTAAATATTTGTATAAAAATAATCATTAATAGACCGACTTGGGTTAATAAAGACTTAAAATTTGATTTGTTTTACCTACAATGATATTTTGAATATCTATTTTTTTTACGGAAATTATATAAATTTCATTTTGAATTGGCATATCCTGAAATTAACAAGTATTTAAAAATGAAGTAATTAGTTGCTTTTTTAACAAGTTGAATTTAAACAAAAAAACCATTCGTTTTGCGAATGGTTTTTTTAGTTTAAAATTAATTCTTAGTTGTGGCTAAAGCCAGAACTACAACATTGTTGATGCATAAAGCTATTGGACTCCTCATGCCATGGGAAATTAGCATTGTATGCGTTGTTTTCCCAATAAAAATTTTCTCTTTTTTTAGGTTCGTTACCTATTTCATTCATTGTTTCGGATTCGTACATTCGGCCATTTGCGATGGTATACAATAACGTATTGGAGTTTTGGATATTTTCTAATGGGTTTTTATCCAAAACTAAAATGTCAGCCAATTTTCCGGTTTCTAATGAACCAATGTCTTTTCCGGCTCCGATATAATTGGCTGCATTAATGGTGGCTGTTTTCAAACTTTCTAAATTGCTCATTCCACCTTGATGAATACTCCATAATTCCCAGTGAGCTCCCATTCCTTGCAACTGTCCGTGTGCTCCCATATTGACTTTTACGCCATTGTCAGCAAGTGTTTTTACGGTTTTAGACGTAAGAATATGATCGTTTTCATACTCTTCATCAGGAGCCATCATGCGATATCTGGAGCGCGAATCAATTACGCTTCTCGGCATGAATTGAAGTAGTTTTTTGTTTTCCCAAACATTCGTTTTTTGATACCAATAATATTCGGCATTCAATCCGCCATAATTTACAATTAGGGTAGGAGTATATCCTACTTTACTTGTACCCCAAAGTTCGAGTACATCTTTATAAACGGGTGCCACCGGTATATTATGCTCCACTCCGGTATGACCGTCAATCACCATGGTCATGTTAGTAAAGAATGTCGAGCCGCCTTCTGGTACCACATTAATTTCTTCTTCTCTGGCCGCTTGCAATACCTGTTGACGTTGGTCACGTCTTGGTTGATTATAGCTTTTTACAGAAAGTGCTCCAAAAACTTTGGTCCGTTTTACTGCAAAACGAGCGTCATCAATAGTATTGACAATTGCTTTAAAGTCTCCTTCAGCACCGTACAAAATAAATCCGGTTGAATATATTCGGGGTCCTACAATGGCACCACTTTTTACCATTTCCGAAAGGGTAAAAATAGATTCCGTGTTAGAAGACGGATCATGCGATGTCGTTACTCCAAAGGCTAAATTTGCATAGAAAGGCCAATTTTGTTGGGTGGTTAATCCATAACGAAAAGCACCTACATGGGCATGAGCATCTACCATTCCGGGCATAATAGTTTTACCAGTCAGGTCATAAACCATAGCCGTTTCAGGAATACGAATGTCACTTGCATTACCAATGGCCTCAATCCGATTTTCATTGATTATTATACTACCGTTTTCAATCACTTTGTCGCCGTCCATAGTGATGATACGAGCATTCGTCAGGGCAATTCTGCCTTTTGGTTTATCAACTTTTGATTTTAAATCTATTTTAATACCTATATCAGATGGTTTTTCAACTTTTTCAGGTGAATCCGGTAAAAAAGTAAATCTGTTTTTTACGGCATTCGAAAAATAAGTATTGCCTAACATCCACATCACGTTTTTGCTATTGGGAGACCAATGTAAATTAATTCCAGCCTCTTTTGACAATTCTGACACAGGTACATTCGTAGTTTTTTCGTCCAAATCTACTTCTTGGCCGTTGATGTTTAATGGAGCCACATAAGCTTTGTGTAAATGGGTGAAAGCGATCCACTGATTGTCTGGACTTGGCACCAATCGGTTAGCATATTTGGATTTAATATGGGTGCGTTCTTCTTTTCCGTTAAGGTCAACACTTTTGAGTTCTTTGGTTAAATCCCCAAAAAAGACTCCCCCAGTTTGGAAGAAAATACGATTTCCTTCTTTAGTAAACACAGGATATTCTCCTTTTGAGGTAATAAATTTTGATTTGCCACCTGTAACATTCATGGTGTAAATCCCTGGTTTTTTTGAAAAAGCAAAACCTTGATCCATATTTCCGCCTTCCTTGACGTAGACAATTGTTTTTTGGTCAGGAGAGAGACTTGGTGTTCTGTAAATTCCTTTTTCAGAGGTTAATTTAACAGATTTTTTACTTTCTAAATTAATTTTTCTGATAGCGCCTAAATTTGTGTCGTTCCAACTAACATAAATTATCTCTTTACCATTAGCGGTAAAAGTAGGTTCTGCTTCAAAATCAGTATCTGTAGTCAATCGTTTTGGACTTCCATTGGGCAAGCTTTTAGTCCATAAATATCCTAAAGCTCTAAAGACTACTGTTTTTCCATCGGGAGCGGTTACAGCATCACGGATCATTTTTACTGTAAAGTCATTGTCAGTTATTGGAGTATCAGAATGTACCCGATCTGCAATGTCAATAGCGACATCGGCTGTGAAAGGAATCTGTGTTACCTGATTTGTTTTTGTATTTATTTTTTGAATTTTACCTCCGGTCCAAATTATAATGTCTTCATTGTTTGGCATCCAATTGAAATTAGGATACACACCAAACAAAGCCCAAGCGGCTTGTTGATCTTTGTTAAGTTTATCATAAACGGGACCTTCTTCACCTGTTTCTAAATTATGAACATACAAAACCGTTGCGGTACGCACTCGTTTTACATACGCTAACAGTTTACCATCTCTTGAAATTTGTGGTCGAGCGGCGCCTCCCGGACCACCCGTAATTTTTTCTGTTTCTCCCGTTTCAAAATCATAGCGATTGATAGCATAGATTTCACTGTTAGGATCTTTATTGTATTTGAAATAACCACCGGGAGAAACGTCTTCACTGTAATACATGTATTTGCCATCAGGAGAAATTACAGGTTCGTTAACATCTTGCTGGTCGTTTTTTCGTTTGGTCAATTGTACGCCACTACCACCGCTAATGTGGTATTGCCACATTTCACCAGCGCCAAGAGAACGGCTTGATGTAAAGTGTTTTCTTGCTACCAGATAATTGCCGTTGGGCATCCAAGTCGCATTGTTCAGTAGTTGAAAATTTTCCTTAGTGATTTGTTTCACTTCACTTCCATCGGCTTTCATGAACCAAATATTATCGCCACCACCAGCATCGCTAGTGAACGAAATGTGTTTTCCGTCAGGACTGAATCTGGGTTGTACTTCAAAAGGAATACCGGAACGAAGTATTTTTGCTGTTCCGCCTGTTATAGGCATTTGGTAAATATCTCCCAAGAGATCAAAAACGATAGTTTTCCCGTCTGGACTCACATCGAGGTTCATCCAAGTTCCTTCGGATGTGGTAAATTTATGGGCCTTGTAATTGAATTCTTTTCCAGGTTTTGCGACATCCCATTTCGGCTTTTCCTGTCCATAAATGGTGGAAATAAAAGAAAATGCGAGTAGAAATAAGCTTGTTTTTTTATTCATTAAAAAGAAATTAAATAGTGATAGAGGATAAATATAGGTAATAAAATGAAGTAGTTTGTATTTCTATTTATATCTTATTGCTATAAAAGCAAAAAACCACCCGCAGTTGCGAGTGGTTTTTGTATCAATTAAAGCAGTATTTTTTTTTGTAATTAAAAACAATATTCATTTTCAGCTACTAATTTAACCGTTATTGTTTCTCTTAATCCTACAACATTTGGCATATTTGTATATTTAGTAAAACGACGTAGTCCCATCAACATCATACGTTGTTCATCGCCTTCAGCAAAGGAAATAACACTTTCTTTTCCTTTTTGAGTAACAATATCTACGGCTTTATACAAGTATAATTTGGCCATTGCAATTTGCTCTTGTACTTTAGTTTCTCCTTCTTTTTTGGCTAACTTCTCCGTTCTAAGGATTGTGCTTTCAGCCATATAGATTTCGATTAAAATATCTGAAGCGGCCATCAATAACTGTTGGTGTGCATCTAAATCCGGACCGTATTTTTGAACAGCTCCACCGGCTACCATTAAGAATGCTTTTTTTAATTTGCCAATCATTTCTTTTTCTTCTGCAAACAATTCAGAATAATCAGGGGTTTCAAAAGAAGGAATTCCCATTAATTCTTCTTGTACTTTTGATGCAGGTCCAAGTAAATCAACGTGACCTTTCATCGCTTTTTTAATCAGCATCCCTACTGAAAGCATTCTGTTGATTTCGTTAGTTCCTTCGTAAATACGGGCAATTCTGGCATCTCTCCAAGCACTTTCCATCGGAGTGTCCTCAGAGAATCCCATTCCGCCAAAAATTTGAATTCCTTCATCAGCACAATTTTGTACATCTTCAGAAACGGCTACTTTAAGGATTGAACATTCAATAGCATATTCTTCAACGCCTTTCAATTCTGCTTCCTGATGTGAAACTCCTTCGGCTTCACGAGCTATAATTCTGTCTTCAATATCTTTTGCAGCGCGGTAGGAAGCGCTTTCTCCAGCGTAACAACTTGTAGCCATTTCTGCTAGTTTTGCACGGATAGCACCAAACTGAGAAATTGCAGTATTGAACTGGATTCTTTCATTAGCATATTTCACTGAACCTGAAATAACTCTGCGCTGTGCATCCAAACAAGCAGCTGCTAATTTGATGCGACCTACATTCAAAGCGTTCATGGCAATTTTGAAACCGTTTCCTCTTTCGGACAACATGTTTTCTACAGGAACTTTTGTTTCATTAAAGAAAACCTGACGCGTAGAGGAAGCACGTATTCCTAATTTATGCTCTTCTTCGCCCATTGATATTCCGTTATCAGCTGTGTTTTCTAGGATAAAACCAGTGATATTTTTATCATCACCAATACGGGCAAAAACGATAAACAATGAACAAAATCCAGCGTTTGAAATCCACATTTTTTGTCCTGTGATTTTGTAATGTGTACCATCTTCTGATAAAACAGCTTTTGTTTTTCCAGAATTAGCATCAGATCCTGCGCCTGGTTCTGTCAAACAATAGGCTCCAAACCATTCGCCAGAAGCTAATTTTGGAACGTATTTTTGTTTTTGTTCTTCTGTTCCGTACAAAGTTATTGGCATAGTCCCAATTCCGGTATGTGCTCCAAAAGCAGTTGAGAATGAACCTGTTGCTCCCGAAATATAATCACAAACCAACATTGTTGATACAAATCCCATTCCTAATCCACCATAAGCTTCAGGTACAGCAACTCCTAAAAGTCCTAAGTCCCCAGCTTTTTTCATGGTTTCTTGTGTATACGCATAATCCTTTTTCTCAAAACGATCTTTGTGTGCCCACAATTCTTTATCTACAAATTCTTTTACAGAGTCACGCATCATTAATTGCTCTTCTGAAAAATCTTCTGGTGTAAAGATATCTTCGCACTTTGTTTGTTTAACTAAAAACTGACCGCCACGGGTTACGTTTTTTTCAATTGTATCTGCCATTTCTTGTTATTTTAAATGATGAATTTTATTTATAAATTGAATTGTCAATATTGTCATTCCAAACAAGGAGGAATCTCAGTAGCTAATTCTGCATTAATAGTAAAGATTCCTTCTTTGTCGGAATGACAAACGGATGGAAATCTTTGACTACAAAAGTTCGTAAACCCCAGCAGTTCCTTGTCCAGTTCCCACACACATACTCACAATTCCGTATTTGTTGCCTCTTTTTTTCATTTCGTCGAAGAGTTGAACAGACAGTTTTGCTCCGGTACAGCCCAGTGGATGTCCCATTGCAATTGCTCCACCGTTGACGTTTACGATATCAGGATTCAATCCTAATTCACGAATTACGGCTAACGATTGTGATGCAAAAGCTTCGTTTAATTCAATTAAATCAACATCATTTAATGTTAATCCTGCTTGTTTCAATGCTTTTGGAATCGCTTTTACCGGGCCAATTCCCATTAATCTTGGTTCTACTCCTGCCGAAGCGAAGTTCACCAAACGAGCAATAGGAGTAAGGTTCAATTCCTTAACCATTTCTTCGCTCATGATTAGAACAAAAGCGGCTCCGTCACTCATTTGAGAAGAATTCCCGGCAGTTACACTTCCGCCTTCTTCAAAAACAGGACGTAAACCAGCCAAAGCTTCTACTGAAGTTCCAGCTCTCGGGCCTTCATCTTTATTTACGATATAGGATTTGGTTTCTTTTTTACCATTTTCATTGATAAATGTTTGTTCTACCGTAATAGGAACAATTTGTTTGTCAAATTTGCCTTCGGCTTGTGCTTTAAGAGCTTTCAGGTGTGAGTTGTAAGCAAACTCATCTTGGTCTGCACGAGACACATTGAATTGTTTGGCAACAGCTTCTGCAGTTAGCCCCATTCCCCAATAGTAATCTTCGTTCCCCGCTTTTGCAACAGCATAATCCGGAGTTGGTTTGTACCCTCCCATTGGAATAAAACTCATGCTCTCGGCACCACCGGCAATAATACAATCTGCCATTCCCGATTGAATTTTGGCTGTAGCCATACCAATTGTTTCTAATCCTGACGCGCAATAACGGTTTACGGTTACACCTGGTACATCTTCAATTTTCAATCCCATTAAGGAAATTAATCGTCCCACGTTTAGTCCTTGTTCTGCTTCTGGCATGGCATTTCCTACCATCACGTCATCGATACGTTTTTTGTCAAAATCAGGCAACTCATTCATCATAAACTGAATGGTTTCTGCTGCCAATTCATCAGGACGTTTAAATCTAAACACGCCTTTTGGGGCTTTCCCCACGGCTGTTCTGTATGCTTTTACTATATAGGCTGTTTTCATTTTTTTTTTTTAAGAGTTGAGAATATAGAGAATAAATAATAGACTTTAAATTTTGTTTTTAATCTATATTCTATTCTCCTTGTTCTATTTTCTAATTGCGTAACGGTTTTCCTTTGGTTAACATAAACTGGATTCTTTCTAATGTTTTTCTTTCTGTACAAAGAGATAAGAATGCTTCACGTTCCAGATCCAATAAATATTGTTCGGTTACTAAAGTTGGTTCTGATAAATCTCCACCAGCCATAACATAAGCTAGTTTGTTAGCGATTTTCTTGTCGTGTTCCGAGATGTATTTTCCGGCTTCCATTTGGTCTGTTCCTACTAAGAACATTCCCAAAGCTTGTTTTCCAAGAACTTTTACGTCGCTTCTGCGAATTGGTTGTGTGTAACCTGCTTCTGCCATTAATAAAGCGTGTTTCTTTGCTTCAGCAATCTGACGGTCTTTATTCACAACGATGATATCTTTTCCGTGTTGTAAAAGTCCGGTATCAAAAGCTTCGTAACCTGAAGTAGATACTTTTGCCATAGCGATCGTCAAGAAATATTCTTGCAATACGTTCAACTCCACATCATTTTTATGGAATAAATCTGCAGCACGCAATGCCATCTCTTTAGATCCGCCACCGCCAGGAATAACTCCAACGCCAAATTCAACTAATCCCATATACGTTTCGGCTGCAGCAACAACTTTATCAGCGTGTAAGCTCATTTCACAACCACCGCCAAAAGTCATTCCGTGTGGCGCAACCACAACTGGAATTCCGGAGTAGCGCACGCGCATCATTGTGTCTTGGAACATTTTGATGGCCATATTCAGCTCGTCGTATTCTTGCTCGACGGCCATCATGAAAATCATTCCTATGTTAGCACCCACAGAGAAATTCGCTGCCTGATTTCCAATAACCAATCCTTGATATTCTTTTTCAGATAAGTCAATCGCTTTGTTGATCGCCTGTAAAACATCGCCACCAATCGTATTCATTTTAGACTGGAATTCTAAGTTCAAAATTCCATCTCCTAAATCTTGAATAATGGCGCCGCTATTGCTCCACACTTTTTTGCTTTCGCGTATGTTGTTCAGGATAATAAAGGCATCCTGACCAGGAACCTTAGTTGCAGATTTTGTTGGAATATCATAAAAATAAGTAGCACCTTCTTTTATGGAATAGAAACTTTTAGTTCCATTAGCAAGCATATCAGTTACCCAAGCAGCTGGTTCAAGGCCTTCCGCTTTCATCATTTCGATTCCTTTGGCAACACCAATGGCGTCCCAAATTTCGAAAGGACCATTTTCCCATCCAAAACCGGCTTTCATGGCATCGTCAATCTTGAATAATTCATCTGAAATTTCAGGAATTCTGTTGGAAACGTAAGCAAACATTCCCGCAAAACTTTTACGGTAAAATTCGCCTGCTTTATCTTTTCCTTTTACCAAAACTTTAAAACGGTCAATAGGTTTATCAATCGTTTTTGTCAGTTCTAAAGTGGCGAAAGACGCTCTTTTAGCCGGACGATATTCTAAAGTATCTAAATCCAATGATAAAATATCCTTGTCTACTTTTTTATAAAAACCTTGACCAGTTTTGCTTCCCAACCATTTGTTCTCCATCATTTTGTTGACAAAATCCGGCAGTTTAAACAAATCGTGTTGCTCGTCATTCGGACAATTTTCGTAGATTCCGTTGGCAACGTGCACCAAAGTATCCAATCCAACTACGTCAACAGTTCTGAAAGTAGCTGACTTTGGTCTTCCAATAACTGGACCGGTCAATTTATCCACTTCTTCAATCGTCAATCCCATTTCTTTAACTAAATGAAACAAACTTTGAATCCCATAAATCCCGATTCGGTTTCCAATAAACGCTGGAGTATCTTTGGCCACGACCGAAGTTTTACCCAAGAATTTGGATCCATAATCCGTAAGAAAATCCAAAACTTCCGATGCTATGTGCGGGCCAGGAATGATTTCGAATAATTTCAAATAACGCGCAGGGTTAAAAAAGTGTGTCCCGCAGAAATGCTTTTGGAAATCGTCGCTTCGTCCTTCACTCATAAAGTGAATTGGAATTCCAGATGTGTTTGAAGTTACTAGAGTTCCCGGTTTTCTGAATTTTTCAATTTGTTCAAAAACCATTTTCTTGATGTCTAACCGTTCTACAACAACTTCAATAATCCAATCCACAGTAGCGATTTTCGCCATGTCATCTGTGGTATTTCCAGTAGTAATTCTGCTGGCAAATTTTGGATTGTAAATAGGAGAGGGTTTCGATTTCAGGGAATTGGCCAAATGCTCATTTACCAATCGGTTTCTAACGATTTTGCTTTCTAAAGTCAGTCCTTTTTTAGCTTCCGCTTCGGTAAGTTCTCTTGGAACAATATCTAATAACAGAACTTCAACTCCAATGTTAGCAAAATGACAAGCAATTCCTGAACCCATAATTCCGGATCCAATCACTGCAACTTTTTTAATTGTGCGTTTCATATAAATAATATTTGATTTTCATTAGAAAATGACAGCGCTATTTTTATTGAAGGATTTCAATTTTGGCGGTGTCATTCGCTGTTTTTTCAGTTTGTTCCGCCAGTTCGCTGGCGCTCGTGTGCGTAAATATATTTTTCTCTTGAATTAATTCATTGATGGCTTCTGCAACTTCAATAAAGTGCTGCAGTTTCTCTTCCGAAATAGTTTGTTTCACCGTTTCATTGAATTTCAACACCGTATTTTTTGACAATTCTCTTTTTTCTTTACCAAAATCCGTGAGGTAAATCAATACTCCACGGCCATCCACTGGATTTTTCTTGCGAATAATCAAGCCTTTTTCCTCCATAGATTTAAGGGTTCTGGTTAAGCTGGTAGCTTCCATTCCCATTTTTGGTCCTAATGAGGTCGATGGCGTCCCACCTTCCTTATCAATACTCAATAAAGCGAACCCAGTAGCCATGCTCGCATCGTATTTCGAAGCTTCTTCATTATACATTCTGGCCACTGCTTGCCAGGTGGCACGTAAAATATAATCTATCGTTTTATCTTTCATAAGTAACTATATCGTTTTCAAATATAATAAAAAATACTATGCACGCATAATATATTAAAACATTTTTTTGTTAAAAAGCATTAAATATAAAAAATCTCCACTGAAATAGAGGAGATTATACTCTTTTTTTAAGAGTAATTAATTTTTTGGTCGTATCCCTGCGTAAAAACTCCGGGTCGGGCTGTACGTTGTATCCACGCTAAAAAGCGTGGGATGCCACTTCCATCCCTTACGCAAATCCTGCTGAGGAGAATGATTGGGGATTTTAATTTAATTGTTGGGATTATGGATTTACGTAATAAGTAGTTTACTATCGTTAAATTTGATTTTTGAGTTTATTGTTCTCGACTAAAAACCAAAAAACCACGAAAATCAATTCGTGGTTTTTTATAGTATCTTTTATTTAACCCTTCTTAAACTCCCCTTTATCCACATCTTTCAAGAACTTAATCACACCCGGAAAATAGGTTTTTGGGTCATCGTATTGTGAAAGGTGACTTCCGTTAGGACAAAACAAGAAACGTCCGTTTTGGACTTCGTTAGCAATCCATTTCATGTGTTCGGGATCCATAGTATCGTATTTAGAACCAATACTCAAGGTTGGAACAGTAAGGGTTTTTAGTCTGGCTTTGACATCCCAATTTTTAAGGGAGGCATTTCCAGTGATGCCAAATTCACTGTGGCCTTGCATAAAAACATATACATTAGGATTAATGTGCTTGAAACATCTGTTGATGGATTCTGGCCATTTTTCGAGTGGCATTCTCAAAATATGTTCCGTGTAGTAATGTTTGAACAGTAATTCGCTGTATTTTGGATTATCAAAATCATTGTTTTTTTCGATATCCTGTAATTGCTTTAGGATTTTAGAATCCATTTGCGGTGCCAGAACGTCTTTTGCGTAAGCGTTATATTCCTGAGCACTCGCCATCATATTTGAGATAATTAATCCTTTCAGGTTTTTTTGGTATTTCAAAGCGTATTCCATTGCTAGGATTCCGCCCCAAGATTGTCCCATCAGGTAAAAATTAGAACTGTCCAAGCCTAATGCGATGCGCACTTGCTCGACTTCCTCCACAAAACGTTCATTGGTCCACAAACTGTTGTCGTTGGGTTGGTCGCTGTAATACGAGCCTAACTGATCGTAATAAATGTATTCAATGCTTTCGTTGGGAAAATAACCGTCAAAGGCCTCGTATAATTCATGGGTCAAACCTGGACCGCCGTGTAGCAACAACACCTTTATTTTAGGATTATTGCCCACTCGTTTGGTCCAGACTTTAAACGTGCCTTTTGGCGTATGAATCGGAATCATTTTGATGCCGCCTGTGAGTTGGTCGTCCCGTTTGGAGAAATCTAAATAATTTGCTTTTATGGAATCTTCCTTTGGTTTTTCCTGACAATTAGAAAAAAAGAACACACTGACAACGGAGTAAATCAAGACTTTTAGTTTCATAACGGCTAGTTGTAGATTTTATGGAATAAATCAATGTATTTTTCCATTACTATTTTTCGTTTTAGTTTCAGGGTTGGCGTAAGCTGTCCACCTTCCACAGACCATAAATCCGGCGTTAGCTCAAAACGTTTTATCTTCTCCCAATTTCCAAATTTTTCGTTCAGATTGTCAATTTCCAATTGGATTCTTTCGATTACTTTTTCGTTGGCAATTATTTCTTCATTGCTTTTTCCTATGTTGATTCCGTGGATAACGGCCCATTCTTTGATGAAATCAAAACTCGGCTGAATAAAGGCAGCCGGCATTTTTTGACCGTCACCAATAACCATAATTTGTTCAATGAAACGCGATTGTTTCATCGTATTTTCGATTAATTGTGGGGCAATATATTTACCACCTGAGGTTTTGAACATTTCTTTCTTACGATCCGTGATTTTTAAGAATCCGTCTTCGTCAAAAATTCCAATATCACCAGTGTGAAAATAGCCGTCAGTTATTACTTCATAGGTCAATTTCTCATCTTTGTAATAGCCCATCATTACGTTTGGTCCTTTACAAAGGATTTCGCCGTCTTCAGCAATTAACACTTCCACATTATCAATTACTTTACCCACCGTTCCCACTCTGAAACCACCATTTCTAATATCATTTACAGAGATTACCGGAGAGGTCTCGGTCAATCCGTAGCCTTCCATAACTGGGATTTCGGCAGCGGCAAAAATGCGGGCTAGTCTTGGTTGCAAAGCAGCGCTTCCGGAAACCATTAAATCGAGGTTTCCACCCAAACCTTCCTTCCATTTACTAAAAATCAGTTTGCGGGCAATTTTGAGTTGTAATTCATACCAAAAACCATTTTTGCCATACGGCTCATAGATTAAACCTAAGTCAATCGCCCAAAAAAATAGTTTCTTTTTGACACCGGTTAACTCCGTTCCTTTAGCGTATATTTTATCGTATACTTTCTCTAAAAGTCTCGGAACGGCAGTAATTACTGTTGGTCTTACTTCTTTTAGATTGTCACTAATTTTATCAATTGATTCGCCAAAATATACTGAAACTCCGTAATATTGGTATAAATACAAAATCATTCTTTCAAAAATATGGCAAATAGGAAGGAAGCTTAAAGCACGGCTTTTTCCGGCTTCAAACGGAATTCTCGAAGCACTGTCTAAAACATTCGATACAATGTTTTTATGCGAAAGCATGACTCCTTTTGGTCTTCCCGTTGTTCCGGAAGTATAGATTATTGTGGCTAAATCTTCAGTTTTTACGTTATTTTTGCGTTGTTCCACTTCGTTTTGGTTTCCGTTGTCTACGCCAAGAATCAGTAATTCATTCCAGTTGGTGCAACCTTCTATTTCGTTGAAGGAATATACTTCTTTGAGTGTAGGAACTTTATGTTTGATGAGGTTTACTTTTCGAAGCACTTCGGCATCCGATACGAAACAGTACATAGAACCGGAATGGTTCAGAATATATTCGTAATCTTCTTCTGAAATGGTAGGATAAATGGGAACGGTTTGTGCGCCGGTTTGCAACACACCAATATCCATAATATTCCATTCGGTTCTGTTATTAGAAGAGATGATAGCAATTTTATCGTCTTTTTGAACACCCATTCGGAGTAGTGCTCTCGAAACGGCATTGGCTTTAGCGATATATTCCTGTGTAGATGTTTTGATCCAAACTCCATTTTGCTTTGTTGTTAAAGCATCCGGAATGGAATTGTATTTTTCTTGCTGATAATAAGGGAAATCAAAAAGGCGGGTGATATTTGTCATTATAGAAAATATTGGATTTGATTGCAAATTAAAAAAAAAATAAGGATAAATTTTAAAAATTAGAAATTATATCGCAAAATTATGAAAGGATTGTTACTATTTAACGAAATCGTTTTCATGAAGTAAAATTTTAGTGTAGGATTATAATAAAAAAGCGTGTACGGCCGTGCGAGATTTTCCGGCTTCGTACCCTTTTCAATGTGCCGTTAAACTTTAGTGCCTAGTCACTAATGTGAACTATAAAGTTTTTGTAACGCAGTTATATAATCTATTCTGTAAAAAATCTTAAAGAAATTTTTAACGATCCGCATTATAAATATTATAATTTGTGTCTTAATTTAAGTATGTACTCGTTGCAAACGAGCACCAAAGAACATGGATAAACGAGCGCCAGTGAGGAAAAGCGTTCACTAGATCATTAGTATTTACAGAGAATCGTTGGCGCAGTTTTGAAAACCGTATCAATTCCAATTAGCCACTAAAATAAATCTAATAAAACCAATTCTAATTCATTTTCTAATCCGGTCTTCGGTTTTTAGGGCTTTATTCTTAGCAGACATTTTTTGTTTTAAAAACAGCAAAAAGCCCTGAATTGCTCATAATTTTTTGCATTGTTTGCTCTCTGTTGTGGGCACAGTTTGTAAAACTGCGCTAACGATTGTGGTATATTAGCGCGGTCAGGTACATTTTAATTTATAAAATTAACAAAAAATTGGAACGTATACTTTTTTTGAAAAAAAAAATTCTAAATTATTTTAAAACTTCTTTTAAGAAAGAATTCATGCGCTCCCAAGAACGTATAGCAGCTTTTTCGTTATACGCTGCTCCTTTTGAATTATCATTACCAGCTTCAATTTCAGTAAAGGCATGTACGGAATTTGCATAATAAATCATTTCCCATTCTGCTTTTGTATCTCTCATTTCTTGTTGAAAGGACGATACTTCCGTTGCTGGCACATAGGTGTCGTCAGCACCATGTAAAACCAGGATTTCAGCCGTGATTGGATTATTTACCCTTGCGGCATCATGTCCTAAACCTCCGTGAAAAGAAACTGCACCTTGAATTTTCATTCCCGCTCTTGCGGCTTCCAGTGCTCCTGTTCCGCCAAAACAATAGCCTATTACTACGATATTGGCAGGATTTGCGCCTGCTTTTACTAATTGGTCTAAAGCAAGTTGAATGCGTCTTTGATAATCAGCTACATTTTTTTTGTAAAAACCAGCTTGCTTTCCGGCTTCTTGTGTGGTTACGGGATAATTCCCTTGGCCATAAATATCTGCTACAAATGCATAATAGCCCATGCTTGAAAGTCTCTCAGCAGATTGTTTTGAATGTGTATCGATTCCTTTCCAAGCGGGAAGGATTAGAATTCCGGGTTTTGTTTTGCTTCCTTTTTTAGGTGCAATAGACAAGCCATTTAATTGTTGGTTTCCATCCGTGTATTTGACGGATTTTAATTGTGCAAATGTGTCATTGGAAAACAAAAAGAATCCTAAAAAGGCAAAGAAAATATTTTTCATATTAGATGTTTTTATTTTTACAAATGTCTCAATCAATTTATCCTAAAACTAAGACTTTGATTTTTTAATTGATGATGTAATTTTTAATTCTTATGGCGTACAGACAAGCGATTACTCGCCGGGATGATATGTTTTTTCGGCATTTTTCTGGACATCCTCTTTATAAAATAATACGTCTTTGAATTGTCCTTTTCGGTACATTTCAGCTTGATCGTAAAAATGTTTCGATTTTGAATCACCGCTATTTCCTCCCGCAAGTAACGATTTGGCTTTTATTTTTGGTCCAAATTCCACCGCACACACAAAACTATTTCCGTTAAATCCGTAGCGTTTTTTGGTATCTTTTTGATAATTGCTTTTAAAAGCAGGTAAACTTCCCCAAAGCGCTGGTCCATAACTAATAGGTAAACTTTCCAAAGCATCACTATAAACCAGATTTATGTCGCCTGATGTTCTCTGGAAACGATTGATTTCGCCCCAAGGAATTTGCCAAGTACCAAATTTTATTTTCAATTCGTTTATCACCATTTGCAATTGTGGAATCAGTTGATCTGGAAACGCATTTTTAGCAAAATCACGGGTATTTTCTACTTGGTCCTTTTGGCCCTGATCAATATATACTTTTTGAATAATGGGGTTTAATTTATAAGCCCATTCCACAGCTAAGGTGGTAGCCACAGAATTTTCCCGGGCGTAATAATCCCAGTTTTTCAATAAGGTTATCGGTTCTGACAGTTCTGTATAAAGCGGATCTTCGGGACTGATGTTTTTCTCAAAACTGGAAATTAAGGACGGAATTAACACTTCGAGGGCCGTTAGTTTCGTGTCGTAACCGTCAGCAATCACTTTGTCTAGTGTATATTTATTGCCTTTGTTCAATAATCGTACAGCATTTAATCCTCTGAAACTTTCTCCGTCTGGAGCCATATAAGGCAAGTAATTTTCTTCTTTTGGACTATAATCTCCTGCCACGGTATATGGTGTAGAATTACAGTTTTGTAACCAGCCGTTTATAGGATTATAAGAATGTACTGTTTCTGAAACTTCATGTAATCCTTTCCATTGTGTAGCCGGTGTCGTACCGTCCATTACTTTTGACCAATTTAGGTTTTTGTCCCGAATGGGAACAAAGTTCCCATGCCAGTAGGCAATGTTTCCTTCTTTATCGGCATAAACAGTATTGTTTGAGGTATTGGCTTTCAAATCCATTGCAGTTTTGTAGTCCTCAAAATTTTTTGATTTTGTTCGTATCCAACTTTGTTCCAGACTTTTCATCGAACGGTTATTGGATTTTAAGCTAATCCATTTCCCGTCTCTTTTGGCCATGATTGGACCGTGATTGGTATAATAAGTATTGAATGTTTTAGGAATCAATTTTCCATTTTCCAGATACTTGATGGTTATTTTTTTCTCGACAACTGGAACTAATTTGGTATCGTATTCGTAAAATAGTTTGTTGTTTTTGGTCACGATTTTCTCGGCATACATATCCGCAACATCAACACTTGAGGAGGTATGCATCCAGCCACAGTTTTCGTTAAATCCTTGGTAAATAAAAAATTGTCCCCAAGTAACGGCTCCATACGCATTCAGCCCTTCTTGACTGCTCATCTGTATTTCTGGCCTGAAATAAAAAGTGGTATGCGGATTAATGTATAAAATGGCATTCCCAGACGCTGTTTTTGAAGGTGCAATTGCAAATCCGTTAGAACCCGTTTGTACGTCTTTTTCTCGTTCTATATAGGCTACTTTATCGGTGTTTCCCGAATAAAAAGCTTTCAATTCTCCAGTAGAAAGATCAGCTGTGCTTATGGCTCCAATACTTCCGTCAGTCCAAAGCAATGGAAACCAAGGCTCAAAATGAGTTAATAAAGCGGGTTTTACTTCGGGGTGATTGTATAGATAAAAGTTGATCCCGTCCGCATAACTGTTTAATAATTTTTTCAACCAAGGCGCTGCTTTTTTATAATCGTTTTTAGCATCTTCGGTATCGATTAAAAGTTTAATTTCTAAATCATTGTACAAAACGGACTGTCCTTTGATTTCGGAAAGACGGCCCAGTTTTTCAATGTAATTCATTTCTACCCGTTTGAAATCGTCTTCACATTGTGCGTACAGCATTCCAAAAACGGCATCTGCATCCGTTTTGCCATACACATGCGCAATTCCCCAATTGTCTCTGATAATAGTGACTTGTTGCGACATTTTTTTTAGTCTTTCTAGTTCTTGGTTTGATATCTTTTGTGAAAACAGGGAGCAACTAAAACAAAAAATTAAAACTGCAAGGGGTAAATGGTTCTTGAAATACGTCATTATTATTGAATTTTAAATTAGAGACTTACGTTTCGTTTAAATGCACACCCCAGTTCGATTATGGAATCTGTTTTGGCAATACCCGGAATAGTGTCTATTTTTTCATACAGAACTTTACGCATGTGCTCATGATTTTTGGCAATTATTTTTATATAAAGGGTAAAAGATCCGGTGATATAATAGCATTCCGTTATTTCTGGAATGTTTTTCAGTTCCTCAATAATCCGGTCAGAATCTTGGTCTTTATTCAAGGTAATTCCTGTGAATGATCCCCAATCATATCCAATTTTCTTTTCATTGATGACCGGTTTTATTCCGATAAGTATTCCTTGTTCTGTTAATCTGTTCATGCGCTGATGCACCATTGTATTTGATATTTTTAGATTGGCTGCAATAGCAGAATACGCCATTCTTCCGTCTTTCTCTAATTCTTTGATAATGTTGATATCAAACTCGTCTAGTATATCCATGTTGGTTTACTTATAAATGATGCTTTTGTGTTTGTATAAAAGTACTTATTTTTATTTATATTGGAATAGTTCTATTATTTGAATTTTATATTTAAAAAATGACTTTTTTTCATGTAAATTAAGTAATTTATTTAAAATAATACTTTTAAAAAAGTCAAAATATTTATTTTTATTGTCAATTTAAAAAAAATCTGTAGTTTTGTACTTTGTAATATCAAAATAGGAATATCATGACACACACAGAACAAAACCTTTCTTCAAAATCGGAAGCGTTAATAGCTAAAGAAAATCAATACGGAGCACACAATTACCATCCTTTACCTGTGGTTTTAGAAAGAGGCGAAGGGGTTTATGTCTGGGATGTAGACGGAAAAAAATATTATGATTTTTTATCGGCCTATTCTGCCGTAAACCAAGGGCATTGTCATCCAAAAATTGTGGATGCAATGATAAAACAAGCACAAACATTGACCTTAACTTCACGTGCTTTTCATAATGATCAACTAGGACCTTTTGAGGAATATGTGACTAAGTATTTTGGTTTTGATAAAGTGTTGCCCATGAATACAGGTGCTGAAGCAGTGGAAACTGCTTTGAAATTGTGTAGAAAATGGGCCTATGAGGTAAAAGGAATTCCTGAAAATCAAGCACAAATCATTGTTTGTGAAAACAATTTTCACGGAAGAACAACAACAATCATTTCATTTTCGAATGATGAGAGTGCCCGTAAAAACTTTGGACCATTCACTGCTGGATTTATTAAAATTCCGTACGATGATGTTGACGCCCTAGAAAACGTATTAAAATCAACCCCAAATATTGCTGGATTTTTAGTGGAACCAATTCAAGGAGAAGCGGGAGTGTATGTTCCTGCCGAAGGATATTTAGCAAAAACAAAAGCGCTTTGTGAAGCACATAACGTTCTATTTATCGCGGATGAAGTGCAAACAGGAATTGCACGCACGGGAAGATTATTAGCAACTTGCGGAAATTGTGACTGTAAAAAAGGATGTGAAGGCAGACCGGAAGTAAAACCAGATATCCTTATTCTAGGAAAAGCTATTTCGGGCGGTGTGTACCCAGTTTCGGCAGTTTTAGCGAATGATCCCATTATGAATGTGATTAAACCAGGACAACACGGTTCCACTTTTGGAGGAAATCCTGTTGCAGCGGCTGTGGCTATTGCTGCACTGGAAGTAGTGAAAGAGGAAAATTTAGCACAAAATGCGGCGTACTTAGGCGAAGTTTTAAGAACAGGACTTAACGAAATTGCTTCCAGAAACCCATTAATTACGTTGGTCAGAGGAAAAGGATTACTGAACGCCATAGTTATCAACAGTGGTGAAGAATCTGATTTAGCCTGGAATATTTGTATGAAATTTAGAGATTATGGATTATTGGCAAAACCAACACACGGAAACAAAATTCGATTTGCACCACCATTAGTAATTTCAGAACCTCAAATACAGGAATGTTTGGGTATAATTGAGCGAGCTCTAAACGATTTCAAATAATTTTAAGTACAATGGGAAAATCTATAAAATTAATAAAGAACAGATCCGATATAGGTGCTGGTACACGAGGATCCGACTTAGGGATTGATGCTATCGAAATTGCGGCAATCAATCAAAACAGTGATTATTTTAATCAGTTTGAGTTTGAAGATGTCAAAACGCACAACGAATCCATATATGATAAAAACCGAAGTTCTTCGGCTAAACGAATTGAGCATGTAGTGGAGCAATGCACCAGAGTTTGTAATGCAGTACAGAAAAATTTAGCAGGAAATTATTTTCCAATTGTTTTATCAGGTGATCATTCTTCGGCATTAGGAACATTAAGTGGTATAAAAGCAGCTTTTCCGGAACAAAATATCGGGGTGTTTTGGATTGATGCCCATGCGGATTTGCATTCACCTTACACTTCGCCATCCGGTAATATTCATGGAATGCCACTATCTGCGGCTCTTGCGGATGATAATTTGAGTTGCCAGAATAACGAAGTGCCTCCGGAAACCCAACAGCACTGGGAAGACATGAAAAATATAGGTTGTAAGGGACCGAAAGTTTTGGCAGAAAACCTGGTATATTTTGGCGTTCGGGATACCGAAGAAGAGGAGGATAAGCAAATTGAAAAATTGCAAATCAAAAATTATAAAGTTGATGAAGTGCGGTATCGCGGTTTACGAAAGTGTGTCGCGGAAGCATTAACTAAACTATCGCATTGTGAAGTGCTATATGTTTCTTTTGATGTGGATTCTATGGATTGTGATATGATTTCTTACGGGACTGGAACACCGGTTTCCAAAGGTTTTGATCAGTATGAAGTAATAGCGATCATCAAACAAATTGTTCAAACCAAAAAAGTAGTTTGTATCGAATTTGTCGAGATTAACCCATTATTAGACACCAAAGGAAATAAAATGGCAGAAACTGCTTTTGAAGTTTTAGAAGCCATTACCTCAGAACTAGTTATTTCTGCAGAATAATTTTTTTTAGCGTGTATAAAAAAGCCCGAAATCAGTTTTAGATTTTTGGCATTAGCCAGCCGGGCAATGAATTGTGTTCGGCAGGAGAAAAAAGCGTTAGGCTATCCCCAACATGTTGCCAGGTACCACCGCATTTTTCTTCTTTATCCAGGAGAAAAACGTTTAATTTATTGCGTTTTAAATAATATCCGCAAGCCAATCCGCTTTGTCCACCACCAATGATAATGACCTCTTTAATTTCATTCATTCTGTTTTGAATCTGGATTAAATTCTATTTTAGTTTTTTAGATCTCCACAGATTTACTGTTTTAAAACAAGTTTAAAACAAAAGAGAGTCTGTAATAAAATAGTTGAGTTCTCTAGTAGCGGAACATTTAAGAGGTTCCAGTTTTTGGGTCTAATTCGGGTTTTGTATAATATTTTTTTCTAAACCAAAAAGCGACGTTTACCAATGCAATTAGCGCCGGAACTTCGACCAGTGGGCCAATAACGCCGGCAAATGCTTGTCCGCTGTTGATTCCAAAAACGCCAATTGCAACTGCAATAGCCAATTCAAAATTGTTTCCGGTTGCCGTAAAAGCGATTGCGGTAGATTTAGAATAATCAGCACCAAAATACTTTCCGAGAAAAAAACTGATCACAAACATTAAGGTGAAATAAATAACTAAAGGAATAGCTATCCGAACTACATCCAGGGGGATTTGCACAATTAATGCGCCCTTCAGACTAAACATTAATATGATGGTAAATAATAAGGCCACTAAAGTAATAGGAGAAATAAAAGGTATATACTTGTTTTGAAACCAAGTTTCGCCTTTGAGTTTTATAAGACCATACCGGCTGATTATTCCCAAAGCAAATGGAATTCCTAAATAAATACCTACGCTTTCTGCAATTTGACCAATACCTATCGTCACATCAAAACCGGTATAGCCAAAATACGGTGGCAAAATGGTTATGAAAACATACGCATATACGCTGTAAAGCAATACCTGAAAAATACTATTCAAAGCGATTAATCCAGCGGCATATTCTCTATTACCGTCGGCCAGATCATTCCAAACCACTACCATCGCAATGCATCGGGCTAATCCGATCAAGATGACTCCAATCATGTATTCCGGATATCCATTTAGGAAAAGTAAGGCTAATGAAAACATGAGGATTGGGCCTACCACCCAATTCAGGAACAGGGAAGCACCCAATACTTTGGTGTTTTGGAATACGTCCCCCATTTTACTATAATTCACTTTGGCTAATGGCGGATACATCATTAAGATTAAACCAATGGCGAGTGGGATATTAGTTGTTCCGCTGGAAAAAGAGTTGATAAAATTTCCACTGGAAGGGATGAAATTCCCTACAGCAACACCAAGTGCCATTGCAAGGAAGATCCAAAGGGTTAAAAATCGATCTAGGAAACCTAGTTTTTTTCTTTCTGCTGCGGGAAAACAAGTAGATGCTGACATATTTATAATTTTATTTGGGAGAAGACATAAAACATTTCGGTGGCAATCTGTAAACTTCGCTCCTGATATTTTTCGGCTTGTTGCGGAGTGTTGTCAAATGCTTTTGGATCTTCAAAAGTAATTGGGATACGTTTTTCAGCACCAGCGATAAAAGGACAGCCTCCATCTGCTTGAGAGCAAGTCATAATCGCTGCAAATTCATTTTTCGGATTAAAATCATCATCGTAGGTCTTGGAAAAACCAATAATAGGAGGCTCATTTTCTCCATATTTTATGCTGTAAATGGGATTATTTCCTGCTGTGATTGCTTTGATTTTGAATCCTGATTGTACTAAAGTTTGGGCAACCATAGGAAATAAAGCAGTTGCTTCGGTCCCACCAGAATAGCAAAATACATTTTTTACATTGAAATGTGCTGCGGCTGTTTGTGCCCAAACTTGTGCCAGATGACTTCTTCTGGAATTGTGTGTGCAAATCAAATTCAATCTGATCTCTTGTTGATGGGCTACTTTTGTCTGAATAAAGTCAATTAGCGGTTGCAAAATAATTTTGCGTTCAACTGAAATATCTTCAAAACCAAAGGCAGTTATTTGTGTTTCTATTTCTGGAAACAAGTTTGTTTTGATTAATGTCATATCTTAGTTTTAAAATTAACAACAGCCACCACCAGGGGTGCAAGTATTGGTTTGACTTGGAATTTCGGATAATTTTACTTTTTGTTTTTCGGGAAGAATTCCGCATTGATCCTCTGCCAAACAAGCCGTTTGCTTGTTGATTAAGGTAAATGCTGTTCCGTTGAAACTAATGTCGTATTTCCCAATAGTTTCTGATTGGAATTCGACTTCTACTTCATAATCTTCAATGCCCAGTATTTTTTCTGAAAGCGCAATAATTTCTAAAAGTTTTTTTGGTTTTAGGCGGTGTTCAAAGTCATTGGCATCCCATAATTGAAAATTTACCACAGTTTCTTTTCTAACTTTTCCACCGCAGTCAATAAAATTTTTAGTGATCAAACCCACTTCAGTTACATGGAAATGTTCAGGAACAAAGGTTCCGTTTGGTAATACAAAAGCAACATTGTCTAATGTGATCAACTCTTTTTTAATTTCGGATAGTTTCATTATTTTTGTAATTTAAAAATTAACAGCATTGATTTTTCTTGTTTTCTAAATAAGTATTGATGTGCTGAAAAAAGCCTTTTATTTTATTAAAGCCTTCTTCGTTTAGGCAATAACAAATTGCATTTCCTTCAAAATTGCCTTTTATGAGTCCGGCATTTTTAAGTTCCTTCAGGTGCTGCGAAACCGTAGGCTGGGCTAGAGGCAGTTCGTTTACAATATCACCGCACACACAACTATCCACCTTGATGAGGTGTTGAATAATAGCAATACGTGCAGGATGGCCTATGGCTTTGGCTAAAGTTGCCAATTCGTTTTGCTCGTCTGTGAAATGGTCTGATTTAGTAATTCCCATCGTTATATATTTATATTGCAATATTACGATATATATTTGAAATAAACAAATGATATTGATTTTTTTAAAGATAGTGTTGGTTTTTAAAAGTTACCTTTAAAAATTAAAGTTCAAATACTTCTTTTGGGATGGCGTGAAACCCCACTGATCGTACTTGATCTTGAATAACACTTACAGGAATCATCTTGGAGGTGTGTATTGTAAATTCTCTAGGGAAAAGATCAGTATTCAAAAGGACGTCTATTATTCCGTCTAACTTCAGCAGACTTGCTTTAATTTCTAATAAATCTAAATCTTTGATCGCATTGGTACCAAAAATTTTACCATGATTTCCTGGAATTACATTGTCAGTGAGTATGCTCATGATTTTGTGTTTTAAATTAGTTGTTTTTAGGTGTCTAAGTATTTTAAGATTAGTTGTTTATACTTTTTAAAACGAATAAACAATCATTTTTAAGTTTTAAAATGCAATAGGTTTACTAAGAAAAAATACGAATGCACCGGAACGGTTTGAAAAAGGATATCGCTACTCTAGTGTTAAATAAATTTGCGTAAGATTACGCTTTATTCACCTGTCCGATTGTTATTTTATACTGAAATAAGCAGCATGAAAGATATATTGTCGCAATTATTAAAAAGAGTTTTGTCATAGATTTGAAGGTTTAAAACGATTTTTAAAGCTAAATGACGAATTAATTTGTGTTAATCTGTGAAATCGGTAGTAAAGAAATTTAGAGTTTTAATAAAATACGATATTAAATTGTAGCTAATATTTTTTAGTACATGACAAAAATATATTTTAATAAAAATCGATACAATAAATAATAATTAATCAGTAAAAACACTGAAATTTAGTATATTAAAGAATTATTACCAGATAATATTTCTAATGAGAAACATCAGTCTTGAGAGTAAAGATACAGCGTTAATTTCAGTTTTGCAAATTCATTTTAAAGTCAAACTCGATCTAGTTAGGGTCAGGGTCAAGCTTATTTGTTTATTTATAACCGCTTTTTGTCATGTAAGTAAGTCGAAAGTTTAAAAGTCGTAAAGTCAAAAGAATTAACTTTAAGTAAAACAGCTTTAAAACAGCTTTAAATCAGATTTTTACATGATTTTATCCTGATTTTAAAATACGACATTATACCATGGTTATTACTTATTTAAAATTGATTCAGTAGAATATTTTGATTCCGTGTCTTGTCCATTAGCTCCTGAAGGTCGAGGAAGTTACCTCGAATTAATAAGTACCACTCTGGATAATAATTTAGCTTCAAGTTGGGTAGCTGCCACCGCTGACGGGCTCTTAACTCAATCCTATCACTACTATTTTGAAGATTCAGAGTATTACTCCCATCAGAGGCATTAAAGTATTAATATGTTAGGCGCTTTAGTTCAAGAGATCAAAGTAACTTTGGAAGCGGCAAGTATGGTTTTAAGTTCTTATTCTAGTGAGATGTATTTTATTACGGTCTATAATCAGGACGACATCACCCGAACAATCATAAAAAAATAAATTTAATAAATAATAGGAATCATTATTAAGAAAAGTTGCGAAAAAGGTCAGATTTTCACACGGCTTTTCTTATGTTTAAGAGAATAAAATGGAGCAGTAGTTTTTCTAAAGCTTTTTTTAGTGCTGTTTTTCTTTTGAAAATAGTTGAAAATCAGAAAGTAATTTTAAGTGCAGCCATTTAATAAGAAGGAAACTGCGGCTTATTATTATTATTAAAAGGGATTGATTATTTGCTATTCAATGTTTAATCCCAAAAAAAGTGTGTATTAGTTTTATAATCAGCTAGTAGCATTCGAGAAATAATCAGTTTCAGCAGTGTACCGTTTTATAGAATCTTGGGGTGTTTTGAGTTTAAAAAAAGTTTCGGTGTGATCATAAGAGTTTATAATTAAATTTATTTTACATTTGTTCATTAAATTTCGATAAATGATAAACAATGTAAAAAATGTGTTCAGTATAAAAGATCTTGAAAATCTTTCAGGTATAAAAGCGCACACCATACGAATCTGGGAAAAAAGATACAATATTTTGCAACCCATGCGTACCGACACTAATATTAGATTGTATGATTTAGTGAGTTTGCAAAAACTGTTAAATATTACATTGTTACACGATTATGGCTATAAAATCTCAAAAATAGCAACCTATCCTCAAGAAAAAATACCCTCTTTAGTACGTGAAATAATTTCGAGCAAAACAGCAAAAAGTCATGCCATAAGTGAATTTAAAATGGCCATGATGAATTTTGATCAGGAGCTGTTTTTTAATACTTATAATTGGTTAATTGCAGAAAAATCATTTAAGGAAGTATTTCATCAAGTCTTTATACCATTAATGAATGAACTGGGATTATTATGGCAATCGGACACGATAACTCCAGCCCACGAGCATTTTATCAGCTACTTAATTAAACAAAAATTATTAGTTAACACCGAAAAACTTCAAGTTTTAAAGCAAACAAAAGTAGATAAAGTTTTTGTCCTGTCACTTCCTATGAATGAAATTCATGAATTAGGTCTGATGTACCTGAATTATGAGATTTTATTGCATGGCTACAAAACTATTTATTTAGGAGAAAGTATGCCTATTGAAAATCTGAAAGACTTGAAAAAACATTTTGATTCCATTATTTTTGTTTCCTACCTTACAGTACAACCAGAAAGATGTCAACTCGATGGATACATTCAAAAAATGTCCAATGAGTTGGTGGATGATACGACTGAATTATGGTATATTGGTCGTATGATTGAGTTTATAAAAAGAGAGGAACTTTCAGATCGAATTACTCTTTTTAGTTCAATTACTGAATTGGTAGATTGGATCTAGTTGTTTTTGTTTAAACATTTCGTATATTTGCTAAACAAATGAAGGATATGAAAAAAATTACAATTATAGGTTCTGGATTCTCGGCTTTAGCCGCTTCCTGCTATTTAGCAAAAAGTGGTCACGATGTGACGGTGTATGAGAAAAATGAAACAATTGGAGGGAGAGCACGACAATTAAAAAAAGAAGGTTTCACCTTTGATATGGGCCCAAGTTGGTATTGGATGCCAGACGTATTCGATCGCTTCTTTGCTGATTTTGGAAAGAAAACCACTGATTATTACGAATTAATAAAATTAGCACCAGCCTATCGCGTGTACTATGGAGTTGATGATTTTATTACCATAGCAGATAATTTAAAGGATATTACAATCGCTTTTGAAGCCATCGAAAAAGGAAGCGGCAGCCTGTTAAACGAATTTATGGCTGAGGCCAAAAGTAATTATGACATCGCCATCAAAGATTTAGTGTATCGCCCCGGGATTTCTCCACTGGAATTAATAACAGCAGAAACAGCCATGAAAGTGGGTCAGTTTTTTAGTACTATCAGTAAAGATGTTCGCAAGAAATTCAAAAACGAAAGATTGATTCAAATTCTGGAATTTCCGGTTTTATTTCTTGGAGCTAAGCCATCTGATACTCCGTCATTTTACAGTTTCATGAATTATGCTGATTTTGGTCTGGGAACTTGGCATCCTAAAACAGGAATGTTTGATGTAGTTCGGGGTATAGAAAGTTTAGCAAGAGAGTTGGGAGTGAAATTTCAAATGAATTCCAACATCGAAAAAATCATCGTAGTGCATAAAACAGCCAAATCAATTCAGGTAAATGGAGAAATCATTACCTCTGATGTAATTCTAAGCGGAGCCGATTACCATCACACGGAAACATTATTGGATATGGAGCACCGTACTTATTCTGAAAAATATTGGGACAGTCGCGTTTTTGCACCATCATCATTATTGTTTTATGTTGGTTTCAATAAAAAAATAAAAAACATTTCACATCATGCCTTATTCTTTGATGTTGATTTTTATCAGCATGCCAAAGACATTTATGATGAACCACAGTGGCCAAAAGAACCCTTATTTTATGCTAATTTTCCATCAGTGACAGATGAAACTGCAGCTCCGGAAGGAATGGAATCAGGGTTTTTTCTAATACCTTTAGCTCCCGGAATCAACGATACTGAAGCACTCCGAGAAGAATACTTTGAAAAAATAATGGATCGTTTCGAAACTTTAACACAACAAAAAGTACGCAATACTATACTATTTAAACAATCCTTTTGTAAAAATGATTTTGTATCAGAATACAATTCATACAAAGGAAATGCCTATGGAATGGCAAATACATTATTGCAAACTGCCTTTTTGAGACCTAAGTTAAAGAGCAAGAAAGTGAAAAATTTATATTTTACCGGTCAATTGACCGTGCCCGGACCAGGTGTTCCACCAGCATTGATTTCCGGAAAATTAGTGTCGGAGTTAATTAATAAACAATTTTTAGCACAACAATTATGAAACAATTATTTGATGATGTATCTTTTAAATGTAGCAAATTAGTCACTAAAAACTACAGTACCTCTTTCTCTATGGCGGTTTATATGCTCTCGCCCAGTATTAGGGATGCCATTTATAGTATTTATGGTTTTGTCCGTTTTGCGGATGAAATTGTCGACACTTTTCATGGTTTTGACAAAGAAATTTTAATCACTGAGTTTGAGGATGAATACTACAAAGCGATTGACAGAGGGATTAGTTTAAATCCCATCTTAAATTCTTTTCAGCAAACGGTGAAGAAATACAACATCTCTGATGATCTCATTCAGGCGTTTTTAAAAAGCATGAAATTAGATTTAATCAAATCGGATTATCACAGTAAAGCAGAGTATGATGATTACATTTATGGATCGGCTGATGTGGTGGGTCTTATGTGTCTCAAGGTTTTTGTTGCCGGAGATCACAAACGATATGAGCAACTGAAAAACGAAGCCATGCGACTGGGATCTGCTTTCCAGAAAGTGAATTTTCTTCGGGATTTAAAAGACGATAATCTTGTCCTGAACCGGAATTATTTCCCAGGAGTCGATTTAAATTCCTTCGATGAAAATGCTAAAGCGG
Organism: Flavobacterium sp. LB2P53; assembly: GCF_003970305.1. Lineage (NCBI taxonomy): Bacteria > Pseudomonadati > Bacteroidota > Flavobacteriia > Flavobacteriales > Flavobacteriaceae > Flavobacterium > Flavobacterium sp. LB2P53. The sequence continues at coordinate 208,296 of NZ_RYDG01000005.1, forward strand.
CTATCATTAATGAAATTGAAGCAGATTTTAAAGTAGCCTATGAAGGAATTGTAAAACTTCCTATTGAAGCTAAGTTTGGCGTATACACCGCTTTTGTGTACTACAAAAAACTATTAAAAAAGCTAGAAAACACTCCGTGTCATGAAATTGGAAGTGCAAGAATCCGAGTTTCTAACTACACCAAAGCCGGATTACTGGCAAAATCTTTTGTCTCTTATAAATTGAAGTTAGTTTAAGTTACAGCTTGTTTTTAAATATTTTTTAATTAAACATAGAATAAAATGATATTTTTTTTGATATTTATAGGTACTTTTTTAATAATGGAATGTGTCACCTGGTGTACCCACAAATTCGTTATGCACGGCTCAATGTGGTACTTTCATGCCGATCATCACCAACCAAAATACACTAATGTTTTTGAACGAAACGACATTTTTTTCGTCATTTTTGCCATCCCAAGCATCCTGCTTTTCTATTATGGTGTAGAAGGAGGACTGAATTATAAATTCTTTCTCGGACTGGGAATTATGTTTTACGGCCTTTGCTATTTCATGATCCATGACGTCCTAATTCACCAACGTTTCAAGTGGTTCAAAAACACGAACAACAAGTATTTAATAGGATTGCGAAAAGCCCATAAAGTACATCACAAACACTTAGGCAAAGAGCATGGAGAATGTTTTGGCATGCTGTTCGTTCCTTTAAAATACTACAAAATATAAATTTAATTTGGGCGTGACCCCGCTTTCACTAGTGTTACAGCGGGGTCAGGCTATCCGTTCCCGCTTTTTTATACCAGGCAAAAAAGCCAGGTATAAAAAGAGCTCCACTACTATCCCTCACGCAAACCCAGTGTTCCATAACGGTATTTATCTTTAAAACACAACTATGAAAATATACAAACAAGAAACCGTTCAGCACGTGAATGCAACTGTCCAAGAATGTTGGACTTTTTTTTCCAATCCAAAAAATCTTCAAAAAATCACACCGGAAGGAATGGGTTTTCAAATCACAGATTTCGATAATAAATCTATGTATCCCGGGCAAATCATTCAATATAAAGTAACGCCACTTTTTGGGATTACCTTGTCGTGGATGACGGTAATTACACAAGTAAAGGAAAATGATTATTTTATTGATGAGCAGCGTTTTGGTCCCTATAGTTTCTGGCACCACAAACATTTCTTTGAGACCACACCAAATGGAACAAAAATGACCGATGTGGTCCATTACGGTTTACCACTTGGTATATTGGGACGAATCATGAACACCTTAATCGTGAAAAATAAATTGAAATCCATTTTTGCGTATCGTGTTGCAAAAGTGGACCAAATGTTTAATTCAAAGTAATGAGCAAGCAAGAAATTTCTGTTTTTTGGTTTAGACGCGATTTGCGTCTGGAAGATAACGTTGGATTGTTTCATGCTTTAAAGTCTGAATATCCGGTTATTCCGTTGTTTATTTTTGATGATTCCATCTTAGATACTTTGCCTAAAAACGACGCTCGAGTCGGTTTTATTCACGAATCACTTTCTAGAATAAATAGACAATTACAGGAAATTGAAAGTTCACTTTTGGTTAAAAAAGGAAAAACTACCGCTGTTTGGCAATTTTTATTAAAAGAATTTGATGTTAAAGAAGTCTTTTTCAACAAAGATTACGAACCGTACGCGATACAACGTGACTCTGCAATTTGTGAATTTTTAGAAACTAATAAAACCATTTCTTATTCTTTTAAAGACCAAGTCATTTTTGAAGAAAAAGAAGTTACTAAAGCAGATGGATTGCCCTACACGGTGTATACACCGTTTAAAAATAAATGGTTGGAGAAATACAAGTCAATGACTCCAGTTCAAGAATATGATACTGCTGTTTATTTTGCTAATTTCTATAAAAACAGTTTTGCTTTTCCCACTTTGGAACAAATAGGTTTCGTAGAAAGTCTTATCAAAGTAAAACCACATAACCTTAAATTCATTGCAAATTACCAAGATATAAGAGATTTCCCAGCCTTAGATAAAACCTCTTATCTTTCGCCACATCTGCGCTTTGGAACGGTAAGTATCCGGAAATTAGTCAATTGGGCATTTAATAAAAATGATGTGTTTTTGAGTGAACTAATTTGGAGAGAATTTTTCATGCAAATCTTATTTAGTTTTCCAAAAGTCGGTACGCAAAACTTCAAATCAGCCTATAATGGGATTCAGTGGCGCAATAATGAAGAAGATTTCAAGAGCTGGTGTACCGGAACAACTGGCTATCCTATGGTTGATGCCGGAATGAGGCAACTCAATGAAACCGGGTATATGCACAACAGAGTTCGCATGGTTGTCGCGAGTTTTCTATGCAAGCATTTATTGATTCAATGGCAATGGGGTGAAGCCTATTTTGCCGAAAAATTATTGGATTATGAGATGTCTGCCAATGTTGGCAATTGGCAATGGGCTGCAGGAACTGGCTGTGACGCTGCACCATATTTCCGAGTTTTCAATCCGGAGATCCAGCTAAAAAAATTCGATGAAAAAGGAATCTATATCCGCAAATGGATTAAAGAATTCGATTTAGGATACAAACAACCAATGGTAGAACATGCAATGGCTAGAGACAGAGCTATTGCGACGTACAAAGCCGGAATTCTGAAGTGATTTATTTTATTAATTTGTTCAGCATGCCATTAAATATAAACCCGTGAAACGGCAAAACAGAATACCAATATAAATTTCCCCAAATCCCTTTTGGGAGGAAAGTAGCCGATTGGTACAGCGTATTTCCTATTATTTTGAATTCCAGCCACGCTTCACCAGGTAGCTTCATTTCGGCAAATAAGATTAATTTTCCTTCTTGTTTATTGGCATATAGTACGCGCCAAAAATCCAAAGCATCACCAGAATGAATCTCGTGTCTGTTGGTTCTTCCTCTTCTACTACCTACACCTCCGTATAATTTATCAATAAAACCTCGTAAACTCCAAAGCCAATCGCCATAATACCAACCGGAATCTCCACCAATGGACCAGATTTTATTTATAGTGTATTCTCGGTCTATGATTTCCATTTTGCGTCGGTCTATAAAGCAATCTTTTTTTGGAACCTTCAAATATTCTGACATGTTACTGTTGAAACGGCCGCTAATGAGGGAATCTTTCCAGCTCGAAGCTACTTTGTCTTCATCTACTTTTATCAAAGCACGGGAAAGTGCCTTTTTGTAGGTCATTGGCGTAACATGCAATAACTCATTGATTTTATTATCACTGCAAACAACTTCTACTTTCATGCTGCTGACCAGTGCTGAAGCCAGTCGATAAGATGTTGAGGTTACAAAATACAACCAATAGGAAGATAATTTTGGCGTCATTATAGGAACAGTAAAGATCCATCGTTTTAGCTTTTTGGCTTCTGCAAAACCCAAAAGCATCTCTTTATACGTTAAAATATCAGGTCCGCCAATATCAAAACTTTGATTATAAGTAACGGGGTTTAATAATGATTTGGATAAAAATTCAAGAACATCCGGAATTGCAATGGGCTGGCATTTAGTATTCAGCCATTTTGGGGTAATCATTACAGGCAGTTTATTGATTAAATCCCGAATTATTTCGAACGAAGCACTTCCAGAACCTACAATAATTCCTGCTCTTAGAGTAGTAGTGGGAAAAGTACCGGTATTCAAAATTTCTTCTACTTTTTTTCGCGACGATAAATGTTTGGATAATGATTTATCGTTGATAATTCCACTCAAATAAATTACTTGTTTGGCTTTGGTTTTATTCAAGCGATGCACAAAATTTAGAGCCGATTCACTTTCCAATTCATCAAAATTAGCAGCTGAACCTGACATGGAATGAATCAGATAATACGCCGCATCAATAGTTTCTGGAATAGCTGTCAATGTTTCTTGATTTAGGAAATCTACCTCAATTATGGTAACATTTTTTTGATATTCGACCGGGCAATTAAATCTGTTTTTATCTCTTACACAACAGATTATATCGTGCCCTTGTCCTGATAATAGGGGTAAGAGTCGTTTCCCGATGTAACCTGTTGCGCCTGTTAAGAGAATTTTCATAAGTTTTTATATTTTGCCATAATATCGTAAAGATACTACCTTACCGCTTTAATTGATCCCATTTTAATCTTTTCAGGTTTAATTCCTCGAAGCTCTACTTCTATTTTTTTTGCCACAGATTCACAGATTAAAAAGATTTTTTAAAATCTGTGACAGTTATTTAGTTAATACCTCTGGGGCTATGCACCGAGGTAGTTTATTTTGGGTTTTTGCACTTTTTTAGCCACTTTTAATATGTTTAATTAGTTGTAAAAATTAAATTTAACTCAGTTTAGTAGAAATCAAACTAATAAATTCTCTTCTGGTTTTATTTTTTTCGAACGCACCTGTAAAAGAGGAAGTGGTGGTAACTGAGTTTTGTTTTTGAATCCCTCTCATCTGCATACACATGTGTTGCGCTTCAATTACTACCGCTACTCCAAGCGGATTCAGAGCTTCCTGAATGCAATTTTTTATCTGATCTGTCAATCGTTCCTGCACTTGCATCCTTCTGGCGAAAGCATCCACCACTCTTGGTATTTTACTCAAACCAACAATTTTACCATTAGGGATATAAGCAACATGCGCTTTTCCAAAAAACGGCAACATGTGGTGTTCACACATCGAATATACTTCAATATCTTTTACCACAATCATTTGATGGTGGTCTTCACTAAATAATGCCGATTTTAATATTTCTAATGGATCTAAGCCGTAACCGTGCGTCAAATATTGCATGGCTTTGGCTACACGTTCTGGAGTTTTTTCAAGTCCTTCTCTGGTCACATCCTCTCCTAAATTACTAATAATAGTTTTATAATTTTCAGCTAACGCCTCGGTAGTTTCCGGATCATATTGCTCAACTTTCTCGTAACTTCTCATTTCTTTTATCATGGTATGCTGATTTTCAATTTTGATTTTGGCTAATTATTTTTTTTGGATTCTTGTTTAAACAAACCATTTATAGATTTAAAAAAAACAATCATTCTTTATATATAAGCTTAATTTCTTAATGGTTAATTTTTCTTTTTTGTGTGGTTAACAATAACTTGTTTAGATTTTAAAAGTCACTATTCCGTAATCCATTTCGAATACCTGACCTGAAATTGATTTTGCATTTTCAGATATCAGGAAGTCTGCCATGTGTGCTACTTCTTGAGGTTTCAAATAGCCTTTCATCGGGTGGCGTTCTATCATATTCTCTTTCATACGGTCATTTCTCAAAATTCCTGCGGCTAGTGTCGTTTCCGTAATTGTGGGAGCAATGGCATTGATGCGCACTACTGAAGCTAGTTCTGCTCCTAATGATTTCACTAATCCTTCCACACCCGCTTTTGCAGTAGCAATACTCGCATGAAACGGCATTCCTAATTTTGCAGCAACCGTACTGAACAAAATAATGGATGGATTGGTTCCTTTTTTCAAAACAGGCAAATATTTTTGGATCGCTTTTACGGCACCAATAACATTAATTTCAAAATCTGTTCTGAAATCGTCAATACTAAGACTTCCTATGGGTTTCAAGTTGATAGAACCCGGACAATAAATTAATGTATCTATCGCTTCAATTTCCGGAAGTGTATCTTGTAACACATTTACTGAAAAATGTTTCAGATTGGGATGTGTGATCTCTGGTGCATTTCGGCTGATGTTATACACCATGTTTGTCTCTAATTGCTGCAACAAAATGGCATTTCCAATTCCTTTGCTTCCGCCAATGATTACGATATTTTTCATGTTATTTGGTCAGTTATTTAAATTCTATTTTGATTTTGTCGTTTATTGGATCCAATTTATCGTTTGGAAATCTTATTGTTATTAATCTGTCTTTGCATCGTACATTTAAAGCGGCCTTCGCGAAAATCTCTTAATTTTTCATGTTTTGTTTTACGACCTTGCACTCTTTCGCGCCACATTCTAAAACTGGATGGTTTCATCTCGGTGCGCATCAGGTCAATTACTTCTTGTTCTTTTAATCTAAATTGCAATAAAATTGCATCAAAAGTCGTGCGGTCTTCCCAAGCCATTTCTATGATTCGGTCTTTGTCTAAATCGGTAAGTTCTTTTTTTATATTCACAATATGTTATTTAAAAGTGGTATTGATTTCTTTGTGCTTATCGCTGAAAAATTATTCGATATCGCCAATATCAGCCATGGTATGCAGTTTTAATATCCGGGAAATTTCCTCTTTTACTAATGGATTTTTCTTCATTTTCCATAATAAATCGCTAGCATATTTTCTTGTTCGTTCCATGTTTACAATTTGTTTTGGATAGTGAATGCCCACTTCAAACTCATTAAATTTTTGATCTAAATAGGTCATTTTATTTGGTTCGTGCACAAATGCCCTAGGTAAGTTTCGCAATTCTGGAACCCATTTTTTTATAAACTCACCATCAGGATCGTGCTCATAGCTATTTTTTATGGGATTATAAATACGCAACATATTGATTCCGGTCTCGCCAGCCTGCATTTGCAATTGAGGAAAATGAATTCCGGGTTCAAAATCAAGGAACATTTGCGATAAATGTTGTGTAGCGTTCTGCCAAGGTTGCCATAAATTATGAGTAAAAAAGGAAACTAACATCGCACGCATTCTAAAGTTCAAATACCCTGTTTCGTTCAAACAACGCATGGAAGCATCGACTAATGGAAATCCGGTGTATCCCGTTTTCCAAGCTTTAATATAATTTTCATTCACTTTCTTTTGCAACGAATGGAATCCTTTATTCTCACTTTCAAACTCCATGACTTCTTCCATTTCAAATTTTTGAATGAAATGTGCCTGCCAAGTCAGTCTGGATACAAACGAATCAATTTGTTTTTTGTCGCTGCAGTTGAGTCTGAATGTCGCTGCTTTTTGTAAAACCTGTCTGGAAGATAGATTTCCCCAAGCAATGTAAGGGGATAATCTGCTGCAACTTTTTCGAGCTAGTAATGGTTTTGAAATATGAGAACTGTAATTGTGATACCGTTCCTCAAAAAATGTTTGTAAATACTTTCCAGCCATACTGCTACCTCCTTTTTGGAAAATAGTATCGGGAATGGTTTCCAGATTGGTTTTTTCTAGTGCTTTTTCAAGCTCATTAATTGCTGCCATATTAAGGAAATTCTCTGCTTTCGAATCGAAAATAAATAATGATTCATTCATATATTCTTCCCATTTAGAAACCCAGTTTGCTCTGTTTCTCAATGCCCTGAAAATGCCATTATTAATATTTTCTACCCAATTGATCTGATTATTTTTACAAAATCGTTTGAAGGTTTTATCTCTTTCGTAAGTAATTTTTAACCCTGTTTCCTGATGCGAAAAAACAGTATCAATTTTGTATGTTTCCTCAAGGATATTAAATACCTGAAGCACTTCTGAGGAGACTGCTAAAACCTGCGTGTTCGATTGCTCCAGCTGCTTATTGATATCAACAAGGGACTGCTTGATGAAATTCCAGTGTCTAGAACTGTAATGCGAATCATTTTCTAAAGATTTCTCGAACACATAAAGCAACAAAGTAGGCGTATCTGTTTTTGTGGCATTAAAAATTGCTTCGTTATCCTGCAAACGAAGATCTCTTTTGAACCAAACTACATTGATATTTTTTTTATTTGTATTCATTTATTTTTTATAATAATAATTGTTGTTGTAGCCATAATTTTTGAAATTTTGATTGTCCGTCGTAATTCGTGGCTTGTAATTTAATATTAAATTTGCGATCTCTGGGATCGTTGCCTACTCCTGAAACATACATCCAGTTTCCATAATTGCTGTGAACATCGTAATCAATAAGCATTGCTTCAAAGTATGCCGCTCCTATACGCCAGTCCAATAGCAGATCTTTTGCAAAATACGACGCTACATTTTGTCTGCCGCGATTGCTCATCCAACCTGTTTGTTGTAATTCAAGCATATTTGCATTTATAAAAGGTTCTTCAGTTGCACCATTTATCCATTTATTGACGGCATATTTGTTTCTTTTCCAATCGTATTTTTTGTTTAAAATTCCGCCAATCTTAAAAATTGAATTTCCATTTTTTAACGAAATATATTTAAAATAATCTCTCCAAATTAGTTCAAAAACCAACCAGTATGTTGAGTCATTCTTCTCGATTTGTTGTTCATATTTCAAAATTTCCCAATAAATAGTTTTTGCAGAAATTGATCCATTAGACAACCAAGGTGAAAATTTCGAACTAAAATCAGTTCCAATTAATCCGTTTCGAGTTACTTTATAAACGCTCAGTTTTTTGGTTTTCCAAAAATAATTTTGCAAACGTTTCATTGCTTCATCTTCACCACCACCAAAAGGAAATGCCGTTCTGGAATCTATTTCAAAATCAGTAAAACCTAAATTTTTTATCGTAGGAATAACAGTTTGGTCTATGGTGTAATTATCAATTGACAACGGTTGAACTGAAAACTCAGGTCTGACTTTTGTCGTTTTTTCACATTTATTTCTGAATTGTGTAAAAACATTTGGAACCGCTTCAATTGCAAACGGTATTTCTTCCGGATGAAATAAGAACTGATTATAACTACTTTTAAACGCTACTGAATTTGGAACCTGAGTTTTTATGTTATCGGAAACTATCATTTCCTCAGAAGTCCATTCTTCTTGAAAATAGATCGAACTAATTTCGTTTTGAATGACAATCGCTGGAATACAGTCTTCTGGCTTTTGGTGATAAACCAATAAAGAAACATTCAAATTTTTTAGATTCTGTTTTAAAGCCGCTACCGATTCCAATAGAAATTTAGCACGGAATTTTTCTGTTTTTTTGAAACCATATTCATTTTCTTCAAAATGTCGTGGGTCAAAGCAATAAATTGCAATTACATGGTCATTTTCTTCCACCGCAGTAGATAGAGACTCATTATCATGAACTCTAAGATCATTCCTAAACCAAATTAACCCTTTTTGTTTCTTTTGCATTTTTCACTACAATATTTAACTTCGTTCCAAACTTTTTCCCATTTTTTCCGCCAGCTGAATGGTCGGTTGCAGACCGTACACATTTTTGAAGGCAGATTTTCTTTTTTCACTACTTGTATTTTTCAAATTCATTGACAACTATTTTCGCTTTTAAATCAAACATTAAATTGTACAATCCAAAAAAAGTTCTGTTCATATATATAAAATGTTTAGATCCACGATTTCCATTCATTTTACGAATATTGGTGTCTTTTGAAAATCGTTCCCCCAATTGTGCGATACTTTCAAAAAAACTTTCATCCGAGAAATCGAATATTTTCTCTTGAAAAGGTTTGGTAAACAACGATAATAAATCATGAAACAATTCTGTGAAATAGGCTATCTCTGCATCAGAATCATCAGCACGTAAAATTTCTAATTCAAATAATTTTGAATTGAATATTTTAGTATCGTTAATTACATCTTTACTTACCAGCTCAAAATAGGGGGTGTAAAATTCTGTTGGAATTTGTTTCATACAACCAAAATCTAATGCTACTAATTGGTTTGCATCGTTGACTAAGAAATTTCCAGGATGTGGATCAGCGTGTACTTTTCTTAAAATATGAATTTGGTACATATAAAAGTTCCATAAAGCCTGACCAACTTTGTCTGCTACTTCCTGATTGGTATTTGTTTTTGTAAATTCAGAGAGATGTTTGCCATTCATCCAGTCCATTGTGATGACTTTGTCAGTTGAAAAGGCAGGGTAATATTCCGGAAAAACCAGATTTTTTATTTTTTTGCAGGCGTCAACTACTTCTTGACTTTGTTTTAATTCCAATATATAATTAGTTTCCTCAATCAATTTGTCTTCAACTTCCTTGAAATATTTATCAGAGTCTTTTCCTTGAAGGTTAAACATTCTGATGGCAATAGGTTTCACCATCGATAAGTCAGAGGAGATGCTGTTAGCCACTCCGGGATATTGAATTTTTACAGCTAGTTTTTTACCGTCTTTCATGGCAACATGCACTTGCCCAATACTTGCTGCATTTTTCGATGTAGCATTGAATTCATCAAATATTTCATAGGGTGTCTTCCCAAAATTTGTTTTGAAGGTTTTCAGTACTAACGGAGCTGAAAGTGGTGGGACAGAAAATTGGGATAGTGAAAATTTTTCTACATAAGCCTGAGGCAAAAAACTTTTATCCATACTCAACATTTGTGCTACTTTGAGCGCACTTCCTTTTAGGCTTTTTAGTCCGTCGTAAATATCCTCGGCATTGTCCTCGTTTAATTTATCACGGGTCAAATCAGAATTGACTATTTTTTCACCGTAATATTTTAGGTAATTTACGCCAACTTTAGCACCGGTTTGTACCAGCTTAGTTGCTCTTTCAATTTTTGATGTGGGAATATAATCTATAGTTTTCATTATTTGTTGTATATTTTTTCTTTGAAAATGAATTTTCCAAAGTCGATTAAGCTGTCTATCGGTGCGATATTCATTAATTCAAAAGTTACTTTAACAGATTTTTCAATGTAAATGTCTGTTTTCTCAAAAGCAGCTGAGGCATCATCCAACCAAAACTTTAGCGTTAACAAAAGTTGAATCCAGGATGCTTCCTGAAAGGATTTCTCTTGAAAGTTTTGCAGTTTTTCCTGTTGTATTCTAAATTCATCTGAGATTATTTCAGATAAATAATTTCTGAAACTGTTTCTGAGCCCAGAGAGTTGCATTAGTTTTTTCAACTGATTGTTGTGCTCCTTTAATACAAGAACAACGTAACTCCTGTTAGCAGTCAGGATCTCAAAAAATGTAAAGTAAAAACTTAACATTTTACTTTTCATGTCATACATTTCGTATTCCTTATTTTTGTTCAGTAAGTCAGTAGTTTTTTCTACAAACATTTTAAAAATTTCTTTCTCAATACTTTCAATTGTACCAAAAAAAACATAAAATTCAGTTTCTGTAAAATCATTTATTTTTGTAAAATGATATACTGATTTTGGTTTCTCGCTGTGTTCAAGAACATAATTCATGTAGAACGAAACTATTTTGTCTTTTGTTACGGTTGTTTTTTTAGTAGCCATTTTTACGGTGTTTCAAATTAGAGTATAAAGGTAATAAATGTTTAAACATATATCAATAAAGTTAAACAAAATTTAATATAATTTTAGTATCAATATAAATCAGTAGCTTTACAGTATTATGAAAAAGAATGTTTTAATAAGCGGAGGTTCGGGATTTATCGGAAAAAATTTAACTGCTTTGTTGGTCGCAAAAGGGTATACAGTTTCCATTTTGAGTAGAAGTGAAAAGCGTAATACAGAAGCTGTGTTTTATTATAAGTGGGATGTAGTAAATCACACTATTGATGAAGCGGCAGTTTTGAACGCCGATTATATTGTACATTTAGCTGGCGAGAATATTGGGGAGAGGCGCTGGACGGCCAAACAAAAAGCGGCCATTATTGATAGCAGGGAGCAATCTGTTCAGTTGCTTTATACGGTTCTAAAAAAGCATGATAAAAAAGTAGAAGCGTTTATTTCCGCTTCGGCAGTAGGCATTTATGGTGCTGTCAATGGCGAAGAAATTTGTTCAGAAACCATGGCTCCTGCCAATGATTTTCTAGGATATACCTGCCAGAAATGGGAAGATTCCATAGATTTTATAGAAAATTTAAATATACGTACCGTAAAAATTCGTACTGGATTAGTGTTAGGAAAAAATGATGGTTTTTTAATGAAACTCACTCCTTTATTCAAGTATCGGTTAGGTTCTGCATTGGGATCTGGAGAGCAGTACATGCCTTGGATTCATATCGATGATTTGTGTGCGATCTACTTTCAGGCAATTGTCAATCCCAATATGGCTGGGCCGTATAATGCAGCGATTACTGATAATACTACAAACACCGTTTTTTCTAAAACCTTGGCATGTGTTTTTGGATATTCAATATGGTTGCCAAATGTACCTGCTTTTGTATTGAAATTAGCGATGGGGAAAATGGCGGTAATTGTACTAACGGGACGAAGGGTTTCTTCGGATAAAATAACTCAAACTGGGTTTAAATTTAAATTTAAAAATTTAGAAGGAGCTTTGAGAAATTGTTTAACAAAATAGATTTAATATAAGACACAAATGATTTTTGTGTTCACATTTTTGGATATTTTGCTGCGAACAATGAACGGAATTTTAATCTTGAAATCATCCGTATTTAGGGGAAATGTGGCATATAGCTCAATTCCCTGATCTACTTTTTTTAAGGTTCCGTTAAAAAGGAGCCTTTTAGTTCTTCCACGAATTGTTATTTTTCCATTTATTTGATATTCTCCTACAGTAGTATTTATGTTTTTTAAATCGAATTTAGCAATTTTCCCTTTAAAAATGGCTGTTGGAAAACGGTTGCTCTCCATATAATTATTGTTAAAATGTTCTTGCATCATTTTTTTTTTGAACTTAAAATCTTTGATGCTAATCCAACAAATGATCTGACCTGTCTTAGTGATTAAAATACAGGTTGTTTTCTCGTTGATTGCGTTCACTTCTTCAAATAATGGGATTGAAGCCTCAAAATTAATGATTCCGGAATAGGATACCATTTTTTCTTGAGCAGTGGTTGCTATTACAGTAAAGAGCAGCATTATTTGTATAATTTTTTTCATAATGATTTATGAATTAAATTACTTAAAGTTACAAAATAAGCAGTAAATATAAAATTATTGTTTGCTTGAAATAACAACTGGATAAGTTAATTTATCTGTTCTTTTTTAATAAGAAATTAGAGGTTTATTGTCCAAAAGAACAGCTGGTCTTTTGGATAATAAGTGTTTGCAACATTATAATTCTACCCGAACATTATATTTTTTTATATTTTCTAGTGCTTTTTCTGAACGGTAATCAAACGCTTCTTTATGGAGATTTTTTTCTTCTTTTAACGCTATTAGTTTGATGCAATTATAAAAACGGCGTACTTCATTGAGATTCGTGAGGATCAATCTGGGAACAAGGGTACTGTTGCCTTCCTTATCTTTGGCAACCATTGTGAAATAGGAGGAATTACAATGTTTAATTTTTCCGGTTTGAATGTTTTCGGCTTCTACCCGAATGCCAATAATCATAGAGCTTTTCCCTACATAATTCACGTTGGCTTTCATGGTTACCAATTCACCCACTTCAATAGGTTTAAGAAAGTTTACCGTATCTACCGATGCCGTTACGCAGTAATTTCCTGAAAATTTTGAAGCACAGGCAAAAGCAATTTGATCCATTAGGGATAAGATATACCCACCATGAATCTTGCCACTGAAATTAGTGTTTGAGGGTAACATCAATTCTGAAATACTAATGTCAGATGATGCTACTGTTTTAAAAATGCTGTTCATTTATTTGATTTTAAAGGGAGAATTAACTTTCTTGACATTAGTAATAAAATAGTGTGAATCGCCCCACCATGGATATGTTCTATAACGTTCCATATAAGTTACTTGGACATATTGTCCTTCAAATTTTTTTAAATCCGTAATTACTTTTTCCGCACTGTCCATTACCGAAAAAGAAAAAATTTGCGCACCGGAAATGCCTTGACTAATTTCGCCCTCCCAAGTTTTGAATACAACTCCCTTGCGACTCACTTTTATTAATTCGCCGGAGCGAACTCCTTCACTGTACGTGGCATTGTATATAAAAGTGAAATAACCCGTAACAGTTACTACAAGCAATACGGAAAGGATTAGTATAAATTTTTTCATTAGGATTTAGTTTAAAGTTAATTTTAGTTTTTTTCGGCTCGGTTTATAATGCTTTCGGGAAGTGCTTTTTTCGCTTTAGCGCCCATTTTTTTTAATTTTTCGACACTCACAATTAGATTTCCTTTTCCTTCTACAAGTTTATTCATCGCACCGCTGTATTCTATTTTGCTCTCGTCTATTTTTTTTCCAATTTTGATTAGGTCTGCCACAAAACCTTCAAATTTATCATACAATGCGCCAGCTTGACGTGCAATTTCGAGTGCGTTTTCCTGTTGTTTTTGATTGGTCCACATGCTGTCAATTGTTCGCAGGGTAGCCAGAAGAGTTGCTGGAGTAACAATGACAATGTTTTTCTCGAACGCTTTGTTGTATAAAGACGTATCCTCATTGAGTGCCATGGCAAAAGCAGGTTCAATAGGAATAAATAACAACACAAAATCAGGACTTTCTATTTGGTACAAATCATGGTAGTTCTTATTGCCAAGTTGCTCTACGTGGCGTTTGATGGAACTGACATGCTCTTTTAGATAGGCAATTTTCAGTAGATCATCTTCTTCATTGATATATTTTTCATACGCCGTCAAAGAAACTTTAGAGTCAACGATCATTTTTTTACCCTCCGGCAGATTGATCACAACATCAGGAAAAACACGATTTCCATCTTCGGTTGTAAAGGCTTGTTGCACCTCATATTCACGGCCTTTCTCCAAACCTGATTTTTCAAGAACGCGTTCTAATACTAATTCGCCCCAATTTCCCTGCATCTTACTGTCTCCTTTCAAAGCCTTAGTTAGGTTAATAGTTTCCCTGCTCATCTGGATATTCATTTCGCGTAAGCCCAGAATTTGTTGGCGTAATGCCGCATGATAATCAATACTTTCTTTGTGGGTGTCTTCAACTTTTTTTTCAAACAATTGAATTTTATCCTGTAATGGTGTCAGGATATTTTTCATGTTTTCCTTGTTCTGTTCCGTGAATTTATTGGACTTTTCTTCTAATATTTTATTGGCAAGATTCTCAAATTCCTTGGTGAATTTTTCTTGTAGTTTTTCCACTTCTTCTTTTTGTTCTTTGTTGCGTTCCCAAAGATTCTCAAAATCAACTTCTTTTTTTGAAAGCTGAATGGCTAAACTGTCTTTTTCGTTCCTGATGCTTTCTTTTTGGTAATGGGTGTTTTCTAGTTGCTTTTCAAAAGTTATTTTGTCTACAATTAGTTGTTCTTTCAGTTGATTGAATTGGGTGGAAAATGCAATCAGTTTTTCTTCTAAACTAATTTTTTCCGATTGAAATCGAGCAGAGAAAATGAGCTTGCCAATGAAAACACCAATCGCGAGCGCAACAATAAAAATCAATAAAAACGGAAACATATCTGACATAGAATTTCTTTTTGTAACGTTGTAAAAATAAACAAAAGTTTCCTGATTTTCTTTCGGAAATCAAAATACTAATGCAAGTTTTTTTATAGAAAGTTATTAATTTTGATGACTCAAACAGGCGGAGTTTTAAAAACATATTAGATAAAAAAGCCAGATTTCAAAAATGAAATCTGGCTTTTTTGAATACTGAAATTAGTCGTTTACTTTTTTACTAATTTATCTTTGAAAACTACTTTAGTACCATTGGAAAGGGTATAAATATAAATTCCTACCGGTAAATGAGCCACATCAATTCTTGTTGTGTTATCGCTGTTAAAACCTTTTAATTCAATTGGAACTCCCACCGATCTTCCTTGAATATCATAAATAGTTAGCTTCAGGTCTTTTGTGTTTCCGGAATTAATTACGATAGTAAAGGATTCTGAAGCAGGATTTGGATACGTAACTACTGTTGATTTAGTAGTCGAAATCAAATCATTAGTTGATAAGGTGGTATTCGTTTTAAGTTGGAAACGCGCAATGACCGGCCCATGATCAGAGGTGGTGTTGACATAATTAGCCACATCCAGTCTCGGGTCGTAAACTGTTGTTGAATTTGGTACATACTCTGCCATTAATTCATTTGAAATGATAATATGGTCTAAGAAACCTCCAGAAGACAGGTAGCTGAAAGCTCCCGCTTTGCTGATTTCTAAAGTCAAAGGGTTGTAACGGGCCGTATCCTCAACCATTTTTTGGTACGAGGATGGGTTACCTGCAATTACAGATTCGTCGACATCATCGTTATAATCTCCTAAGAGGATTAAATTGGCCTCTGGATAATTGACATCTAAACTGTCTTTCAACAATTCAGCGTCATATTTCCTCATATTGTATCGTGCGATATCGCTGCCACTATTTGCTCTGGCGTGAATGTTAATGATTTTTATGTCTTTTTTTACACCGCCAATATTAGTTTCAATTTCAACCATTTGCGGTAAGCGACCAGAGGAATAAAAACTAGCGCTATTTCCGCCCGGGTAATTGGGTAAAGTTGCATTTCCTGCACGAATATCATCAAAAAGTTTGCTGAACAGTACTCGACTCTTTTTTACTGAGCTTGTTTGAGTATTGTAAAGAACCACTAATTTTTGAGCAGGGAAGTCAGGTGTAGGCGCATTGAAAGAATAGGACCAAGCAGGAGAAATCACTTTGGCAAAAGTTTTTCCGTTGATGCTTATTTTTTGGATTAATGTCTCTAAAGCCGCATCATCTGAAATCTCTTGTACGGCATAAACATCAGCATTCAACGTATTCATGACTTTTGCTACATTTTCAATTTGTAGCGCATCATCAGTTGGACCAAATTCAGTTCCCGTTGAACCGATTACATTGCTTCCAAAAAATTCTACGTTGTACGTTACGATGTCAAATGTTTCTGTTTTAGGTAATGAGGATCCTGATAAAGATCCAATTTCTTCATTTAATCCGGTTCCAACAGCGGTCAAACGACCTGAAATACTCAATGCTTTTGAGGAAGGGAAAAAACGTGCATAAATTATTTTCCCAGCAACTCCGTCAGCAGCTGAAACCGCTACACTGGATTGAAAATTACTGTTGTCAACAGACAACTGGTAATCAGCAGGAGCTGTAACAGTGATATCGCTATAACCACCAGCCATGAAAACAAACGACTGGCTTGTTGATGCGGTATTTGGTGCTACTTCTCCAAAATTAAAATTAGGATTTGAAGCTAAAAATGACGCTTCATTAGATATTTTCACATCATCAACAGTCCATTCGGCGCTATCCGTACCGCCGGAAGTTGCAGCCTCATATACCCAGGCCACATAAGTATGATTGGTTTTATAGGCCTCGAGATTGATATATTGCGATTGTTTGAAAGTTCCTGTAGTACTTGGAAAATCGCCTTCAAGAACCGTCCAAGTGGCTGTTTCCGGGGTGCTTTTGCCATCATAATCTACTGAGACCATTAATTTAAGCGGTGTTCCAGCGAAAAATTTACGCGAATAAAAAGACAATAATGGGAATTTATCAAAAGTGTCCAAACGTAAATTAGGAGAAATTAACCAATCTTTACTGGCACCTGTTTCTGAATATCCATTCATTTGTACAGCAGCAGGAGAACTGTTGAAACGGGTAGTTGTGCTCACCCATTTACTCTTGCCTCCTGCCACACTATATTCTGTCCAACCACTGTTTGTAAGTACATTTACATCATTAAAATTTTGAAAATAAGGATTTATTCCTGTTCCTGATAAAGACACCGTCTTTGTAGAAGCGCCAGTAGATTCATGAGTGATTTGACCTGAAAAAAGACCAGTTGTAGTAGGTGTAAATCGTACATAAACTGTAGGTGTTGTATTGTTATTGAAATCTTGGGAAGCAAAAACCAATGCCGTTTGAAAACCAGTACTTTGATTTTTAGAAATGGTAAAGTTTCCGGATGTTGTCAGGGTTACTGCTCCAGTAAGATTAAGCGCTTCAATCTGGTAGTTTATTGCCGTTGAACTGAAATTTTGCTCCACAAAATTAAAATCTAATGCAGCTTTAGTAGTCGACAAAGAGGGAACAAGAACGCTGGAAGTTGTTATGTTTAATAGATTGCTTTCAGTTTGAGTATTACCAGTTGCATCTTCAGATATAGAATATAAAACATAATCAGTGCCTAACGATAATCCCGTTATGGTTTTTACAGACTCAATCGCGGCGTCCTTAATTTCCAGGATACCGGATTGTAAAGCGGGTGCATTGGTCGCATTTGTTCCTGCTTTTATTTGTGCACCGCTTGGGGTTGCACTTCCTGAAGGCAATAGCACAAAATAGGTTTTTCCGGGCTCGTCTAGTTTAGTCGAAAAATCAAATCCATCAGAAAGAATGCTGCTTATTTTTGGATATCCCACGGCATTTACAGGAGCTGTAACATCATTTATCACACTAATGTCATCAATGGCAAATGAGGGACGGGAACCACCGCCTGAAACTTGTCTTGAAATCCATCGGATCTGAACTACGTCTTTATTGTCGCATTCTATTGGCAGTACAACTTTTATTTTTTGAATGTTTTGCCCTATTGTTCCTGAAGTTTGTCCTGTTGTACCGCTCGAATACACCGTTGGGGATAAAGTAATAAAAGCATCAGCGGTGCCCACTCTGTATTGCAGGACGAACTCGTTGATCCGCGTATTAGAAGTTCCGTTATAGGGATTACGAATCACCATGGCATCATATTCTACGGTAATTCTAGATTTACCAAGTGTTTTGAAAGCAAATCCTAAAGTTAAATCCAATGAACCGGTATTTAGAAAACCAATTTTTCCATTGTAATTATGGAAATTCCCGCTCGTTGTTGCAGCGGTACTACTGGCCACTAATGGTTTGTCTGCAACAACTGCAGCTGCGGTATTAAATGTACTTCCCGGTGCTGTACTGGCTGTCCAGCCCTGAAATCCGGCGGGATATGTAGCAGAGGCTGCATCTAAAGTTGAAAAATCCTGTAAAAAAAGTAAATCTTGAGGAGCTGGCGCAGTTCCTTGGGCAAAAACAGAGGCCGTAAAGCAATAAAAAAAACTTAAAAAAGCCAGGATATGGCACAAATGGTACTTGTTTTTCATAGGTTTACGATTGAATTAGGAGTCAAAAATAACATTTCTTACGTTAACAGAATATTATAAATTCGTACTTCAGATTGTTTTTAAAGGAATTTATTATAAAAGAAAAGAGCTTCAGTAAAACCCAATTGTTCGCTTTTTTTCAATACGATGAATTCTTATTTTATCCAGTTTTATATTTCCTTCGATTTCAAAAGCTATACTTCAGAATTTATATTTTTGGGTGGATTTTAACTACTACTGCATACTTCATCTGTCAGTCGGCTTTTTCAAACCTAAAGCAATTGTTTTTCTGCAATCTGTATTTTTAAAGTTAAGATAGCAACTTGTTGTAACAGTTCATCATTTATCCAAAGTAATTCTATTCGTTAATAAAATATTTAGTTTACACCAATAAATGTTTTCGGTTTTACTTTTTTAAACCCATTAAAAACTAAGCTATCTTTGTGCCAAAACAGAAAGTATAACATGTCTCATTCGCACTTTATCATACACAAACCATACGGCTATCTGAGCCAGTTTATTTATGAGCTCAAAAGGAAAAAGAAACTGCTGGGTGAATTGTACGATTTTCCCAAAGGAACGATGGCAATAGGACGTCTTGACGAAGATTCAGAAGGGTTATTGTTGCTGACCACGGACGGAATGATGAGCGAAATCATTAGAAGCAAAAAAGTCGACAAGGAATATTATGTACAAGTTGATGGTATTATTAATCAGGATGCCATTCAGCAATTGCAAAAAGGAGTCGAAATTGGTTTTAATGGCACTAAATACATCACTAAACCGTGTACTGCTTTTTTGATAAATGAAGTTCCCGCTTTTGGTGCCAGAGGGAAAAAAATACGGGACGAACGCCATGGTCCAACTTCCTGGGCTTCAATTACTGTCAATGAAGGAAAGTTTCGCCAAGTACGAAAAATGACCGCAGCGGTTGGGTTTCCTACCTTGCGATTGGTTCGAGTGCGGATAGGAAATGTTTTTTTACATGATTTACAGGCGGGAGAAGTTGTGGAAGTGTCTGATTTTGCAGTCCTTTCAAATGAAAAATAACAATAAAAAATACAATAGTTACAATGTTAAATATCGTTTTAGTAGAACCCGAAATACCAAATAATACCGGAAATATTGGCCGATTGTGCGTAGGAACCGAAAGCCGGTTGCATCTAATTCATCCTTTTGGTTTTGTGATCAATGATAAAAATCTAAAGCGTTCTGGACTCGATTATTGGGTGCATCTTGACGTTACCGAATATCAAAATATAGCCGAATGGAAAGTGCAGATTCCGGATTTGTCCCGCGTTTTTCTGATGAGTTCCCATTCTAAAAAATCGTATTTAGAAAATGATTTTCAAGAGGGTGACTGGTTGGTTTTTGGCAAAGAAAGCAAAGGGTTGAGTGAAGCTGTTTTAAACGAATTCCCCAATCATCTGACAATTCCTATGGCACCGCTGATCCGGAGTTTCAATATTGCTAATTCCGTGGCTTTTGTCATTGGCGAAGCAAAAAGACAAATAGGATTGCAGATTTAAGAAATAATAAACTTCCCTTTTTCAGCATCAAAAACAATATGCTCATCTTTGAACAGCGTATTGAAAGTTCCTTTCATAATCAAATTACAAGGTTGGTCCTGAACGACGGTTTCCGGAGTCATAATGATCATTTCATCACTTAATTGTATGGCCATTTCAATATCATGTGTAGAAAAAAGAATGCATTTTTGAGTTTCCGCTGTAAGTTTTTTTAGGAGTTTAAACAACACCACTTTGTGTAATAAATCTAAATGGGTCGTGGGTTCATCCAGAATGATTAACGGTGTGTCTTGTGCTAAAGCCCTTGCGATCAGAACGATTTGTAACTGTCCGTCACTGATTTCGTAATGTTTTTTTGAGACCAAATGACCAATTTGTGTGAGTGCAATTGCTTGGTTAATTTTAGCAATATCAGTGTCGGTTAATTTTCCAATCCAATTGGTGTACGGTTGCCTTCCTAAAGCGATGAGTTCCCAAACGGTCAAATTACTGGGCGGTAATTTTTCAGTTAAAACGATGCTTAAATTTTGTGCCAAGGTTAACGTATCCAGCTCTTGAATATTTTTGTTATTCAGCAAAGCAGTTCCTGAAAGGGGTTTCTGAATTCCGGTTATGGTTCGTAAAAGTGTAGATTTTCCAATTCCGTTAGCGCCTATTAAGGTAATGAGTTTTCCTTTATCTAAGTTTAAGTTGAGGTTTTCGGCAATACAAATAGCCGCACTTTTAGTTTTGTAACCAATGCTCAAATTGTTTGTTGAAAGGATGTTCTTAGTGGTACTCATTTTTCTTTTTTTGGAAAATTTAAACGTCGATTATATCGATTTTAAAAACAAATATAAATATAGGCACGCAATTTTTAATATTATCCCATCATTTTTCGTTTTCGGACAATCAGCCAGATAACTATAGGCGCTCCTAGTAAGGAAGTGATGGCATTTATTGGCAATGTGATATTCGTACCTGGCATTTGGGAAATTGCATCGCAAATGAGCATTATTGCTGCTCCTAAAAGGAGGGTGCTCCAGTACAATATAGAATGGTTGCTGGTTTGAAACAGTAATTTTGCTATATGTGGTACGGCTAAACCAATGAAAGCAATAGGTCCAGCATACGCAGTAATGCTTCCCGCCAAAATACTCGTTGCAATAATGATAATCAATCGTGTTCTTTTGAAATTCAGTCCCATACTTTGGGCATAATTCTCTCCTAAAAGCAAGGCATTAAGTGGTTTTACGCTGAATAGGCTTAATAATAATCCTATAACTACGCACACTGTCAAAATCAAAATCGAGGACCAAGAAAGGTTCCCTAAAGATCCCATAGACCAGAAAGTGAATTTTTGCAATTGTTCTGCCGAGCTAAAATAGGTCAGTACGCCCACCACAGCACTTGTAAAACTACCAAACATCAAGCCTACAATCAGTATGGTCATCGTGTCCCGCAAGCGTCTGGAAATTACTAAAATGGCAAGTAGAACGATAGAACTGCCAAGGGTAGAGGCAAGGACGACTCCGTAAGACGACAGTAAAATACCACTTAGAAATGGAGGTAATAATCCCGCACCCAAAATTACAAAGGCAACTCCCAGACTCGCTCCTGAACTCAACCCTAAAACATAGGGACCAGCCAGCGGGTTTCTAAAAAGGGTTTGCATTAATAATCCGCTGATCGAAAGTCCCATTCCCACTAAAACCGCAGTGATAGCCTTAGGTAAGCGGTAGTTGATGATAATGTATTCCCAAGTTGATCTGCTGGACTGACCACCGGTTAAACTCGTGTACACCTCCCGAAAAGGAATTCGTATCGAACCCAAACTGATGTTCAGAAAAAACAAGAAAAGAAGCCCTAAAGCAAGAGCGGAAAATAAAAGGATATTTCGGTTTTTATTGGCCAACTTAGTTCAGTTTTTGTGCAAAAGTAAAAGTATAATTTGGAAGCAATTCAGGGTGAAAAATTTTGATGTAGTCTTTTAAAATCAAATCCGGTCTGCTCGGTCCTGTTTCATAATAAATGGTTCCTCCTGTTGCTCCTAATTTGCTTTCGAAAGTATAAATATTTTTGGTAGAAAAAGCGTTAAACTGACTGTAATGGGGATTGCTTTTTTCTAATTCTGACAGGTTTTTAAATGACCCGGAAGCAATCCAGTGAGTCGCATTTTTTGCTTTATACAATACCTGTTCAAAAGAAAGTGCCTGGCTTCCTGTTCCTTCCAGATTTGCCCAGAGATACGTTGCTTTTGCATCTTTCATGAATTGTGCCACCCAGCTGTTTCCCTTGGCAACAAACCATTGATCTTGATACATTGAGCCATACAATACAGTAGATTCAGGCTGTTTGTCTGCAACTAATTGTACCGCTTCCTTGTAGTCTTTTGTAATCTGGTCAAAAAGTATTTTAGCTTCTTTTTCTTTGCCAAAAAGAGCGCCATAAAGTTTGAGCCATTCTGCTTTTCCAAGAGGAGATTGTTCCATCCAGTCGCCTTGAATCATGATTTTCAATCCGCTTTTTTGTAAGTTTTCAATCATCGGGTTGTTATTGTCGATGCCAAAAGTGACAATCAGGTCAGGAGCGATATCGATGAGTTGTTCCATGTTTAGCTTTTCATTTTGCCCCACATTTTTGACGGAACCCTTGCCAATTAAACGACGGGTTTTCTCAGAAGATACGTAATCAGTATGCGGAAAACCAACTAATTTGTTTTCGGCACCAATCATTTCCAGGAAAGGAATATTGGTTGTTGAGGTAACCACAATCGTTTCTAACGGCACTTGAATTATGAGGTTTTTTTGTAAAGTATCGGGAATAACAGCTCCTTTTTCTTTTAAGATATAAGTGAAGTCTGTAGCAGCATTTGGCCATGGATTACTCACTTTTACCAGCGAGTACCCTTGATATTTGTAAATAGCCAGACCACTTGCATATTCAATTTCGTTGTTAGCGTTACTTATTTTTAGTGTTGCAGGGTTTTCGTTTTTTTTGCAACTGACGAATGATAAAAGTGCCACCGCAAAAAGGATTTTATAAAGATAAATTTTCATGATTCCATTTTCAATACTGGCAAAGGTAGGCCATTTATAAAATTTATTGTTTAATTTTTATAGTAAAAATTTCAACAAATACTATCTTTGACAAATGGATAGCCTAAAGATTAAAAACTGCTCCAGTTGTACAAAACCTTTTAACTGCGGGGACGATTTTCAAGGTAATAGCTGTTGGTGTGCTGATTTTCCTCCTGTTTTTTCTCCTTTAGATGGTGTGGATTGCCTTTGTCCCAGCTGTTTTGCTACGGCTTGTTCGATTAAAATTGAGGAGTATGTGGGCACAATAACCCCGGAAACGGCTAAAGGAAATAAAGCAGCAACTTTGCCTAAAACGGATCAGCTAATCGAAGGGATCGATTATTATATTGCACAAGGCAATTACGTTTTTAAGGCTTGGTTTCATTTAAAAAGAGGACATTGTTGTACTAATGGTTGCCGCCATTGTCCCTATGGATTTAAAAAGAAGTAGCATGATATATTTGATAACAGGTGGAGAACGCTCCGGAAAAAGTAGGTATGCTCAGGACCTGGCAATGGAACTTTCGGCCAGACCCATGTATGTGGCAACCGCCAGAAAATGGGATGGTGATTTTCAAAAGCGAATTGATCGTCACCAACAAGAACGTGACGAGCGCTGGATAAATATCGAGAAAGAAAAACAATGGAGCGAGATCGATTTTTCCGGTAAAGTAGCCGTGATTGATTGTGTGACCCTTTGGTTGACTAATTTTTTTGTAGACACTAAAAATGATGTCGCTTTATGTTTGGAACAAGCCAAAGCCGAATTTGAACAAGTGGCCAATCAGGAAAATACAACCGTTATTATTATCACTAATGAAATAGGCATGGGCGTACATGCTGAAACTCAAATTGGTAGAAAATTTACCGAATTACAAGGTTGGATGAATCAATATTTAGCTAAAAATGCGGATAAGGTGATTTTGATGATTTCTGGAATTCCAGTTACCATAAAACAATAAAAGATGAATTTTGTAAGTTCTTGGAGCGGAGGAAAAGACAGCTGTTATGCTGTGATGAGAGCTAGTCAAAACGGTTTTATTCCAAAGGGATTACTCAATATGATGAATGAAAACGGGAAAGTTTCCCGCTCACACAGATTGCCGTTGTCTGTTTTGAAGCAGCAAGCCTAAAAAATGCAGGTGGCTATTGAATCACTGTTTGTCCAAACTTTAAAAGTACTCAAAAACATCGTATTTCAAGATGAAAAACTTAGATGAAATTATAAAATCGCGCCGAGATACCCGTCATTTTACCTCGGAACCAGTCCCTGAATCTGTTATTGAAAAAGCATTACAGGCCGGTCATTATGCTCCTTCTGTTGGATTGACGGATGCTACAAAGTATTACCTCATTAAATCAGATGTCATAAAAAAATCCATAAAAAATTTATTTTTGGATTTTGATAAAAAAGCAGCGAATCAAACTGACACGGCAGTACAAAAAACGCAGTATCAAGCTTTAAAATTAGAGGCAATAGAGGAAGCACCGCTTGGATTGGTGATTTGTTATGATCGTTCGGTTTTGAATAATTTTACCATCGGCACCGTGGGAAGTAATGAAGCCATCAAATTTAGTGCGGTTTGTGCTGCGCAAAATATTTGGCTTTCCCTAACCGAACAAGGGTATTCCATGGGCTGGGTTTCTATTTTGAATTATAGTCAGTTCAAGGAATTATTGGGTTTGGGAGAAAATATGGAGCCTTTAGGGTATTTTTGTGTGGGAAAACCAGCTACTGATTACGACAACCAACCCATGTTACAGCAATTGAATTGGAAACAAAAATCAGAAAGTCCATCTGTCGAAGAAATTACGAAAGTGCATCAAAAAGATAATATTTCGGTGCCGGAATTTAAGACTGCAATTCTAGATACAATCCATTTATCTGAAGCACTGCAGTATAAAATCGATCAGAAGACCAAGCCAACAGGTTCATTGGGTGTTTTGGAAGTTTTAGCCAAACAAATTGGCGAAGTTTTTCAAACATTGGAACCAAAAATTTTAGAACCTACACTTGTTGTTTTTGCTGCAGATCACGGAATTGCTGCCCACGGTGTTAGCGCTTATCCACAAGATGTTACCAGACAAATGGTGGCTAATTTTCTGGACGGTGGAGCTGCAATAAATGTGTTTTGTAAACAAAATTCCATCAAATTAGCCATAGTTGATGCAGGAGTAAATTATGATTTTTCGATGACGAGTACTTTGATTTCGGCCAAAATTGCCAAAGGAACCCAATCGTTTCTGCAGGGTCCTGCAATGAGTCTTACCGAATTGCAGCACTGTTATACCAAGGGGAATGAAATTGTTACCGCTATTGCCAAAACGGGAAGTAATTGTATTGGTTTTGGAGAAATGGGTATTGGGAATACATCAACTGCTTCAGTTTTGATGAGTGTAATTACTGGAATTGCAATTGAAGACTGTATCGGAAAAGGAACGGGAGTTAGCGATGAAAGACTACTTCAAAAACACCGGTTACTCAAAAAAGCTATTGAGGATTATCAAGGCTCGCCAACATTAGAAGATAAGTTAGCTCATTTTGGTGGCTTTGAAATTATGCAAATGGCTTCTGGAATGCTCACGGCACATCAAAACAGAATGCTGCTTCTTGTAGATGGATTTATTTGCAGTGTGGCTTTTTTGATTGCCTATAAAAAAAATCCACTGATTCTAAAAAATGCTGTTTTCTGTCATTGTTCTGCAGAACAGGCGCATGCTAAATTATTGGATTATTTAGGTGTAAAAGCCTTGCTCCAACTTGACTTGCGCTTGGGCGAAGGAACGGGTTGTGCGGTGGCTTTTCCAATTATTCAATCGGCAGTTGCTTTTTTTAATGAAATGGCCAGTTTTGACAGTGCCGGTGTGAGTACAAAATAATAATTTTTTCAGTCCAAATTCATAAATAGAGCACTAAAAACGACATAAAATCCAGATTGCATTCACATGAAAAAAGAACTACACATATTTTTTACCGCATTGATGTTTTACACCCGAATTCCCTGTCCTAAAAACATCGATCATAACTCGGATTATTTAAACAAGGCATCTCGTTATTTTCCTTTAATTGGTTGGATTGTAGGTACTATTAGTTTTATAGTCTATGATGTATCGGTTGGTGTTTTTACCCCTGAAATAGCGATTGTTCTCTCGATGATTGCTGGAATCCTTACTACCGGTGCTTTTCATGAAGATGGTTTTGCTGATGTTTGTGATGGTTTTGGTGGGGGTTGGACCAAAGAAAAAATCTTGGTGATAATGAAAGACAGTGCCATTGGAGCTTATGGCGCCATAGGTTTGGTACTGCTGTTTTTATTGAAGTTTCAGGCTGTTTCGGAGGTGCTTAGTCCTTCTTCAGCAAAGAATTTATTGTTATTTGTTGCAGCACATTCCGTGAGTCGTCTGGCAGCCATTTCTATTGTTTTTACGCATCAGTATTCCCGTGAAGATGCTTCGAGTAAAAGCAAGCCCATTGCGCAAAGTTATTCCTGGCGTGAGGTGATTGGGGCGTTCTTTTTTGGGTTGTTACCGCTTATTGTTTTGTCTTTTTTTCATTGGCAAATGCTGTTGGTGTTAGTGCCGGTTTTTATCACCCGCTTTTTTCTGGCTCGTTATTTTCATAAATGGATAGACGGCTATACGGGGGACTGTCTTGGTGCAACACAGCAAGTTTGTGAAATTATATTCTACTTATCTTCTATTGCTTTATGGAAGTTTATTTAGTACGCCATACCGAAACCGTTTGTGAAAAAGGAATTTGCTACGGACAAGCTGATGTGGCATTGTTGGAACCTTATGAACAACAATTTGAAGCCATAAAAGCACAAATTCCTGCTGAAAGTATCGTGTACTCTAGTCCGTTGAATCGGTGCGTGGAGTTGGCAAACTTCCTATCATCAACAAAAATACAAATGGACTCCCGGTTAATGGAAATGAATTTTGGTGATTGGGAATTAAAAAATTGGGATAGCATTCCTGTTATCGATTTGACCCCTTGGATGAATGATTTCGTTCATGTTCGTGTGCCAAACGGGGAGTCTTTTACAGACCTCCATGATAGAGTTAGCGATTTTTTAGATAATGGACTTCCTAAAAAGACCATTAAACCTATTGTGATCGTGACCCATGCCGGAGTGATTCGAAGTATTTTGTGTAAAATTACAAAGTTGCCACTACGAGATGCGTTTCAAAATAAAGTGAACTTTGGAGCGGTGATTAAAATTGAAGTATAAAATTGAGAATAGTGTAGGATAATAACGTAATATAATTTTATCTTTGCCACCGTAATGAGGTTGCTGTTTTGTTTTTCATACCAGCATTAAAAGGGAATCAGGTAAGCGATTACAGATTTCAGTATTCAGATTAGAGAGTTTACATCCTAAATCAAGAATCCTAAATCAAGAATCAAAAATCCTGGGCTGTACCCGCAACTGTAAGCTATAAAGCTTGTTGTTATCTACAAAACCACTGTTCGTCTTTGCGAATGGGAAGGTAAACAACAAGACGCGAGCCAGGAGACCTGCCTGTTACATCGAGTATCAAACTTTCGGGAAAAAAGGTTTGGGTATGGGTAATTCTATGCTTTTCTCCCATTTATAGTCATGTGGCAGTACCATAAAACTGCTATTAAATGTTTCAAAATGAACAAGAAAATCGTTCGTATTAGTGCGCTCTGCGTGCTGATGACTTCGTGTGCTTTCGCACAACAAAAAGACACCATTGCATCCACAAATCAATTGGATGAGGTCGTAATTTCCGATTCTAAATTTGCTTTGCCAAAAGAAAAGTCCGGAAAAGTAATCGTAAAAATTACAGCCGAAGATTTAAAGAGAAGACAAGGGCAAACTGTAGCTACCATTTTGAGTTCAGTAGCCGGAATTGAAATCAACGGAAACCAAAGCCGGAATGGAAAGGATTTAGGGGTTTACATTCGTGGGGGACGAAATCATCAAGTGCTAATTCTTATTGATGGCGTTCCGGTTACCGATGCTTCTGGAATTAGCTTATCGTATGATTTGCGCTTGCTGCCCGTTGAACAAATAGAAAGTATTGAGGTGATGAAAGGCGCTTCAAGTACTTTATACGGATCAGGTGCCGCTGCCGGAGTTATTAATATTACGTTGAAAAAAGCCTCTAAAAAAGCGATTGCAGCAAATGCATACCTTAATGTGGGCACCCAAACGATTGCCAATCAGGAAAATTATAGCATAAATGACTACAGCCAAGGGATTGCTTTGAACGGAAGTGCTGAAAAAATTAATTATTATGCTTCCTTAAACAGTACCGAAACCACGGGAATTTCTGAGGCAAAATCACCTAATGACGCTGTTTTATTTGAAGCTGATCGTTTTTCCAGAGTGAACTCAGTGGTGAAAATTGGTTTCAAGCCAACAGCTAAATTAGATTTGGATTTCTTTGCAAACTACGATAAAATAAAAAGCGATTTTGATGCAGGATCTTTTGCGGATAACGATAAAAACGGCAGTGCCTCTGAACAATTTAGAGTTGGGTTTTCACCAAAATACAAATATAAAAAAGGAGAATTTGTAATCAATTCAAGTGCTAATTTAATTACAAGATCCATTTTTAATTATGGAACAATGTTGGATTATAAATCCAGAAGCGTCAATGCAGATGCGTTTAATAAATATGAAATTTCATCTGAATTGTTCCTGGTAACAGGTGCTCAATTTCAATTTCATGAAATGTCTAATGAAAGTCCGTATGAGGCCATTGCAAATGAATTGGCCAAATTTAATATGATTGATCCCTATGTGACGGCGGTTTACAGCTCTGAATTTGGGTTAAACCTGAATTTGGGAGCTCGTTACAACATGCACAGTAAATACGGAAATAATTTAGTTTACAATGTAAATCCTTCTTTTTCATTTCCTAATTTACCCTTGAAACTACTAGCTTCTTACAGTACGGCTTTTGTAGCCCCTAGCTTGTATCAATTGTATTCTCCTTATGGTGATTTGAATTTATCCTCAGAGAAAGATAAAACATTTGAATTGGGTTTTGAAACAACGATGATTGATAAAAAATTGGTTCTGAATGCTTTGGTTTTTCAAAGAGAGGAAGAAAATGCGATTGGGTTTGATTTAGTGTCTTACAAGTATTTTAATGTTGCGGGTCTAAATAAAGTCAAAGGGTTTGAGACCATGATTTCGTATGCTTTGACGGCTAAAATAAATTTGACTGCCAATTATGCGTTTACAGAATTAGAAAAACAATCACGAGTGCTGAATCCAAAACACAAAGCGAACGCCGCAGTTGATCTGCAAGCAACGCCACGTTTGGCTTTTAATGCCACATATCAATTTGTTTCGGATCGCTATTTTGAGTATACAACATATCCGGCACCCACTTTTGATCCGGTATTGAATTCTGAAATACTGAAAGATTACCAGCTGATCAACATGAATGTACGGTATGAGTTGATCAAAAATCGAATGAATATTTTTGCAGCAGCAGATAATATTTTAGATAAGGATTTTGTTGAAACAAGAGGGTTTAGTACCAGAGGACGAAATTTCAAAGTAGGTTTGAATATCAAAATGTAATACCATTGCATTATTCCATAAAAAAAGAGGCTTTCAGTGATGAAAGCCTCTTTTTAGTTTATAAAATATTCTTATTTCAATTCTGAAATGAATGCTACGATAGTTGCTGCAATTTTATTTTGTTCCACATCATTGGTTAAATAGTCTCTGTCACCAAGGTTTGACATATAACCCAATTCAACGAGTACAGCCGGCACTTCTGATTTTTTTAAAATGTAGAATGGAGCTTTCTTTATTTCTGATGATTTTATAGTAGTATTGCGGATAAATTTGTTGCGAAGTTCCACCGCAATTTCATTTGACCTTTCATTCGCAATTGATTCTGTGGCAATATAAAATTCCATTCCTGATTTTGATAGATTTAAATTTTGATTGACATGAAGTGACAAAACTAAATCGGGTTTGATCTTGTTGATCAACGCAGAACGGTCACTCAAAGAAAGAAATTGGTCTCCAATTCTTGTAAGGTGTATGGTCACTTTCTCATTTTTGTTCAAAAATTTGATTTTGTCTGTGATTTGCGCTACAATTTGTTTTTCAGTAGCACTACTGGAAGTTGCTCCAAAATCAGATCCACCATGTCCGGCATCAATAACAATATTTATTTGTTTGGATGGGACAGTATTCGGAATTACAAATGCAAAAGAGACGACGGTGGCAAGAGTTAGAAATAACGGAATTGCTTTTTTCATGTGGTTTTGTTTAATTTGTTATTCAATTGTAACTTACAAAAATAAGAATTATTGTGTAACTTTAT
Source organism: Flavobacterium sp. LB2P53 (assembly GCF_003970305.1). Classification (NCBI taxonomy): domain Bacteria; kingdom Pseudomonadati; phylum Bacteroidota; class Flavobacteriia; order Flavobacteriales; family Flavobacteriaceae; genus Flavobacterium; species Flavobacterium sp. LB2P53. Next base: position 238,907 of record NZ_RYDG01000005.1, read on the forward strand.
TCTATTCCAAAGCTCTCAAAAGACCTTCTGGTGCTTTCTCAATGTACATTTGGTTTTGGATTCCTTTTATTGATTTGGCATCCGTGAAAAACTCAAAATCTTGTCCGGGACTTTGTCGCAATACGCGACCAGTTCCAGTAATTTTGCGAATGGCTGTACTTAATAACGGTTCTGCAGAATCGCCAAGGATTCCCAGAGTACTCAATGTTTCTTTTTGTAGAAAATCAGGTTGTAACCCACTGAAATAATCCCCAAAACCCACTGAATTGACAATTTTTAACACGATAGGCTGCATGGCATATCTGTGATTGGGATTCCTGCTTTGAGCTCCAAAAGTCGGGGAGTCATAAAGCGTTACGGATCCTACGTTTTTTCCTACTGTAACATCCCCAATTTGTATAACTTGAATGTGAGGTTCTAGCCCGTTGATTACTAACTCGCTTGCTGATGCAGAGCTTTTCGTAGTTAAAATATAAATTTTAGTCAATCCTAAACTATTGATGGCTGTGCTTCCTATTTTATCGGTAAAATAATTGAATAATGCTTCGGGATTTTCAGCCTCGAAATAAGCATTAATTTTTGCATTCCATTGTTGTTTAGCAAAGACTTTTCCTTTAAATTGTCCGGTAATCATACTTGCCAATCGTGTAGCCGTTTGTACAGAACCACCGCCATTGTATCGTAAATCTAAAACCAAGTCCGTAACTCCTTGTGATTTTAGAGATGCAAAAGCATCGTTTAATTGAGTGTCAAAATTAGCATAAAAGCCATTGTACATCAAATAGCCTATTTTGTGAGAGCCGGAGGTGATTACTTTATTGATTAAAATTGGATTTTCGGATAGGACTGTTTTTGTCAATGCCACTGATTTACCGTTGCTGACAATTGTAGTTCCGTTAAAATCAGCAAGATTTAGTGTGTAATTTTCGTTTGAACCAAAAAGTAACGATTCATAATTGCTTAAAGTCAGCTGTGTACCATTTACAGCAGTAAAAAAATCACCACGTTTTATAGCTTTACTGGAGGCGTCTGAGTTTGCAATAATATAACGAACGTAGCCAAATATTTCAGTTGTACTACCCGGTTTATAACTTAAACCAAAATCGATACCATTGTTTTTAGTAGTGCCCTGAAGCGTTCCTTCAAGTTCTAAATAATCGCTTACAATCCAACTAAATCGATCCGTAGAAGGAGTAACCCGCAACGCATCAAATAAATCCTCAGGCACCGGATATTCCCTTAAAAAAGAGTTTAGTGCAGTTTGATCCGCGAATCGGTTATCGGCTAAATTTGGAACATCAGCTTGCCACAAATAGTACAGATTCATTCCTTTCCAAATAAAATCCTGAATCTCCAGACTTGCAGGTGGTGTCACGTCATCATTGTCCTGACAGCTTTGTAAAGTGAAAGTAGCTATGAAAAATAAAAGTGTAAATTTGAATACTGTTCTCATAATTGTATTTTAATACTTTATTAACGTAAAAATACTAACTTTAGTTTTATTTTATGTTTTTTTGTTGCAAAAATAAATAGGATTCATCTTAATAGTATAACTCGTTTGATTTTTAATGGATATGAAAGAGTACGCAATCCGGGTGTCACTTTCCCGGGCACGAAAAACGATTAAAGAATTTATGATACAAATACACAATTATGGAATCAAATAAAGTCGAGGGTTTATTAGAAAAATACTTTCAGGGAGCGACCACTTTAGTCCAAGAAAAAGAGTTACGGGATTATTTTTCGTCTCAGGATGTTGCTTCGCATTTACAACAGTATGCTTCATTATTTGACTGTTTTGCTGTTGCAAAAGAGCAGCAGAATATGAATAAAACTCCAGTATTTGAAGTTGTTATGGCTAAAAACAAGAATAAAAAAGGCAATTTAGGCTGGGTTTCTATTGCAGCTTCAGTTGTTGTTTTGATGGGAATAGCAACGTATGTCCTTTTTGATTTGGATGCTACAAAAGAAAATACAAATTTAGGAACCTATGAAGATCCTGAAGCCGCTTTTAGGGCCACTCAAAAAGCATTGTCATTATTATCCAAGAATGTGAATATTGGCATAAAAAGTGTACAATACATTGAAGAATATCAAACCGTTAAAAACAGGGTTTTTGTAAGCGCTAAAAAAGAGTGGAAAAGATCCTGAAAATCAAACTAAGAATACTAACAATAAAATAATTAAATAAAATGAAAGCAACCATTCAAAAAAGTATCAATAGGAGTTTTAGCAAAAAGTGTCTGATCACTTTAGTATTTCTAGTTATTTCGAGTCCATTTTTTGCGCAAGCAGTCTTTGACAAATTTGACGGACAAGATGATGTTACGTCCATTATAGTCAATAAAAAAATGTTCGACTTGATGAGTAAGGTCAAAGTAGATGCTTCTGATAAAGAAACGCAACAGTACCTGAGTTTGATAAAAAAATTGGACAACCTAAAAGTTTTTACTACAAAAAGTACCAGAGCAGAGGGAGAAATGAAAGCTGCTGCAGAGAAGTACATCAAAACAGCGGGATTAGAAGAGTTGATGCGCGTGAATGAAAACGGAAGGAATATAAAAATTCTGGTAAAATCAGGAACTTCAGATTCTCAAATTAGAGAATTGCTGATGTTTATTGAAGGAGCTAAAAATGAGGATACAGTGCTGATGTCATTGACAGGAAATTTTGATTTGAATGAAATTTCAGTTCTTACCGATAAGATGCGAATTCCAGGAGGTGATGACTTAAAAAAAGCAACTAAAGGCAGAAAATAAGAGGAACCCAACCAGCGTAATGATTATGATGAGCGTATTGCACCAATCGAACATTGATTTAGAACAATTGAAGCCGCTACAGCAGTTCATGAAATAAACAGAGTTATATCTATAAAAAAAAGCGTCTTGATGTTGTAATCGAGACGCTTTTTTTATGCCTATTTCAAGAATATTATTTGCAAAACATTTTTTTGTTTTTAACGGCACTTTGGCTTCCTAATTTAATGGCTTTGGTGAAATCAGCGCACGCATTTTTTTTATTTTGAATGTGAATATTAGATAACCCTCTAAGATTATAGGCAATGTAGTCTTTAGGATTTAACGTGATAGATATCGTACAGTCTTCAATGGCTCCCGTATAATTTTCAGCCTTGTAATTGATGTCAGCCCTGGTGGTATAAGCATCTCCTTTTTTAGGTTCAATGAGGATGGTTTTATTGACATCATCTAACGCCCCTTTTATATCGCCTGATTTTTGTTTCAAAAGGGCTCTGTTTAAGTAGGCTTCAGCAAACAATGGATCAGCTCGTATGGCTTTAGTATAATCAGCAATAGCGCCTTTTAGATTGCCTATTTCTGCTTTTTTTAAAGCTTGGTCAAAAAAATCGTAGGCAATTGGACTCTGACTCCAGCCAGTTAAGGAACTTAATAATAATGCAAGAAAAATTAATTTTTTCATAAAAATAGATTGCAGGGTATTGGGCTTGTAGAACTCGGGTAAAGAATAAAATTGCACTATAAATGTACTATTTTTTTATTTAGATATTAAATTAACGCATTTAAATGTAATTTATTTTACAAAATGAAACCAATAAAAAATCACCAAAAGTTGGTATTGTGAATGGATATGCTAACGAAATTAGAGCAGCAAGTTAAGGAAAATTGTGACTTAAGCTAAGTACTTTTGTCTTTGTCTCCAATATGATAAGACTCACTAGTTTTTGATAATTTATTTAATGCTTTAAATAATTTGGACCGTAAACTCAGCAAACACATGACGTTCTTAATCAATTAAAACTATCGACGATTTTGTTGAACAAAAAAAGCCTGCAAAATTAGTGCTTTGCAGGCTTTTTTTATTGTGACCACGGTGGGATTTGAACCCACACGCCCTTGCGAGCACCAGCCCCTCAAGCTGGCAAGTCTACCGTTTCTCCACGTGGCCTTATAAAAAAAAAGGTCCAGTAATAAATTACTCGACCTTTTGTGACCCGACTGGGGCTCGAACCCAGGACCCCATCATTAAAAGTGATGTGCTCTACCAACTGAGCTATCGAGTCAATGCTTCAAGGAAAGTATGTGTTGATCACTAAAATTGTGACCCGACTGGGGCTCGAACCCAGGACCCCATCATTAAAAGTGATGTGCTCTACCAACTGAGCTATCGAGTCATTTTCTTTCCTTGAATGCGGGTGCAAATATAAGGACTTATTTTGGAGTTTTCCAAGCAATTTTATTATAAATTTGTCTTTTTTAAACAAAATTACTCAACACCTTAATTTGTAAGGTTTTATTCAGATGAAAAAAATAATTTTATTAGGTTATATGGGGTGTGGTAAGTCTACAATTGCAAATAAGTTGTCCAAAATTATCCAATTTCCTTTTGTAGATTTGGATGAAAAGATAGTAGAGAAGATGAATTTGTCCATAAATGCCATTTTTGAAAAGCATGGAGAAATTTATTTTAGAAAGGTAGAACACGAAGTTTTTATCGAATTATTAAACGCTCCCGAATCATGTATTATAGGTTTAGGTGGAGGAACTCCTTGTTATGCCAATAATCATGAGTTGCTAAAAGGAGATAATGTTGTTTCTATTTATCTAAAGGCTTCTATTGAAACGTTATTGAACAGATTGGCTTTTAATGTAAGTAAGCGTCCACTGATTGCGGATAAAAGTCCTGAAGATATGAAAGAGTTCATAGCAAAACACCTTTTTGACAGGAGCTTTTATTACAACCAAGCGCAATATAAAGTTGTGGTTGATGGTAAAACAATCGATCAGACTGCGCAGGATATCGTGGCTCTTTTAGCTTAAATACGCATAATTAGTATCGTTTTCATCAAAAACAACTTGTACGTGCTCTAATAACGAAGTAGAAAGCGAGATTCCTTTAAAATCTGCTTTTACAGGATACTTTTTGTGATTTCTATCCACAAGCACTGCGGTTTTGAATTTTTTTAAAGGAACATCTATAAAGTGTCGTACGGCATAGATAAGTGTCGTTCCGGAGTTTAATACATCATCTACCAGAACTAAACCTTTATTGGTATACTGTTCTTTTGATAACGAAGTATGAATGGGTAATTGAGGGGTTTGTTTGTTGATCTGCACTTCGCATAGTGCAACTTTAAGAGGGGAAATAGTTTCCAGGACGGCGGCTATTTTTTTTGCGAAAATGAAACCATTACTGGCGATTCCTGCAATGACTATTTCCTCTTCATCTACGAAAGTTTCATATATTTGGTAGGCAATTCTTTTTATTTTGTGATCAATTTCCTGATTTGTTAAGATGATATTTTTGCTCATTATTTAAAATTTTTATATTCCCCTCCCCAGCCCTCCCCGAAGGGAAGGGAGCTAGGACTGGCAAAGGTTATTCGATGTTTTACTTAATTTTTATTTGTCACTTATCTTACATTCAAAACTCTGGGGTGAGAATTGCGTTTGATAAAGTTCATTCGGGATTGTACTTAATTTACTAAGGCTAGTCTCCCTCCCCGAAGGTGAGGGTCGGGGAGGGGAGAAATTCATCAATATCTCTTCGATCTTTTTTGGTAGGTCTTCCCGTGCCATTCTTTCGATAATGTTCTTTTGATAGTTTTAGTAATTCTAAATGTTGATACGCTTCTGCCGGAGTATCGTTTCGTCTGTAAATATCAACCAGTTTTGCTCCGACACGATTTTCCGGGATATCCAACACGGTGATTATTTGGGTAATTTGGTCTTTCCGAAACGTGATTTTGTCAGTAGCGAAAACTTCTTTAGAAGGCTTGGCAACAAGACCGTTAACGGTTACGTGATTCTTTTTGCAGGCTTCAGTAACCATATTTCGGGTTTTATAATACCGCACGCACCATAAATATTTATCTATTCTCATAAATTTTCTAAAATAGGAGTTAAATTGTTTACAAAAATCAATCAATATTGTATCTTGCGCACTTAAAAAATTAGCTATAATGAACAAATTTAAGTATTATTTTATTCTATTAATTACAACTATCTCTTTATTTTCATGCTCAAAGGATGAGGCTGCTGAAATTCAACCGCCTAGAGATTTCGCAGTGCAATATGCGACTGATTTAACGGATATCGAAGAATATTTAAAAAACTATTATATCACAGTTGTAAATCACGCCGGTTTCCCGGACGACCAGGACGTTAGCTATACAAAAATTCCTGCAGGAGGTAGCCAGCCCTCTATTTGGTCTTATAAAGATAAAACAACCTTTCCTAAACTTTTGAGTAGAGATGTCAAACTTCATGATATAACGTATACCTTGTATTATTTAGTGCTTAGAGAGGGAGCGGGCAAATCTCCTACTAATGCTGATGCGGTATTGGCTTCTTACAAAGGAGATTATTTATCCCGAACCACGGTTTCGGAAGTTACGACACTTTCTGCTACTCAGTTTGAGGTGGTGAAAAACCCACAACAATTCTTTAGTTTGCTTACTACAGTAGTAGGATGGGGCGAAACTTTTCCGCAATTTAAGACTGGGACTTACGATTCTAATACAGATGGCACCGTATCTTACAGAGATTTTGGAGCAGGAGTAATGTTTTTGCCTTCTGGATTAGGATATTATAATTCAGGAAGTGGATCGATTCCTTCCTACGCACCTCTAGTTTTTAGTTTTAAATTATACGAAATTAACAGACTGGATTCAGATGGTGATGGAATCATGAATTTTCAAGAAGATCTTGACGGCGATGGTTATATGCGCGTTTTAGCGACAGGAGTTATAAATCCGGATGATACGGATGGAGATGGAATTCCAAACTTTTTAGATACTGATGATGATGGAGACAGTGTGAGTACCAGAACGGAAATCACGGATGCTAATGGCGTTTTAATCCCATTTGAATCTATCCCAAGCTGTAACGGAAATACTACTGATCCGGCAAGAATCAAAAGACATTTAGTAAAATGCAATTAAAACATACAAATCAAAAAAAATCCAGTTCAATTTGAACTGGATTTTTTTTTTGTATAAGTAAAAGGAAGCTATTATTTTCTTTTCATTACTCTTTGAACCGCTTCAACAATCGCTTGATTGTTCAATTTGTATTTATCCATTAATTGTTCTGGTGTTCCGGACTCTCCAAAGCTGTCATTCACTGCCACGAATTCTTGTGGTAATGGGCTGTTCAAAGCTAAAACTCTAGAAATGCTTTCGCCCAGACCACCAAGAATGTTATGCTCTTCAGCGGTAACAATACATTTTGTTTTTTCCAATGATTTCAAAATTGCTTCTTCATCTAATGGTTTGATCGTGTGAATATTGATTACTTCAGCAGAAATACCTTGTGCTTCTAATGCTTCAGCTGCGATAAGAGCTTCCCAAACTAAATGTCCCGTAGCAACAATAGTTACATCAGTCCCTTCCGTTAAAACAATCGCTTTCCCTATTTCGAAAGGTTCGTCAGCGGGCATAAAGTTAGGCACAACCGGACGACCAAAACGCAAATAAACAGGACCGTGGTGATCCGCAATTGCCAATGTAGCCGCTTTTGTCTGGTTGTAATCACACGTATTGATTACCGTCATTCCCGGTAACATTTTCATTAAACCAATATCTTCCAGGATTTGGTGTGTTGCACCGTCTTCCCCTAAAGTTAATCCGGCGTGTGAAGCACAAATTTTTACGTTTTTCTCTGAATACGCAACCGACTGACGAATTTGGTCGTACACTCTTCCCGTAGAAAAATTAGCGAAAGTTCCCGTGAAAGGAATTTTTCCTCCAATAGTTAAACCGGCAGCAATTCCAATCATGTTGGCTTCTGCAATTCCAATTTGGAAAAAACGTTCTGGGTGATTTTTCTTGAAATCATCAAATTTAAGAGAACCAATTAAATCTGCACAAAGTGCCACAACATTCTCGTTTTTTTGACCTAATTCAGTCATTCCCGCTCCAAAACCCGAACGTGTATCTTTACTTCCTGTATTTGTATATTTTTTCATTTTCCTCCCCCAACCCCTCCAAAGGAGGGGAGCTCCTATTGGGGTAAATAGGGTTTTAAATTTTTATTTAATGATTCTGTAGCTGTTTCTCCCCTTCGGGGAGGCTAGGTGGGGATTAGTAGTCGCTTTCTGCTGCTGTGTAGTTTTGGCCTAAAGCAATTTCAAGTTGCGTATCATTAGGCGCTTTACCGTGCCAAGCGTGACTGTACATCATAAAATCTACCCCATTACCCATTTCAGTGTGCAACAATACACAAACTGGTTTTCCTTTTCCAGTTCTGGATTTGGCATCATTCATTCCGGCAATAATAGCTTCGATATCATTTCCTTTTTCAATTTCTAAAACATCCCAATCAAAAGCTTCAAACTTGGCACGAATACTTCCCATGGCTAAAACCTCGTCAGTTGTTCCATCAATTTGCTTTCCGTTTAAATCGATTGTAGCAATAAGGTTGTCCACTTTTTTTGCAGCAGCATACATGATTGCTTCCCAGTTTTGACCTTCCTGTAATTCACCATCACCATGAAGTGTATAAATAATATGGTTGTCACCATTCAATTTTTTTGCTTGAGCAGCACCAATCCCTACTGATAATCCCTGTCCAAGAGAACCAGATGCAATACGTATTCCTGGTAAGCCGTCATGTGTAGTTGGGTGTCCTTGTAGTCTTGAATTGATCAAACGGAAAGTAGCTAGTTCTGCTGCTGGAAAATAACCGCTTCTAGCTAAAACACTGTAAAATACAGGTGAAATATGCCCGTTTGAAAGAAAGAAAAGATCTTCTCCAATACCGTCCATATCAAAACCTTCTTTGCGTTCCATTATATTTTGATATAAAGTGACAAGGAATTCAGTACAACCTAGAGAACCACCTGGGTGACCTGAGTTGACAGCGTGTACCATTCGAAGAATATCTCTTCTGACTTGGATTGTTAAATCGTTTAATTGTTGTGTGTTCGGTTTCATTTGTGTGTTAAAATTAGACTGGGCAAATGTAGTCAGATATTTTGATTTATACAGACTTCCATTTTTAGATTTATCAATAGTTATCAAGGATTGTTTTTTTAGCAGCAATACTATTTTTAAGAATTCTTGATTATTTAGTATCTTGCAACCATGTTTCAACAATTATTCAAAAGCATTCAGGAAAAAGTGATACTGACTCAGGAAGAAATGGAGTTGTGTAAAACTTTTTTTATCCCTAAAAGATTACGCAAAAAACAAATCCTGTTGCAAGAAGGAGACATTTGTGTCTACAATGCCTTTATTGAAAAAGGAATACTGCGCTCTTTTTCCATCGATGAAAAAGGAAATGAACACATCGTACAATTTGCAATTGAAGGCTGGTGGATCGCAGATTTGTCCAGTTTTCTAACAAATAGTTCCTCTATTTATACGATTGAAGCCTTGGAGGATTCTGAACTGCTTTTGCTGACAACATCGGCAAGAGAAGCTTTAATGGATAAAGTCCCCATGTTTGAAAGATACCAACGCTTGCTTTTGCAAAATGCCTACATCGCCAATCAAGCCAGAATAAATTCGACTTTAACAGAAACCGCCGAAGAAAAATACACCAATTTAGGAATTGCTTATCCCGGAATTGTTCAACGTGTACCCCAACACATGATCGCCTCTTACCTTGGTCTGAAACCGGAAACATTGAGTCGGGTTCGCAAACAAATTAACAATCGAAGTTCATTTTAATTGACATAGATCAATAGAATTTCTTGTTTTACATCAACGAAAACTTTTGCAATACAGCCTTAAATTTGTCCTGTAAATATAAGTCGATGTCAAATAGAACCACATTTGCAGTCCTAGGAGTTTCAGTAACCAATAGTATTGTTTTAGCAAAGCAAATTGCCAAAACCAATCCCGTTTTGCTGTTTGATCAAAAAGCCGCTACACTTTTGGAGGTGTATACCGAAATTATTTCAGAGAATCCGAAGGCAAATGTAGAAATGATGATTTGTCCAACCAATGCAAGTTGGGAGGCAGATATTATTATACTTTCAAATGATGTGGCAACAAATGTTACTCTTATTGAAAAAATCAAAAAAGTGGCAACGGGTAAAATCGTACTTATTTTGGGAAACGAAATGGAGGTGATTAATTCCGAAAGTACACTGGATAAATTACAGCATTTGTTTCCTTTTTCTAAAGTTGTTCTGAGTAACGAATCAGCGTATGATTCTAACGATTTCCTTCTTTTGAAAGGAAATGAGCAAGAAACCTTAAACACTATTTTAACTCTATTTACAAGTATTGGTTTGAAAGCCAGTATTTAATTTAATAAAACACTAATTTTTAACAAAAATCAAATGAGTAAATCAATTTTATTTCAACCCTATACATTAGGAAGCAGTACTTTAAAAAATCGAATGGTGATGGCTCCAATGACCAGAAGCCGTTCTAATAATGAAGGTAATGTTCCTACTGCACTTACGGCAGAATATTATACACAAAGAGCTACAGCAGGTTTAATTGTTTCCGAGGGAACTTTTGTGAGTACAAAAGCAGTGGGTTTTATCAATGTGCCCGGAATTTACAGTGCAGCACAAACCGAAGGTTGGAAACTGGTTACAAAAGCAGTTCACGAAAAAGGAGGAACTATATTTGCACAATTGTGGCACACGGGACGGTTGTCGCATCCGGATTTGCATAATGGCGAATTACCACATGCGCCATCCGCTTTGAATCCGTATGCAAAAGCTTACACAAAAGACGGTTTTGTAGACACTGTTGTTCCAAAAGAAATGACTATTGAAGACATAAAACAAACCGTTTTAGATTTTAAAAATGGAGCTAAAAATGCTATTGAGGCGGGTTTTGATGGTGTCGAATTGCACGCTGCCAACGGCTATTTACTACAACAGTTTTTTAATGGTTATTCCAATAATCGTACCGATGAATATGGTGGTTCAATAGAAAATAAAACCCGAATCCTTTTTGAAATTCTAGATGCTTTAGCCGGTGTTATTGATTATTCTAAAGTGGGCGTTCGATTGAATCCTACCCTGCATAATACGCAGGGAATGATGTTAGATGAACAGACAATTCCTACTTATGAATATATTGTAAACCGTTTGAATGACTATGGTTTAGCGTATGTGCATTTGACGGAGCCTTTTACGCCGGTTGATGATGTACCTTTTGCTGTTACTGAAGTAGCTAAGCATTTCAGACCGTTTTACAAAGGAACATTAATCATCAATAAAGGGTTTACAAAAGAAATGGGAATCAAAGTGCTTGAAGATGGGTATGCAGATCTTGTTGCTTATGGAGTTCCCTTTATTGCAAATCCGGATTTAGTGGCTCGTTTTGAGACTGATGCTCCATTAAGTAAACCAGATCAAAGCACGTTTTACACGGATACTGTGAAAGGATATACTGATTACCCGGCCATGGTTTAATAAAGAAGTATGCTTGTCTGTAGTTCTACGTAAGAAATATTTTTTGACACACATTTCATATATTTTTACAAATTAGACATTTTTTTATTGAAAATCTGTGGAATCTGTGTCGGTTTTTTGTTTGGTACGATTGCGTACAAGCAAATAAATAAATTAAACAAGAATAGTGTCAAAATACCATTGTCTTTATTTTGAGGTTCAATTATAATTCACAAGAAAGCCCGCAATAGCGGGCTTTCTATTTTTATAAACTGTATTTTATGCTTACTTTTTTTTGTAAAGAAAAACGGGTAGTGCGCATGCTGATGAGGCTTGTTTGCTAAAAAGGAACATCGCTGTCATCATCCGGATCATTCAAATTGCTTCCAAAAGCATCATTGGCAGAGGGCAGGTTTTTAGTAATGAAAGGGTTGTCATCCTGATTCATACTGGATGGTAAGTCATCATATCCGCCACTGTAATCTTCCAGGTTATCAAATTTTCCCAGATGTCCAATAAACTTCAACCGAACGTTTTCTATACTACCATTACGGTGTTTGGCAATCATTATTTCTGCCTGACCGGCTGTTGGTGAGGCTTCTTCATCATCCCATTCGTCTATTTTGTAGTATTCAGGACGGTATAAAAAAGACACAATATCCGCATCTTGCTCAATCGCTCCTGATTCCCGTAAATCAGACAATAACGGTCTCTTGCTGGATCCACGGGTTTCTACCGCTCGAGATAATTGAGAAAGTGCAATAACAGGAACGTTCAATTCCTTGGCTAATGCTTTCAAGTTTCGGGAAATGCTAGAAATTTCCTGCTCTCTGTTTCCGCCTCCTTTTCCGTTTCCGCCAGCCGTCATCAATTGCAAGTAATCCACAATGATAATTCGGATCCCATGTTGCGAAACCAATCGCCTGGCTTTAGCCCGTAAATCAAAAATCGATAAGGAAGGCGTATCATCAATAAAGAGAGGTGCTTTTTCTAAGTTTTTAACTTTGGTACTCAACTGTTCCCATTCGTGTTTTTCTAGTTTTCCGGTACGCAATTTCTCTGATGACAAACCTGTTTCAGAGGAAATTAGCCGGGTAATTAACTGTACTGATGCCATCTCCAGAGAAAATAAGGCCACTGGTATTCCGTAATCAATAGCCATATTTCTGGCCATGGATAATACAAATGCAGTTTTTCCCATTGCAGGTCGTGCCGCAATAATAATTAAATCGCTGGGCTGCCAACCGGAAGTAATCTTATCTAACTTATCAAAACCAGTGGCAACACCGCTCAATCCTTCTTGACCGGCAATTTCTTCAATTCGTTTTTTTGCCTGTAGCACTAAACTTTGAGCTGTCTCTGAACTTCGTTTGATGTTTCCTTGTGTTATTTCATATAATTTAGATTCAGCTCTGTCTAATAAATCAAAAACATCCGCTGATTCATCGTAAGAGTCTTCAATGATTTCAGTAGAAATCCGAATCAAACTGCGTTGAATAAACTTTTGAAGAATGATTCTGGAGTGAAATTCAATGTGTGCCGAAGAGGATATCTTTTGCGTAAGCTGAATTAAGTAAAAATCACCGCCTGCTAAATCTAATTTTGCATTTTTCTTCAGTTGGGCAGAAACGGTTAATAAATCAATAGGCTGTGTTTCTGTAAACAATTGAACAATAGCCTCAAAAATATGTTTGTGTGCTTCTTTATAAAAAGCATCAGGTTGTAAAATGTCAATAACATCATCAACCCCTTTTTTGTCAATCATCATGGCACCAAGCACAGCCTCTTCTAAATCGAGCACCTGTGGTTGTAATTTTCCTTTTTCAAGGCTTATAATAGTCGTTTTATCAACCTTGACAGGATTAATATTTCTGAAGTTTTCCATGAAGCGAAAGTAACTAAAATTAAAAAAACATAGTCGTTGAGTTGTTACAAATAATTGTTCATAACTAACTATTTTTTGTTTATAACCAAAAAAAAATCCGAAACGGCAAGGCTTCGGATTAAATAGTAATTCGTAAGATTTTACTCTTTATATTCTCCCATTTTGCAGTATTTATCCATTCTTTGAGCCACTAATTCTGCTGTTGATAAGTCTTTCAATTCGTTGAAACCTTTCATGATATATTGCTCTACCGTTTTGAAAGCAGTTGCTCTGTCATAATGTGCACCGCCTAGTGGTTCAGGAATAATATCATCTACTAATTTTTGTTTTTTCATGTCAGCTGAAGTCAGCTTCAGTGCTTCGGCAGCTTGTTCTTTATATTCCCAGCTTTTCCATAAAATAGAAGAACATGATTCTGGAGAAATGACGGAATACCAGGTGTTTTCCATCATGTATACCTTGTCACCAACTCCTATTCCTAATGCGCCACCAGAGGCACCTTCTCCTACGATAACAGTAATAATTGGCACTTTAAGACCAATCATTTCAAATATGTTTCTGGCAATGGCTTCTCCTTGTCCGCGTTCCTCGGCTTCTAATCCCGGGTAAGCCCCTGGAGTGTCGATCAACGTCAAAACAGGAATCCCAAATTTCTCTGCCATCTTCATCAATCGCAACGCTTTTCTATATCCTTCCGGATTGGCCATTCCAAAATTACGGAACTGTCGCGTCTTAGTGTTGAATCCTTTTTGCTGACCCACAATCATAAAGGATTGCCCGTCAATTTTTCCTAAACCACCAATCATGGCTTTATCATCTTTAAAACCTCTGTCGCCAAAAAGTTCCAGAAACGTATCGCCACACAAGGCACGCACGTGGTCCATTGTATACGGGCGGCTTGGATGTCTGGATAATTGGACACGTTGCCAGGCAGTCAAATTTTTATAGATTTTTCTTTTGGTCTCTTCTAGTTTTTTGTTGATTTGTTTGCAAGTATTCGTTACATCAACATCTGATTCCTGACCAATAATAAGACATTTATCTAACTGTTCTTCTAGTTCTTTTATTGGAAGCTCAAAATCTAAATATTCCATAGGATTTTTGCGTTTTTGTTTTTATTTCGAACCGCAAATATAAAATTTTAAATCGTTCGAAAAGGTAAATATTCTATTTATGTGTAAAAGTTTGCTTCTCTAAAGCGGGAGATTCTTTTTTAATTTTATTTTTTTGATAGTGTTTAATCACCCCGTTTAGGATTACGGTGATTACAATTATTAGTGCACCAATGTAAAATTCAAAACTCATTTTCTCTTTTCCGCCAAGGATAAAATAGGCCAAAACAATGCCGTAAACCGGTTCTAAATTCGTAGTCAGCATTACGGTATATGGCGTTAGTTTTTGCATTATTTTTACTGAAGCAGTAAAGGCATAGGCGGTACAAACGGATGCCAGAATCAATATCAGGATCCAATTATTAGCCGTTAATACAAAGAAATCGGCCGTGAATTTTTGTTCGAACACAAAGTAAATCGATATGAAACCAACACCCGCCAGGAATTCATAAAACGAGATAACCGAAGGATCGTGATCCGCAATGAGTTTTCCGTTCATCAGCGTAAATAAAACACCTAATATAATGGATGCTAAGGCGTATAACATTCCGTCCAGGTAATTGATTTCGACCTTCATAATCAGTCCCAGCCCTGCAATTATGATCAGACCAAAAAAGACTTCGTACCACAGTACTTTTCGACCATAAAAAAGTGGCTCCAGCAGCGATGCAAAAAAAGCACCCAATGAAAAAACGGATAACGTAATAGACACATTAGAAACGTGGATCGCTTTGAAAAATAAAATCCAATGCAAAGCAATCAATAATCCGACAAAAATTAATTTAAAAAATGATTTTAGCGGAATCCGAAACGATTTTTTCTTATACACCAGAAAAATAGCTAAAAAGATACCGGCAAAAAACATGCGGTACCACACCAAGGCATCTGCCGTTATAGTGATTAGAGCGCCTAAAATGGCGGTAAAACCCCAAATAAAAACAATCAAATGGAGATTTAAGTAACTTTTTAAATTATCGTTTTGCATTTCGTAATAGGTAGATGGCTAAAATTCCAAAAGCAATATTGGGCAACCAAACCGCTAATAGGGGAGGGAAACTGGATTTTTCTGCAAGAACACCAAAGATTTTATCAAAGAATACAAAGGCAAAAGCCAGCGCAATTCCTATGGCCAGATTCGTTCCCATTCCGCCTCTTCGTTTCATCGATGAGACTGCAACTGCAATAATGGTCAGGATAAATGCGGATATCGGGACACTGTATTTTTTGTACAAAACCACTAAATAGATGTTGATATTAGAGGAACCGCGTTCTTTTTCTTTGGCAATAAAGGCATTCAATTTTCCTAAATTCAGGGTTTCTGCAATATACACCACTGGAGTTAAATCCTCTAAATCGAATGTGAAAATAGCCTCTTTCTGGGGTAGTTTTTCAATTTTATCATTCAGTTCGCCCACCGTTCTTTTTGTATAATCATACAGGGTGTAGGTACTGTCCTTTGGATTCCATTTGATCCTGCTGGCCGTGATTTTATGAACGAGTTTTTCGTTTTTAAATTTTTCCAGTGAAAAATTAAAAGCTATTTTAGACTCCGTATTAAAACTGTTTACATAGATAAATTCATCATCACTAATTTGGCGATACACATCCGTATTATCCCCGCGCATGGCCTCTTTTCCGCCTCCTTTTAAATACGTATACCTAAAGTTATTAAAGCCTTCGCTGGCAGCGGGAACAACAAAAAATCCCATTAGTAAAACAAAAACAGAAACTATGGAAGCACCAATAATATACGGTCTTAAGAAACGCGTAAATGAAATTCCGGAGCTTAAAATAGCAATAATCTCAGTATCATTTGCCAGTTTTGAGGTAAACCAAATCACCGATAAAAACAAAAATATCGGAAAAAGAGAATTCGCAAAATAAACCGTAAAGTTGTAGTAATAAAGTGCAATCTCTAAAAACGGAACCTTGTTTTCCAGCATTTTGTTGATCTTCTCAGATACATCAACAACGATTCCTATGGGGATAAACAACAACAGCATCACCACAAATGTGGTTAAATATCTTTTTAGGATGTATTTGTCTATTATTGTAAGCATAGTAAAGTTTAATCGGTTATTTGTTTAATCGTTTAACCGAATTAACGATTAACCGATTAAACATTTTTAAAGTCTCTGGTTCATGTTTTTCACCATCATTTCTTTCCAAGGTCTAAAATCGCCCGCTAAGATATGTTTTCTGGCCTCCCGAACCAACCACATATAAAAACCAAGATTGTGTATCGTGGCAATTTGTTTCCCCAAGTATTCATTGGCAGCAAAAAGGTGACGCAAATACGCTTTCGTATATTCTGTATCTACAAAGGTGATTCCCATTTCGTCAACGGGCGAAAAATCAGCTTCCCACTTTTTGTTTTTGATATTGATGGTGCCATTCGCTGTAAATAACATTCCATTTCTGGCGTTTCGGGTAGGCATCACACAGTCAAACATGTCAATTCCAAGGGCAATATTCTCCAGAATATTTATAGGAGTTCCTACGCCCATCAGGTAACGCGGTTTGTCTTCCGGTAAAATTTCGCAAACTATTTCGGTCATGGCATACATTTCCTCGGCAGGTTCCCCTACGGAGAGTCCACCAATGGCGTTTCCTACTTGATTAGAATTTGCAATATATTCCGCTGATTGCTGACGCAAATCCTTATAACAGCTTCCTTGAACAATTGGGAAAAAAGCCTGATCGTAACCGTATTTTACAGGCTGCGTGTCTAAATGATTGATGCAACGATCCAGCCAGCGGTGTGTCATTTTCATCGAGCGTTTTGCATAGTTGTAATCACAGGGATACGGCGTACATTCATCAAACGCCATGATAATATCGGCACCAATGGTACGCTGAATTTCCATCACATTCTCTGGCGTAAAAAAGTGATAGGAACCATCAATGTGCGATTTGAACTTCACGCCCTCCTCCTTGATTTTTCTATTGGCCGAAAGCGAATACACTTGGTAGCCACCAGAATCCGTCAAAATATTACGGTCCCAGTTCATGAATTTATGCAAACCTCCGGCTTTCTCTAGGATTTCCGTTTGAGGTCGCAAGTATAGGTGGTAGGTATTTCCCAGAATAATATCCGGGTTAATGTCTTGTTTCAATTCCCGTTGATGCACTCCTTTGACCGAAGCTACGGTCCCCACAGGCATAAAAATTGGGGTTTCAATCACCCCGTGATCAGTAGTAATACTTCCCGCTCTGGCTTTGGACAGCGGATCTTTTTTTAATAAATCAAACTTCATCTAGTATTTTTATTGTTTTTTCGGTCACATGCTATTCGCCAATAAAGCTGTTTTACCAAACATTTACCGCAGCGCAGAACATAGCAACTTATTTCAACCGATTGTTCGGCTGGCAAAGATAGGTTAATTTGAAACCTACATCAAAAAAATGTTTGCCATCCCGCAAAGTAATAAAGTGCATCGAAAGCTGTGGGATGACAACCAAAACAACCTTTTTTTTAAGAAATAATTAAACAATAATAGTATTCAAAAACACACATACCATTTAGCACATGGACTTGGGCGTGCCCTAAAAAGGTCGGGCTATCCGTTATAATCTTTTACTGCGCTGCGCTTCATAAAAGGATTTCCACTATTATCCCTCACGCGAGATTTGGTTTAACAGCAACTAAATTTTCCCATTACTATTCAAAAAGCATCCAACAAATAAAAAGTCCTTTTGATGATTTGTAAGAAAATTTTAGTATATTTGAAAATAAGTAAAGCGAAACAAACTTTCGCCAATCTACCCAATTTTGGGTGTATATGCGAAGGTTTGTTTCGCCTGTATACAAGTTAGCGGATATCTCAAAAAAAATGTGGATGAAAAAGAGATTCATTTATCTGAATGCAATATTAATATTAGTAATATTACTTGTTTTTATTTTTGGTGATTACTTCTCACCAATTGAAATGAAATTTCAGTATTGGTGGAGTACGAAATATCTCGAATGGAAAATGTTGTCAATAATATTTTTAAGTTTCGCATTTTTTTCTGCTGTAATAAGCTTAATTGACATCAAAAATTTGAAATATATAAGTAAGTTTAGTAGAGTTTTCTTTTCTCTAAATTGTTTACTACTATTATTCTTAATCTACAATTTCACAGAATTATATTTAACAACAAAGAGTGAATTAACTAAACGAGAAAACGAATTAATAAAAGAGGCAAAACGTGATGTAAAAGACGATAATGTCACTTATAAATTTGCTGGCGGACTTCAACTTCCGATGCATACGCAAAAAAATGAAAATAGAATTGATAGTATTAGAAAGAAATATGGTATAAAATATAAAAACACAGGTTGCATCGTAGATTTGATTGAAATACAAGCACAAGAAAAATATTCAGAAACTGTAAAACCATATTTAGAAAAGAGAAACGGAAAAAATTGGGAATATAAAATGCAAAAAGAAATTGAACTTATAAAAAGAGACATCCGCTAACAGCTAGGGATTCGTTGCGTGCGTAGCACGAACAATGAATTATAATCACCGAATACCAACAAAAATAAATTCAATGAGGTAAACCCGGGTTGAACGGAACCGATTGTACGTCCGTAAACACTATGGAGTTGCCGGAAAGTTTTTAGAGAGAATACGAAGAGGATTTAGTGTCCTCTTTTTTTGTAGAGTTATTTGCCTTTTTTAATTCTTTTCATTCATTAACCACATGTAAGTTTCATCTCTTAAAGAATTTTAATTGTAGTTTAAATAACATATATTTACTCTATGAGTAATAAAATACAGTTCGTTTAGTGGTTTTTAGACGAACTGACGTTAGCGGTAATTTTAGAGCGACACCTCAATAACAGTAATAATAAATAAAAAATGAAATTAACAACTATAATTGCACTTCTTTTAATTGGACATCTTGCATTTGGTCAAGACAGGATTTAAAAAATTGACAGTTTACTCAATTCTCTTTATTCAAAAGAGAAAATCAATGGCAATTTTCTGATTGCAGAAAAAACGAAGGTTTTTTCACAGACTGACGTTAGCCGTCAGTTTCGCGCAACATAAAACTGAAAATAATAAATAGTAGAAGCGAATAATATAATAAAGTGAAAATTTAACAAGAAACAAAATGGAAAAACATTCAGAAAAAAGAGAAGAATTAATATCAAAATTTCAAAGAAATTTTGAGCTTATTGTTGACTTTGTATTATCATATGAATGTTATTGTGACATTTCAGATACTTGGGAAGAAAAAGCATTTAATGATTCAGAAGTTACTCATCGACTATATTATGAAACTATAAAAAAAGTTTCTGATTTGGATTATTCTGAAGAACAATGTGAAGCAATTAAAACTTCTTTTATTCACGAAAATGCTGTAGAAGATTACATTAAAAGTTTAGATTCTCAGTATGTAAATTTAAAACCACTTTGCGAAGAAATCAAAGCAAAGGAAGATAAACTTTTAAATTTATTATAGAATATAATTATTATAAACGATTCTTTAAAACTTTTAAGACAGAACTTTGAAAAATAACTAACTAAATATAAACATAAATGAAACTTATTATTACTTTTTTTGTATTTATTCTCTTTGTAAATTGCAAACATAAAGAAGAAAATGAGAAAATTCTATATGAACAAAATCAAGAAATTAAAAATAACACTGTAAAAGTGGAAGAAAATATTTTAAAAAATTTCACTTACGAAGATATTGCAAGATTTACTATTGCTTCTGTAATGGGACAACCAATAAAAATTGTCAAAGCAACTAAAAATAACGATTTGTATTTCGTTACATATTTAAGAAAATCTGATAAGCAAAAGTTTGAATATAAAGTTAAATTTGACGGTAACGATGTTATTTGGGCTAGTATTGAAGGAAGATGGAGAAATTCAAAATATGATGAAAAAATAAGTTTTGAGGAAAATGGTGAAAAGCTAAAAATAATTACGACTTTTAGTGATATGTCGCAAGATATTCAAGAATATAAAAAAGGTGAATAAAAAGCTAAACTTATCAAAAACAAATTAACAAATAAAAAAAGCCAAATGAGAAAATTATTTCTTTTAACGTTAGTATCTTTTACACTAACTTTCTGCAAAAACAATACCGATATCGAAACTGAACAAAACGTGCCCGAAACTTCTGTAATGTCGAAATCGGAATCCGACCAAAAGTTAATCGAAGTTTGCGAAAATATGGATGGTATTGTCGATGCTGATATAAAGAATGATATATTAACTGTTAAAGCTAACATTTCTAAAAATGAAGCACAGAAATTAAGTGATGGAATGTTGAGCGAAATCACAAAATATAATAACGATATTAAAACAGTTTTGGTTGTCGATTTAGAATATCAAATATTAGGATATTCAGGGAAATAAAAAAACGAACGCCTAACAGCTAGGGATTCGTTGCGTGCGTAGCGCGAACAATGAATTATAATCACTGAATACCAACAAAAATAAATTCAATGAGGTAAACCCGGGTTGAACGGAACCGATTGTACGTCCGTTAACACTATGGAGTTGCCGGAAAGTTTTTAGAGAGAATACGAAGAGGATTTAGTGTCCTCTTTTTTTGTAGAGTTATTTGCCTTTTTTAATTCTTTACATTCATTAACCACATGTAAGTTTCATCTCTTAAAGAATTTTAATTGTAGTTTAAATAACACATATTTACTCAATGACTAATAAAATAGAGTTCGTTTAGAGGTTTTTAGACGAACTGACGTTAGGCGTCATTTTGCCTAGACAGAACGTTCAAAACTGAATTTGCAAGATTAAATTATTTTTTATAATTTTGTATCCAAACGAATACAACTTAAAGGATGTACTTTCTTGAAAAGACGACGGAATTTGAGAAATGGTTTAATAAACTGAATGACTTTAGAGCAAAAGCAAAAATTTTGTTCCGACTTCAAAAGTTAGAAAAGGACGAACACTTTGGAGATTGCGAACCTGTTGGAGATGGAATTAGAGAACTGAAAATTAACTACGCAAAAGGTTACAGAGTTTATTTCAAAGAAATTGATGGGAAAGTTATTATTTTACTTATTGGAGGAGATAAATCTACTCAACAAAAAGACATTGAAAAAGCAAAAGAAATTTGGAAAAAATTAAAAAAATAAAAAATGGAAACGTCAGAATTTGATATTGCAGATTATTTGGACAGCAACGAAATGATTGCTGAATATCTAAATACAGTTTTGGAAGAAGGCAATGATGCTGAAATTGTTACCGCAATTGGACATATTGCAAAAGCAATTGGTATGACCAAAATTGCAGAAGAAACTGGAATGAGCAGACCAAGTTTGTATAAAGCATTGTCGAAAGGGTCCAAACCACGATTTTCAACGATAATGAAAGTTTTGAAGGCAGTTGGAGGACAAATACATATAAATCCATTAACCGCATAAAAAAACGAACGCCTAACAGCTAGGGATTCGTTGCGTGCGTAGCGCGAACAATGAATTATAATCACTGAATACCAACAAAAATAAATTCAATGAGGTAAACCCGGGTTGAACGAACCGATTGTACGTCCGTCAACACTATGGAGTTATCGTAAAGATTTTAGAGAGAATTATAAGAGGCAAGCGAGCCTCTTTTTTTGTAGCGTGGTTTCAGCTTGGTTTTTCTCGTGTTTTCCATCACTATTGAGCATAATTGCCCTTACCCATAATTTAGCTTTTATAGGAATTTGAACTTTGGCTGGGTATTCCGGGGCAAACTGAACACCCTATTCCGGTTTAAACTGTACAGGAGAACTGATGTTATGGGCTATGGCTGCTCGCTATCGCTCGGGTGGCAAATCCGAAAATAGGAATGAATTTAGTCCCAAACCCGCTGTAGTCCCAGAACGTTAGTGGCTATGGCACTACCCCAATGTCATTAAGTTAAGGTTTTATTGTTTTGATTTACAGCTATTTATTGTATTTAAAATTAGGTTTTTTATAGTAT
>NZ_RYDG01000006.1:0-234702 GCF_003970305.1 Flavobacterium sp. LB2P53
AAGCTTTATCAAATCTTTTTTTGAAAATAAATTTTCCTTTTGATCTAAGTAACTTGCCAGTATTTTAAAGAACTTCTAAACCATTACCTCACTATAATTATATTCTAATTGGTGTTCGGTAAACTTGTTTGCGGGTGCAAAACTACACCCTTTATTCGCTTTTACAAGCTTTTTAATCCCTTTTTTTTATCCTTTTCTTAACTTTTTCTTTAACTAGCTGATATCACGTTTTTTGAAGATCAAAGTTTTTTAAATAATCCTAATTCTTAACTCCCCTTTTAATCCGTTTCAATCCTAAATCACCTTTTATCTATCCTCACAAAGCTTTAATCTCCATTCCCTTTTTTGAAACCTATCCAAATCACGCTTTATTACACTTTTTATGCGCTTCCTTCTTTTTCATTTACTGGAAATTAACGCCACCATACACTATCCTAACAAAAAATCGCAACACAGTAAACGATTTTATACTATACCATATATAATGACTGAACAGCTCTTTGCTTTACTATAACTCATACAAGCTACAATTACTTGCGGCAAAACAACAAAATATTCTGGTTTCCAAATCTTCGCGTTAGGGATAGTAGTGGAAAGTCAATAAAAAAACTGAAATTGCATCATTATTTAGTCAGTAGCATCTTCTAAAACTAGTAAAACAATCTCATTAACAAAAAATTCATGTCGTTAAAAATAATACACACCGCCGATTGGCATCTTGGACAAACCTTTTTGCAAAAATCAAGAATAGAGGAACACCAATATTTTATAGAGTGGTTGTTAAAAACCATACAAACGCAGGCTATTGATGCCATTATTATTGCAGGTGATGTTTTTGATGTTTCGAGTCCTTCGGTAGAAGCCATAAATAAATACCATTATTTTTTATTGGAGGCTTATAACTTAAATGTACAGGTCATCATTATTGGTGGGAATCATGATTCGGCGTCTCGATTAAATTCTTATAAAGATATTTTCAAAATTTTAAATGTAAGTATTGTCGGTGGAGATCTGAACAATGTGGGAGAATTAATCCCAGTTTACAAACGCGGAACAACAAATGCCGCAGCCGTTATTGCCGCAGTGCCTTACCTTCGTGATGGTGATATTCGTAAAATTACCGAGGGCGAAACCGTCAATGAAGCCCATGGTTTATTTACATCGGAAGTAAAAAAGCACTACGATAATTTGTTGAAACAGGCAAAAACGAATTATCCAGGTGTACCCGTTATTGGCACGGCGCATTTGTATGTAACCGGCTGTATTCTAAGTGAACCCGCCGAAAAAAGAATGCATTCTTTAGTGGGCACACTCGGACAAATCCCATCGAGTGTATTTTCAGCCGGATATGATTATATTGCCATGGGGCACATTCACAAACCTCAGATGGTCCAACATCCGGATAATGTGATTGCAAAATATGCCGGTTCCCCTATTCCACTCAGTTTTAACGAACGCAATGATCTTAAAGAAATAACTGTTTTGACGATTGCCGATAATAAAATAGCCCATGAATCTCTGTCCATACCTTTGCAAAGGAGTGTGATACGATTTGAAGGAAAGGCTGATGAAATTATTGAAAAAATAAAATTACATAAACCGTCACAAGTATTGCCAACTTGGGCAGAAATCATAATTACTGAAGCTGTCAATTTTATTGACTTTAATAACGAGATAAATGATTTATGTATTGATAGAAAAATAGAAATTTTGAACCGAACTACTAAGTATACCTCAATTAATAATCAATCAATAAGAGAAGAATATATTGCCGGTACCGATAATAATCCTTTGGATAATATCCCAAAAATCTTTACTATAAGATGCGAAAAGAAAGGAATGAATGAAGAAAGTATTGCCGGAATAATGCCGTTGTTTATGCAGATATTGAATGAAATTAATAACACACATTAGGTTTTCAAAAACATTTTTTGACCCAAGCGATAACCCACCGGCGAAGCATTACAGAATTCTGTCCGATTTCAATAAAAAAATAGCATCTTCTTATGAAATCGCTATGATTCCAAATCACAAACAGGAATGAAGAATGGCGATACCATATTCCTTTAAAAAGCAAATATTATCTTAGTATGAAAATTTTAAAAATAAACATCAACAACATACAGTCTTTGAAAGGGGTTCAACCCGAAATTAATTTTACAGATGGAATTTTAGCCCATGCGGGTTTGTATGCTATTACCGGTCAAACAGGAGCCGGAAAATCGACCATTTTGGATGCAATTACTTTGGCGTTATACGGTAAAATAAATCGATATGGTAATGACAAACCGAGTTCTGAAATAATCACCCGCAATCAAAAAGAAGCTTATGCAGAGGTTACATTCGAAGTAAATGACATCGTTTATTTGGCCAGATGGGCAGCTTCATTCAATAAAAATAACAAAATAAATGCGACGGATGACAGAAAATTGTCTAGAAAAGAGAATGGTGAATTTCGGTTAATTGCCGAAAAAGTATCAAACGTCAATCCAATGATAGAAGAAATTATTGGGCTAAAATACGAGCAATTTACCAAATCCATTTTATTGGCTCAAAATAATTTTTCAGCGTTTTTAAAAGCAAAACCGGATGAACGTGCCGAAATGTTGAGCAAAATAACGGGAACACAAATTTATGAAGAAATCTCGAAGAAGGTTTTTGAGCATACAAAAGCCTTTGAAACTGAAATTAATAACCTAAGAGCCACCATAAACGGAAATATTTTAAATGAAGAAGAATTAAATGCTATTGCCGTTTCATTTGAAGAAAAAGAAAATACGATTAAGGAAATAGAACCGAAATTAACACGAATTCTGGCGGAAATTGCTTGGTTGGCGGCTGTTGAAAACACGAAAACAGAAATAAATCAGCATAAAAATTCGCTTGAATTGGTGAAACAACACTTTTTAGATAATATCGAATTATATCAAAAATTAGAGCATTACAGCAAAGCAAAACTAATAGAAAGAGATTGGCTAGCTTTTCAAAACAGTGAAAAAGAGTGCGCTAAAAATACCGTAAACACGCAAAGAACGACTGATGAAATTGAAAGTCTAAATAAAAATTTGTCTACCACTGAACCCGAATTAGAAAGGGCACTCCTTACATTTGGAGAAATTCAGAAGGAACAAGCAACCAAAAAACCATTAATTGAAAGTGCCAAAATAACGCTCGGAGCTATAGCAAATACGACTGTTTCATTAGAAAAAAACACTAAAGATTTAGAAACTACAAAACTAAATTTCGATTCTAATATAAAAAGATTATCACTCCTCACGGAAGAAAAAGCGACGATGGATGCCAAAATTTTAGCCTGTCAGAGTATCATCGTTCAATATAACAAATATGCTTCTTGGGAAACTGAAAAAGGTGCCGTGAGCTTGAAATATAAGGATATCGAAAAGTGGGAAACCGAAATTAGTGCTTTAGATCTTGAAAGTTTACACCGCAAAATAGCTTTTTACGATACCGAAAATATTGGAACAGAAAAATTATTGAATGCTGTTGCAAATGAAAGCACTACTTTGAAAGAACAGGTAGAAGCTTTGGAATTACAAAAGAAAACCTCATCAAATCTAGAGGATTTGAATGCCAAAAAAGAAAAGGCACAATCCGATTGGGATAATTGGAAAAAACTGTCTGACTATTTCCCTAAATTAGAAAATGAAACTATTTTATCATCGAAAAACAAAGACGAATTTATACTTGCCAAAGCGTTAATCGTTTGTGTTGAAAAGAAGATTTATGACAAATCGAATTCATTAATACTGCATACAGAAAATAAAAACTTAAAGCTCCTCGTTGCAAGTTTTGAAGAACACAGGCACCATTTGAAGGAAGGTGAAGCCTGTGCTTTATGTGGCGCAACCGAGCATCCTTATACCAAAAACTTACCTGCTTTATTTTCAGAAAATGGGATTGAAGAAAAAATAAAGGAATTGGATAATGAAATAAAAGCATTGGGAAAAAACAAGGATAAAGCGCTCGAAAATGCAGCAGGAATTGAGCAGCAAATTAAAAATAACAATGCCAATATTACAGCATTTGAAAATGAAATTCTCAGCTTAAAATCGGATTTAGGGGTTGATGAAAATTTGAATTTCGAAGCTATTCAAACGAATATTATTCATTCGCAATCTGAGTTAAAATCCCTTAAAAATCAAATAAATAACATCTCTGAATTAAACAAAAACTACGACGATTTCAGTATATTATTTTTAAAAAAATCTGACACGTTACAATTAATCCAATTGGCTGATAATGAATATAAAAATATCAAAAAACAGATTACCGAAAAGCAGGCATCAATCAATGAAAACTTTGAATTTATAAAAGAAAAATTTCTTTTATTTGCTACTCATTTAGAACAAAATAAGATCCAATTAGTTGTTCAAATAGGGAAAGAATTATCTGAAAATTTAAGAAAACTACAGGAAGAAAATGTGAATTTAAAGGCAAATCAAACTAAGATTACTGACTTGACTATTTCGATAATGGAGTTTGAAACAAAAACCAGCAGTTTAAAAGAAAGCGTTCAACTGTATGAAAAAGGGAATGAAGAATTGACTGCCCAAAAAAATGCCTTAGAGAATGAATTTAAAAATCAAACGGCCAATTTTGAATTAAAATCGCCACAAGAGGAAGAATACCGTTTGCAAATAAAAGGTAAAACGGAACAAGATTCAGTAACCAAATGGAAAGGTGAAAAGGAAATCACCTTGGCTTCCATCAAAAACAAACACGCTGATGTAGGGCAATTGGTTGCCGAAAAATCAGAACTAGATGAAGCCTTTCGTTTGGCAACGGTGCATTTGGATCATAAACTGACTGAAAATGGTTTCGAAAATGGTTTCCAATTACAAGAAGCATTAAACTTAGAAAACAGTGCTTTGTTGATTATACAAAAACAAACATTTGAGACTAAAAAACAACAAATTGAAGGAGCATTGAATGCTAATTTACTCAAACAAGAGGAACTCAATTCCAATCCTTTAACGGCTAAATTAGTAGAAGATTTAAATCTCCAAAAAGTGGCTTCAGAGCAAGAAAAAACAAAAATAAATCAAGAAATTGGACAATTAAAGGAACAAATTAATAATGACAATAAAATAAAAGAGGAAAATCAGCTGATAATTGATGTAATCAAAACAAAAAACAATGTATTCCAGAAATGGGATTTATTAAATAAAACGGTAGGTTCTTCTGATGGCAAGGCTTTTAAAAAATTCGCTCAAGATTTTACCCTTTCCTTATTGGTACAACACGCCAATAAGCATCTAGAAACCATGTTCAACAGATATGAACTTTTTAAAGATGACACCTCAGATGAAATGGAATTGCAAATAAAAGACAAAAACTTTTTTGGAGAAATTCGCAATATTAATTCGCTTTCTGGTGGTGAAACTTTTTTGGTAAGTTTATCGTTAGCGTTAGGATTATCCGACCTTGCGAGTAAGAATACTAAAATCCGTTCCCTTTTTATTGATGAAGGTTTTGGTTCACTCGATCCCGAAAACTTGAATAATGCATTAGACACGCTCGAGTTGCTTCGCCAAAATGACGACCGCCAAATTGGGATCATCTCACATGTGGAAGAATTGAAAAAAAGAATTACCACTCAAATTCAAGTAAAAAAATATACGAGTGAGTTTAGTACTATTGAAATTGTGGATTAACAACGACGAATTAGCACCAGTATAAAGTACCATTTTGTCGCAAATATCTCGTGTTTTTGCGACAAAATAAAACGATTTAAAATACTGCCAATTCGCATTCTTTTAATTAATCCTCTGCCTCTGCTGTTTTTGAAATCCACTGATTCTCGATTCCCCACTTTTTATTTGGTACAGCAGCAGTTTCAAGGATCAGAGTTCCTCCTTTGCTAATCTCCTCTTGTGTCAACCAATTTCTGTATATTGGCTGGCCGTTTAATTGAGCTGATTGAACATAAAAGTACTCTTTATTATAATTAGACACTTGTATGTGAAATGATTTTCCATTTTCCCAATTTAATTTTACGGACTCAAAGATTGGAGCTGTCAAATAATAAATGGGGCTGCCAATATTTGCCGGAGACAGACCTATACTTCGCATTACAAACCAAGAGGACATCGTACCGGCATCATCATCCATAGTGCGGACATAGGCTTGGGGTTCGTTTTTATAAATCTTTTTTATATTCTTTGGTGATTTTTAGGATTTCAAACTATTTATTGAACAAAAAAATGGTGTCTTAACATTTAAGACACCATCTTTACTTTTATATTGTAGGCAATATTATCTTTTTACTCTAACTACTCTTGTAAAATTAGGATAGTTATATTTCCCCAAAACAGATCTTTCCATTTCTAGTTTATAAACTCCCCATGGTAACTTTACTTCAGTTTTAATTAGTTCAATCTTAGCGGTAAGTGGAACATTATTAGAAACTTTTTCTGTTAGCAACTCATACATAACCCGACCGTCCATTTGTTTAGGAATTGTTAAATTATGTAGATGGAGAACAGTGGGAATTATATCTACATTTGATGTAGGCAAATTACCTTCAAACTTGTTCTTAAAACTAGGGCCATTAGCCAGTAATGCAATATGAATTTCATAAGGGCTAAATCCACCATGACCTGCAACACCTTTTGCGAAACTTGTACCTGCATATCCAGCATCATTTTTGTTATCATTCCAGTTCATGTCTACAAGAACATCTCCTGATCGGCCATGATCCCAATATATTGATTCGAAAGAAAGCGTCCCTTCTACAAAACCATTTACATCTCCTTCTTTTAAAGCTTTTGTATAAATACCCCCTATCCAGTTCTGTTCCTGTAAGGCTGCAACAATATTTTTTATGGTCTTTTCATCATGATCCTTTACATAAACTGCTCCTTCAGCAACCACTACTTCTGTTGATTCCTTGTCTTTTTTTAGTCCTTGCTGGATTAGGAAATCTGCAAGGCCAAGTTTTCCAATATGTGTCACAAAACCATGGTCGGAAGAAATGATAACATTAAAGTTTTGATCAAGTCCTTTTAATTGAAGTGATTTTATAATCCTTCCAAACTGCTCATCTACATATTTGATAGACTCAATTGCTTCGGGCGATCCTATTCCGTTTTTATGAGCAGCCGAATCTGGGTCGCCATACCACAATGTACTAACTAAAGGACCATCTAACGTTAATCCATATTTTATAACGGCATCTGTTAACCATTTGTGTTTTCCAAGACCGCTTGGAACTGTTCCAATTTCACCTAGTATTTTAGATTTCATAGTCTCTGGTAAAATCATAGTGGTATTAATGATTGCGCCTCCACTGACCTTATGATTTTGCATTAAAGCTTGTCCTGTAGAACCTGAGCTAAAAACAAAAAGACTTTTACCATTTTGTTCTAAAACTTCTCCCAGCGAAACTGATGTTAATAAATGATTATCTGTAGCTTTAGCGATTTTATTTAATTCCTCTGCATCACCAGTGTTTAAACCTGATGTTTCTTTTATCTCAGGAAAATACACCGTATTTCCCATTAATCCATGACTGCCTGGATAGCATCCGGTAGATAGCGAAGATGCATTAACCCTAGTTACTGTGGGGAATACACTGTGGTGCTGTTTACCATAACTTCCTTTTTTACTGAATAAATATACATTCGGCATTAATTCAGGGGTGATATAATCCGGTCTTAAGCCATCAAAGAAGACAATTAATGTTCGAATATTGGTTTTATCAACCTTTGTTTGCGCTTTGCTAGCAGTACTACCAAAGAGCGCCAATGATAGAATTAAGAAACTTTTATTTACGGTTTTCATAATAGAATGATTTAGTTTTAAATTTAATCCAACTGGAACGCCTAGGTCTTTGTGGCTCTTAGAAGTATTTCCCTGTTTCTGTTTTATTTTTATATTTAATAATGTAAAATAATTCTACTTTTTATTTAATTATTTAGCCCACCAAACTTTACTAACGGTATTATCTCCTCCCATTGCTGCTGAGGCTGCTGCAAGATTTTCAGGATTAAGCGATTGTAGATATGTTGGATAAGGCACCCGATTTGGAAATACTCTTTCTGCTGGTATACCCGTTCCTCTTGGCAAAATCGGATATCCCGTTCTTCTTTTTTCAAACCATGACTGATAGTCAACAAAAAACGAAGCGTAATATTTCTGTGTAATGATTCTCTCTAATTGCGCTTCTACTGATGCATTGGTATCATAAACTACGCCCGCTTGTGTAAGATAATTTGAAGGCATAGTTGCGCCCCATTGGATCATTGATGCAGTTATTGCTGAATCATAATGCTGCTTAGGCGATTTTCCGGTATTAAATCCTTTTAATGCTAATTCTGCTTTAATAGACTCTACCTCAGACCAAGTCATCATTATACCCAATTGGGGTAAAGTTTTCATAAGATCATTATAGCTTGTATTGGCTCCGACCTGGTATTCAGTAGTTATAGGATAACCACTTTCTATACCTTGGTATACATTTTGACCGCCAACCATTACTGTTCTAAACCATATAGTTCTTCTTGGATCGTTATCTGTATTCATTTTATTGATGAAGTATTTGGTAACATAGGTACCATCTCTCCACTCCAATTGTCGTGTATTAAAATACGGATTGTAATAAGGGTATATTCCTGTATATTTAAAAATAGCATCATCAGTATTACTAGTAAACACAGGGTATTTTACAGGATCCGCTAATAGTGCCGTAATTTGTTCATTGATATTAATCTCCCCATTACGTTTCGATAATCGTAGCAATAATCTCATTTTTAATGAGTTACAGAATTTTTTCCATTTTACAATTCCGGGATTTGCACCTCCTGAAAGGCTATTGGAATTGTATAAAAGATCACCACCATAAGTCAGCGCTTTAGAGGGATCAAGCAAAGCATTGGCTTGTTCTAAATCACTCAGGATTTTAATATATATATCCTTTTGTTTATCGAATGCAGGTTTAAGGTTGCCTTCAGTTGCTTTAACGGCTTCTGAATAAGGAACATCTCCGTACAAATCTGTGATAATAGAATAAGCCCAACATTTATAGATCATCGAGATCGCTTTATAGTTATTCTCTCCTAATGCTTCGGATGTTCTATTAATATCCTCTATATCTGCCATATAACCATAGAAACTTGTCCATATTCCTGCACCAGGATTAATTACATATCGATGCACTCCCTCTCCCGAGGGACTAGATCGTGGTGCATCAACTTGCATCAACTCATGGGTAAGATTTCGAGAAGCAGTGATACTAGAGTTAACAATTCTATATTGCAACTGTCCCAACATAACTCCCGGTGTGATCTGTTTAGGTCGGTTTGGATCGGTATTTATATCCTCAAAATCTTTGGTACAAGAGGATAGTAGTACTACAAACAAAAAAAGAAAATTATATGTTTTATTCATTTTTATCATGATCTATTGATTTAAAATTTTAGAGTAAGATTAGTTCCTATAGTTCTCGTGGAGGGAAATTGAGCTAATTCAACTCCTGGTGTCAGTGTCCCATTATTTAGATTTCCTCCCTCAGGATCAAAACCAGGAAACTTAGTAAAATTAAACAGGTCTCTTCCGAAAAAAGCAAGACTTGCCGATTTCATTCCTATCTTTTTCAAGAGGGTTTTCGGTAAGTTAAATTCGATCCGAACCTCTCTAATCTTAATAAAAGAAGCGTCAAATATATTGGTCTCTCCATTACCGATGTTATAATAATTTTCATAATAGGAACTAGCAGCTACTCTTACAGTGTTTGGAATATAAGTTCCGTCCGATTGTAAAACGACTCCTTGTCCTACAATTCCGCCATCACGACCTGGAAGCGTTACTCGGGTTTTCCCTAAGGTATTATTCTTATGATTGGTTTGCGAATACATACTTCCTCCTTTTTGTCCGTCTAGAAGTACACTCAATCTTACTTTTCCAATGGTAAACTCATTCATGATTCCTGCTTTCCAGTCAGCAAATGCATTTCCTCTTATTTTCAACACTGGATCCAATGTTGCAGGCAAACCAGCCGAAGTATATATAATCTGCCCGTCAGGAGATCTCTGGAAACCTCTACTGTACATATCTCCCATTCTTCCTCCAACTCTAGCTTCTATGCTTACATTATTCTCGTGGTTATAAATAACTTGGTTTGTAATCCCTGGAGCCAATTCTTTTACATAACTTCTGTTTCTACTCCAAGTCAAGGTGGTATTCCATTTGAAATTGTTTTTGGCTATTATTTTTCCTGTTACAGCTAGCTCCATTCCTCTACTGTTTATTAAACCTGCATTTACGGTTGCATTAGAATAACCCGTAACTGGATCTAATGGAATTGCTAAAATCTGATTGCGACTATTATTATTGTAATAGGCCATATCAATTGATAATCGGTTTTTAAACATCCTAATATCAATTCCAGTTTCTATACTTGAAGTTATCTCTGGTTTTAAATTTGCATTAAATAAGATCGAAGTATTCGTAAAGCTATTGCCATAAATCCTGTCATAATACTTATCAGTTTGATACGGTCTTGTGTCATTACCAACCTGGGCCCAAGACAATCTAAATTTAGCAAAAGAGAAAATAGAGGGAAGATTTGTCATTTCGTGAATCAAGAAACTGGAACTGATAGAAGGGTAGAAAAAGGAATTGTTACCATATGGCAAAGTGCTTGACCAGTCATTCCGTCCCGTTACATCTAAAAATATTTTTTCCTGATAGGAGATTTGCCCTAAACCATAAAAACTGTTAATCGCTTTCTTTGTTTTTAAAGGATCTGCAACAGCTTGATCCAAGCTATTTGAAATTTGGTATATTCCGGGCTGCGATAACTGATCCGCATAAAGTCCTACAAAATCATAGTTTTGCCTCATTGAATTGGCACCTGCAATAATGCTATAATTGATATCCTTATTTAGCGCATTCTTATAGGTTAACAGTGCATCTGTATTTATTTCATAACTAAATACATTTTGTTCTCTATACATTCCACGAGCATATTTAGTCATACTAAAAGGACGTTGTTGTGATCTGAACTCATTTGACATATCTAGTCCAGAACGGACCATCAATTCAAGTTTATCATTAAACTGATAGGTAGCGGACAAGTTTCCAATTACCCCGTTTTTATTCATTTTGTTAAGCATTTCATACATACCTAGATAAGGATTATCAGGTCCCGTATTAAAAGGATTTTTTTGTTTTACACCTACTAGGCCAGGCTGCCAATAAGGTTTAAACCATTCCGGCTTAATGTTTGGAGCGGTACCAATCATTAGAAAATACATTATGGATTGATTGTTGTAACCTGCAGCTGGTAGATTATCACTTTTCTTATTCGTATAATTTACTTTACCATTTATTTTTAACTTATCAGAGATTTTTTGATTTATAGATAAGGAGGCATTTAATCTTTCGAAACCCGTATTAGGAAGAATCCAATCATTTTTTAGATGAGTAATCGATAATCGAGTAGAGCCGTTTTCATTCCCACCTTCTAATGCGATACTATTTGATTGTGTCGTTCCTGTTCTAAAAAATCCAGAAATATAATTTTTGTTGGCAACCCATGGTGAACGTTCAGTAGGTTTGCCATTTGCAGCATTAGGATTATATTGAAAATAAGATTGACCATCAAATCTTGGCCCCCAGGCTCTTCCTGCTCCTACATTTGTACTTGTATTTAGTCCGTCAGCACTATCTAAATAAGAATAGTATTTATCAGTTCGACCTTCTCCATATTCAAATTGATAATCCGGCCAACGATTCACTTGATCAAAACTAAAATTACTACTTATAGTTACTCCTATTCCTCCTCCTTTAGTTTTGCCAGACTTGGTAGTAATAATAATTGCGCCACCTGCAGCTCTTGTTCCATAAAGTGCCGTTGCACCTGGCCCCTTCAAAACTGTTATTTTCTCAATATCTTCAGGGTTAATATCTGATAATGTTGAACCAAAGTCAACTGGACTATCCTGAGAAAGGTGTGATGAAAATCCTGTACCGGTGATCTTACTACTTACAGGTACTCCGTCCAAAACAATCAAAGCTTGATTGTTATCAAGGTTAAGTGAGGATTCTCCACGAAGAGTTATTCTGGAAGAACCCATTGGACCAGCACCAGATCCCTGGATATTTAGACCAGCAACTTTTCCGGAAAGAGAATTTACCCAGTTATTTGATTTGGCATCTTTTACAGCATTTTCACCAAGAGATTGTGCTGAATATCCTAGCGACTTTTCTTCTCGTTTTATCCCTAATGCTGTTACAACCACCTCTTTTAGAGCCGTTTCATCTTGTCCTAGTATTACTTTAATTTCAGTCTTATTTTCTATATTGATTTCTTTCGTTTCAAATCCTACATAACTCACCGATAAAACCGTTGTATTTGCTGGAACACTAATCGTGAATTTTCCGTCAAAATCCGTTGTTGCAGTGATCGTGGTTCCTGCTACAAAAACAGAAGCTCCGGGTATTGGCAAATTAGATTCGTCTAAAACCACTCCTGTAATTTTTCGGTTTTCCTGATTCTTTTTTGCCGTGCTTTTTGGAGTAATCCCAACCAATTCTTTGACTAAAACGCCATTTTTAGTGATCTTAAAATCAAGACTCACCTTAGTTTTCAAAACGGCTAATACCTGATTTAAATCTTGGTTGTTGATGGTAATAGAAATTTTCTTTTGAAGAAATTTTTGGTCGGACATATAAATAAACCTATTGTTTATTTGTCGTTCTATAAGAGTAAAGGTTTGCTTTATGGAAACGTCTTTTAGATTTAAATTGATTTTCTCTTTTTTGACTGCAATCTCTTCAATAGCACTTGTATTTGAAGTCTTTGAATAAGATATTCCATTACCAAACAGAAGCAATAAGGATACCGTTAGAATAATTTTTTGTTTCATTTTATCTGTGATTATTTATTGTTTTTTACAAACCAAAACTGATTTTAGAATAGTTGGTTTTCTACTAATTATTAGATGGAGTTCAGTAAACCTCTTTTTTTATAGGATTCTAAAGCCCTACTAATATATTTAAGTGCAATAGCGATATGATTTTCAACCGTTTTAGGGGTGACGTTTTGAATTTCCGCAATTTCTTTGTATTTTAATCCATCGATTCTACTGAGTTCAAATGCCTGACGTGATTTTTTAGGAATAATATCTAATATTTCACGTATCAAATTAGTTTTCATTTCTTTTTGTTCATTTTCAATAATCTCCTGCTCCCTACTAGGTGAAAATATAGAGTTTATAGTTTTTGTTTCATCGATTTGTTGGCAAAACGGCTCTGATTTTCGTACTGTTTTTAAACTGTTTTTCACTATTACATAGATATAAGATTTAGGGTTTTTAATTGTATCAAGAATATTTCTATTGGTCCACAACTGAATAAAAATATCAGCCACTTTTTCTTCAACAAGGCACGAGTTCGATTCATAACTCATTCCAAAACGGCACAGAGGCGTGTAATACCTTTTAAAGAAAAGTTCCATCGCCTCGTATCGACCATTCTGAATTTGCTGAAATAAATAATCGTCTGAAAAACAATCACTACTACCCATTTTTGTTGCATTAATTTTCATGGTACTTGGATATCTCGATGTTGTTTTGAATAGTTTTTGTGATGCTTACCTCTGAAATAAACTCCAGAGACGATATAAATTCATCAATGGTTAGGTTTTTAAAAGCCCCTTTTATATGCTGATTTGCAATGGCAGCATCAGCATCCTTAATGATAAAGTTTACGCCATAGAATTTATTGATTTTCGGGAGTGCATCTTCGAATTTTTCATCATCCAATATAAGTATATTGTCCTTCCAGGCAGCAACCTTATTCACATCAAAATTTCTTTTGATCACTAACTTGGTTTTAGAATTCCATACTAATTCTTCATTTGGCAATAGGTTAATTTCATCCTTACTTTCTTTAAGCAATACGTTTACTTTTCCTTTTGCCAAAGAAACAGTTTGATCAATGGTATTGCTACTGACATTAAATTCTGTTCCTAAAACTTTCACATCAAAACCATTTGTATGTACAACAAAAGGAGAATTAGTATTCTTCGTAACTTTAAAGAAAGCTTCCCCTTGCAACCAGATGGCTCTTTGTGTACTGAAATCACTGGAATATTTAACTTCACTGCCTGAATTTAAAATAACGGTGCTGCTATCCGGTAACTTAAAAGTTAGCCGCTGCCCTTTAAGGGCAATTTTATGATTGGTATACCCGGAAGGAGTCATTCCTATAAAATAAAAACCCAGACAAAAAACCATAAGAAAAGCCATAGAAAAAACAGCCTTCTTTTTGATAGAAATTTTTACGGATTTTATCTTTTCTGGTTTATTATATTTTGTGATGATTTCCTCAAAAGAAATAGTTCGTATTGGTACTTCACTATTGGGATAATTCATCCAAATGGTTTGAAAATTTTCAAAAACAGCAAGGAGTTCATCATCTAAAGACAGTTCAATTTCAAACACAGATCGCTCTGCTATAGACATTTCGTTGGTAAGATACCGCACACATTTTTTTTCTTTCTGACTAACATTCAACATAAAAAATTCTCTTTACTAATAGGAGTCAAAATAAGAGAAATACCCCTAGTTTTCAATACCATCAAATCGACACGATATCGTTAATGAATTGTTAATCGTCCGGTTTAAATCAGCTTCGAATAGCTGAGCTTGAGAGAACACGCAAAGTCACAGTACTAAAAGAGATATCAAAAAAAAAGCAATAAGCTTCATTTATAAAAAAAGATCCATGATTAATACTTTCCAAAAAAACAACGAAAAGATATTTCCCATTGAAAAAAGCCTATAGTATTGCAACTGGGACAATGAATTTATCACCACTGGAAAAGCCAAGTCTTATTAGCGTGGAAAATAGTAAATAAGGGACTTACGTACTATTAGATACATTAAAAAATACTTCCATTTCATAAAACGGAACAACATAATAAATAGGGTTTTAACAGCAAGACATTCATTTAACTTCTTTTTTTATCGGACAATAATGGTTACTTTTATAAAAATTATTCAGGCTAGCCTACCACCAAAAAAAATGAAATGAAATTAACCAACCTGTTTTTCACACTGCTGATCGTATTTACTAATACCAGTTTTAAACCGGTACCCGCGCAAACGATTGTACCAACACCTGTTCAAAAACCTATGGAATTATATCAACTCAAAACCTATATTTTCAAGACAGAACAACAAGAACAAACAACTGACAAGTACCTAAAAGAAGCTTATTTGCCGGGATTAAAAAAACTAGGAATCAAAAATATTGGGGTGTTCAAGTTAAAACCAAACGCCACAGATACCTTAAAAAAAATTGTGGTACTGATTCCGTTTTCCACTTTGGAACAATTCCTTGCACTTGACGAAAAACTAGCTAAAGACAAAACCTACATAACTGCCGGAGCAGCCTATTTGAATGCGGTTTACAATGAACCTTCATACTTAAGAATAGAATCCGTTTTGTTACAGGCTTTTTCAGACCATCCTTTCCTGACAAAACCCGCTTTGAACAGCACAAGATCCAGTCGTGTATACGAATTGAGAAGCTATGAATCAGCCACAGAAGCAATTTACGCCAACAAAGTAGCCATGTTTAACGGAGGAGGAGAAATAAAACTCTTTGATCGATTAGGTTTTAATCCTGTTTTTTATGGCGAAGTGATCTCTGGTCCCAAAATGCCAAACCTTATGTACCTCACTACTTTCGCAGATCAAACAAGCCGAGAAGCACATTGGAAATCTTTTGTAGATTCGCCGGAATGGAAAGCCCTAATTGCCATGGAAAAATATAAAAATAATATTTCCCACATCGACATCACTTTTTTGTATCCAACTGAATATTCTGATTATTAGTTTTGCTTCTAGACATCTTGCAAAACCAACTACAGGTGGTTTTCTTTTAATCCTACATAGAAACCAAAAAAAAAAAATACCTCTCTTATTTTCTGTTGGAATTTGGTTTAATGTTCAGAGGTCTTTCCTTTATGAAAACGGCTATGAAAACTCAGGTACAAGACCTAAAAACGGTTAATGAGCCTTAAATTTATATCAAAAATTTAATGCCATATTTTTTTGATTTTATACTAACTTTCCTTTTTTTAATTTTGAACTTTGTTTACTTATTCCATTTGTACTTGAAATTGCAATTCTGATTTAAATTGGTTATTTTTAGCCACAAAATAAAACCACTTTTGAAAAAATATTTAAAGAAAAGTTTAAAAATTTTCCTTTGGATAATAGGATCCCTAATTCTATTGTTCTTAGTCTTGGTTGTGGCCATCCAAACTCCGTCTGTTCAAAATTATGTCAAAGAAAAAGCAGTAACCTATCTGGAAGGAAAAATCAAAACTAAAGTTACTATTGACCGAATAGAAATTGGATTTCCAAAAAAAATAATGCTGCAAGGTGTTTATTTTGAAGATCAAAAAAAAGACACCCTTTTTGCCGGAGAAAAACTAGCTGTAGATATTAGTCTTTTTCAATTGATGAATAATAAAGTCGAAATTAATTCCGTTCAGCTCGAAGGCATCACCACTAATTTGAGTCGGGATTCAAAAGCAGTTTTTAATTTTGATTATATCCTGAATGCATTTGCCTCGCCAGAGGAACAAAAGAGCGATTCGCCACCCATGCAATTCTCTGTATCCGAAATTAAGCTCGACCGAATCCAGTTAACGTATTCCGATGCGATTACCAAAAATTATCTATCTACCAATCTAAATCACTTTGAAACGAAAATTAAAACTTTCGATTTAGAACAAATGAATTTCGAAATTCCAAAGGCTAAAATCAACGGACTACACTTTAAATTAAAGCAAGGTTTGGTTCAGAAATCCGCTGCTAAAGAAGTTCCCACAGGAAATACACAGGAACCCGTTTTCAAATTAAAACTAGGAGAAATTGATTTTGCAAAAATTGATTTTGATTACCAAAGTGAGGGAACAAAGTTATCTACTGCTTTTTATTTGAAAAAACTAGTAGCTAAAATTGACCGGTTGGATATCAATAACAAATTTGCACTCCTTGAAAGTATTGAATTATCGGGTCTAAAAGGAGCTTTAGCTTTTGGTAAATCAGAACCCGTTAAAACTAAAAAAAATCCTGCTTCGGAAGAAGGCAATAACTGGCAAATCAAAATCAAGAATACGGAAATCAAGCGAGTAGATTTTAGGTATGACAACAACAATGTTGCGGCTGTTGCCAAAGGCATGGATTACAACCATTTGCATCTTACTAACTTAAACCTGCAAATTGATGCCATAAATTACGGCTCAACTAACATATCCGGAGTAGTAAATTCCTTAAGCGTTAAAGATCATAGTGGTTTGAATATCCAATCCTTCAACGCAGAATTTTACTATGGCAAAAAGAATGCGTTTCTCAAAAAACTGTATTTAAAAACACCGCAGACAGAATTGAGAAATGAAATCAGAATTGGATATCCATCTCTTGCCGCTTTGGCTGATACTCCGGGAGAATTGGGTCTGATTGCTTACTTGAAAAAAAGCAAATTGGGTGTCAAAGATGTGCTGCTCTTTGTACCAACTTTAGCAAATACAGACCCATTTAAGAGTAATCCCAATGCCATCTTGCTAATCAACGGTGACATAACCGGAAAATTGAGTGCTATCACATTCCCATCTATGGAGATTAGCGGCATTGGTACTACAAAAGTAGCAGCAAGCGGCAGCATAGTAGGTTTGCCAGATGTAAATAAAGCCTATTTTGACTTGAATATCAAAAACTTACAATCAGGATCCAAAGATTTTATTGATTTTTTACCCAAAGGAACAATCCCAAATTCGATCCAGTTGCCTCCGCAGTTCAATGCCAAAGGAACGTTTAAAGGAACCATTGCTAATTTCAATACGAACCTGAATCTGTCAAGTAGTTTTGGTACCGCCAAGATTAAAGCGGCGTTGAATCAAAACAGAAAAAATTACGAGAAATATGATGTTCAAACCGAGTTTACAAATTTTGATTTGGGACGCTTTATCAAAAATGATTCTATTGGAAAAATCACTCTGAAAGCAACCCTAAAAGGAACTGGATTTGATCCAAAAACAGCCAATGCCTCTTTGAATGGCAACATTCTAAAAACAAATTACAACAAATACACCTATCAAAATTTAAGCTTAAAAGGAAACGTTCGCAACGGAAATTTCAATGCTACTACCTACGCAAAAGATCCTAATTTAACGTTTGATTTAGTGAGTAACGGAAGCTTTAGAGACAAATATCCTACCGGAAAATTAAAACTGAATGTGGATATTGCTGATTTAGAAAAACTAAATCTCCATGCAGGACCACTAAAAATAAGAGGCGTTGTAGATGCTGACATTCAATCCGCAAATTTAGATTATCTCAACGGAAGTGTAAGTGCAAACCGCATAAGCATCACTAATGCAACAGAACAATTTGAGATAGACTCGATCACTCTTGTTGCAATATCTACTGCTCAAAAGAATACATTATTGCTGCGTTCGTCGCTTGCAAATGCAGAAATAAAAGGAAAATACACGCTGTCTAAAGTTGCTACAGCATTAACAAACTCGATTGCTAAATATTATGACAAGAATCCTACTGCTAAAAAAACAGTCGTAGGAAAGCAACAATTTGCTTTTCAAATTGGTATCAAGGACAGTCCTCTTTTAATAAAATTAATTCCTAGCATAAAAAGTCTGGAACCCATTAGCATCAGCGGAAGATACAACTCTCTCAACGACTCAATTGTTCTTAATGGCGCTGTTCCAAAATTAATTTATGGAGAAAACACGATAACCAATGTAATTTTCAAACTAGACACACAAGCAAATGCACTTGTTTACAGCTTAATTATAGACGACATTCAAAACAAACAAATTCAGCTCCCACATACGAGTATTACAGGAAAAGTAGCGCAAAATATCCTGGATTACACCTTACAGCTGAAAGATGCAAAAGACGCAGAACGATATGGCATAAGCGGAACACTAAAAGCGGCAAACGGAAATAACGAAGTTCGTCTAGACCCCGCTAAACTACTGCTGAATTATGAATCTTGGACAATAGCGGATGCTAATTTGATTCGGTTTGGCAAAAAAGGAATTTACGCAGATAATTTCGAATTAAACAAGAACGGCAGCACCATTCGCATTCAATCACATTCTGAAACTCCTAATGCGCCGATCACTATTGATTTCAAAGATTTTGACATTAAAACGATTACGAGTTTTGTGGAGAAAAAGGATTTACAACTGAGTGGTAAGATCAATGGAAACGCAGTGGTGAAAAACACAACTACATCGCCCGTTTTTACTTCGGATTTAAATATTGAAAATTTTACTTTCAAAAAAGATACCATTGGAACTATCAGTATAAAAGTAAATAATGCCATTTTAAACCAATACGATGCTGTTGTTGCTATTACAGGTCAGGGAAACCAAGTCAAATTAGAAGGAAACTATAAAATAAACAACAGTAGTTTTGATATGAGTCTGGATATTGAAAAGCTGAATTTAAAAAGCATTCAAGGTTTTACGTTAAATAATATTACTGAAAGCACCGGTTTTTTGAATGGGAATTTTAAAATCACTGGGAATACCAGCCAGCCCAAAGTAATTGGAGAATTACAATTCAATGAAATTGGTTTCAAAGCCACGCCGCTCAATTCTAAATTTAAGTCGTTAAATGATAAAATTATCTTTACTGAAAACGCTATTGTTTTTGATAATTTCATTATCAATGATGAGAGAGACAATGATTTAGCCATCAACGGAAAAATTGACAGTGCCAATTTTAGTAATTTTGGGTTCGATTTAGCCCTGGATGCGGATAACTTCAAAGCGGTCAATTCTAAAGCGAAAGACAATGATTTGTATTATGGAGAGCTGTACTTAGACAACCATTTAAAAATAACAGGAAATTTAGACAATCCTATTGTCGAAGGAACCATACGTATTAATAAAGAGACTAAATTCACTATTGTTTTGCCCCAATCAGATCCTTCAATAGCTGATAGGGAAGGAATTGTAGAATTTATTGACCAAGACAATCCAAAATTAATGGAGACCATTGTTCTGGAAGAATTCAGCAGTGAATCCACTATAAAAGGGGTTAACGCATCCGTAAACATTGAGGTAAACAAAGAAGCTGAATTATCAATGGTAATTGACAAAGCCAACGGGGATTTCTTGAAATTAAAAGGCGAAGCGCAATTAAACGGAGGAATTGATCCTTCAGGAAAAACAACGCTGACCGGACGCTATGAATTGTCCGAAGGGAGTTATGAAATGAACTTTAACGCCATCAAAAGGAAATTTGACATCAAAAAAGGCAGCTACATTCTATGGACAGGAGAGCCCACAACTGCTGATATTAATATAACTGCAATTTATAAAACAGAAGCGGCTCCCA
The DNA here is from genome assembly GCF_003970305.1 of Flavobacterium sp. LB2P53. NCBI lineage: Bacteria > Pseudomonadati > Bacteroidota > Flavobacteriia > Flavobacteriales > Flavobacteriaceae > Flavobacterium > Flavobacterium sp. LB2P53. The sequence continues at coordinate 20,409 of NZ_RYDG01000006.1, forward strand.
TTGATTTAGTCAATGACCAATTAGGAAGTGTTACCACCGAAGTGAGAAATACCTACAAACAAAAAATCCCTTTTGAAACCGCATTAAAAATGAATGGTGCTTTACTCAAACCCACTATTTCATTTGATATAGTTTTGCCGGAGGGGAACAATAGTGTTTCAACAGAGATTATAAATACCACTCAGGCTAAACTGACCCAATTGCGTCAGCAACCTGATGAGCTGAACAAACAGGTTTTTGCCTTACTGCTCTTGAATCGTTTTATTGGAGAAAACCCATTTGCAAGTCAATCCGGCGGAGCAACCGTTTCCTCACTGGCCAGAGAAAGTGCCAGTAAAATTTTATCCCAACAACTGAACAACCTCGCCGGTGATTTAATTCAAGGAGTAGAGCTGAATTTTGATCTGAATACGTCCGATGATTATACTACCGGGCAACGCGAGAACAAAACAGATCTTAATGTAGGCATTTCAAAAAAATTGCTGAACGACCGATTGAAAGTTACTGTTGGCAGCAGCTTTGGGATTGAAGGGCCCCAGCAAGCCAATCAAAATACCAATAATATTGCCGGCAATGTTTCCTTAGATTATCAACTCTCAAGAGATGGAAGGTATAAAATGAGAGCCTACCGCATAAACAAATACCAAGTGGCGCTGCAAGGGGAAGTCGTCGAGACTGGAATTGCCTTTATAATCACTTTAGATTATAATAAATTCAAAGAATTATTTACAAAAAGTGAGGCGAAGAAAGCAAAGCAAAAAAATAAATAAAAGTTTTTTTACCATTAAGAAATTAGACCAATTGATTTTCCTTAATAAAAACCTAATCTCTTAGTGGTTTAATTTTTTTTAATAAATAATAAAATTAATGAACAATAACCATTTAGTATCTTTTCTTTTCTTTGCAATGTTGGCTTCATCGTGCAGCAACACTCGCTTTTTGCCCGAAGGAGAGCTGCTGTATACCGGTGCTAAAGTAACCGTAGAAGGAAAAGAAACCTCTAAAAAAGAAAACAAAGCATTAAAAACCGCTCTTGGAGAAGTGGTAAGACCAAAACCCAATTCCTCGATTTTAGGATTGAGGCCTAAGCTATACATTTATAACTTGGCTGGGACGCCAAAGAAAGAAAAAGGATGGCGCTACTGGTTAAAAACTAAAGTAGGCGAAGCCCCTGTTTTATACAGTCAGGTAGACTTAGAATACAACAAAAACGTTTTACAAAATTTCACAGAAAACAATGGCTATTTCAATACAAAAACAGCGGCTGATTCAACACGACACGGAAAAAAAGCAACTGCAGAATATCTTGTAAAACCCGCAAAACAATACAAAATCAGAGCCGTCAAATTCCCTGTAGACTCCGCAGTGATTTCGAGTGCTGTTCGCAATACCAGACTTAGAAGTTTGTTAAAAAAAGAAGAAGGATACAGCCTAAATACCATCAAAGAAGAAAGAATCAGAATCGATTCCAGGCTAAAAGAAAAAGGATTCTTTTATTTTAATCCTGATTATTTAAAAGTACAAGTAGACTCGACAGTTGCAGATCATCAGGTCGATCTTATTGTAAAGATAAAAGAGGAAACTCCGAAACTGGCCGAAACTCCGTACAAAATTAATAAAATCATCGTATATCCAAACTATTCTATTAGTTCTGACAGTTTAAAAATCAGTATCGATACCATTACAAAATATAATGATTTAACCATTATAGATCCAGAAAATTTATTCAAACCAAGGATTTTTGACCGGGCTTTATATTTTAAAAAAGGGGATCTATACAACCGTAGCGACCATAATTTATCATTGAACCGATTGGTAAACCTAGGTACTTTCAAATTTGTAAAAAATCAGTTTAAGGTTTCTGATACACTCGGAAATTATTTAGATGCCTATTATTACCTGACGCCATTGCCTAAAAAATCGCTTCGGATGGAATTATTGGCCAAAACAAATTCTGCTAATTACACCGGAACCGAACTCAATTTAAACTGGAGCAATCGCAATGCGTTCCGGGGTGCTGAATTATTAACAATCTCAGCTTTTGGGGGTGTAGAAGTGCAAGTTTCCGGACAAAATAATGGTTTCAATGTGTACAGAGTTGGTACCGAAGCTAATTTAATTTGGCCCCGATTTGTATCCCCTTTTAAGCTAAACCCGTCAAGTGGTTTTGTTCCAAAGACAAAAGCAACATTGGGATATGAATTTCAAAACAGAACCAATTTATATTCCCTACAAACATTCAAAGGTTCTTTTGGCTATTTATGGAAAGAAAACGAAAGAAAAGAACACCTTTTAAATGTTACCGAAATCACATACGCCAGTCCGCAAAACATAACTAATTTGTACCATGAACAAATTGCAAACAACCCTTCTCTGGAGAAAGTGGTTGAGAAGCAATTACTATTTGGACCATCCTATTCCTATACGTACACTAATACTTTGCAAACAAGAAAGAAAAACACTTTTTACTACAAAGCTAGCCTTGATCTGGTGGGAAATATAGCAGGATTAGTTTCAGGAGCAAATATTCGAAAAGGAGATACTATCAAATTATTTGATGTTCCGTTTAGTCAATTTATCAAAATAGAGCAAGATTTCAGACATTATTTGAAATTAGGAAAAGAGTCTCAATTAGCCAGCAGAATCATTGCAGGAGCCGGATTTACGTATGGAAATTCAAATGAAATGCCTTTTATCAAGCAGTTTTTCATTGGTGGGACCAATAGTTTGCGAGCCTTTAGAGCCCGTTCCTTGGGACCTGGAAGTTTTGATGGAGCTGCAGCTAACACCGGCACTTTTTTAGCGGATCAATCCGGTGATTTAAAACTAGAGTTTAATACCGAATACCGAACTAAAATATATGGACTGGTAAAAGGAGCTTTGTTTCTAGATGCCGGAAATATTTGGTTACTGAATGAAAATCCGGATAAACCGGGAGCAAAATTTTCCAAAAAATTCCTGAATGAACTGGCCGTTGGAGTTGGAGCCGGATTACGCTTTGATTTCTCTTTTCTGATTCTGAGAACAGATCTTGCTTTCCCGTTACGCAAACCGTATTTACCAAATGGAGATCGCTGGGTTTTAGATCAAATCAGTCTGGGAAATAGTGCCTGGAGAAAAGAAAATTTAGTTTTCAATCTTGCAATTGGTTATCCTTTTTAGAAAAACAATGAAACAAAAAAGAGCTCGATACCTCGTGCTCTTTTTATGTAACCTATCTTGTACACTCTTTAATTGACTAAGAACAATGCATTGCTGAACAATAGATTTCCATTTTCCCAAAAACCTCTGAATAATGGATTATCTACCATATAAATTACAGATCCATCGCCTTTTTTATCAACTGCAAAGCTCACGGTATTGTTCAGTTTCTTTTTGATTTCATTACCTACAAAACCATAACTCTTATAATCTTTAGGAACATAAGCAACATTTATGGCTTTTTTCAATAGTGAATAATGTCTGTCATCCGTTTTTAGACTGAAATATGTATCGCCTAAACCAAAAGACATGGGATGTGTTTTATTCAATAGGTTTTCAATTATGGCTCCGGGAATCGATTTAGAAATATACCTGCGTTCTGAATCCTGAAAATCTAAGAAGCGTTCTTTTAGTTCCTCTTCTTCAGCGGCTTTCTCAGAGCTTAATTTGTCTTCTTCAGTTGCAAAAGGACTTAACGCATATCCTTCTTTTGCTTCAAAAAGGGTAAGCGCACTATTCATTGCAATCACTTTTCCACCGTTTTTAATCCATTCGCCAATTTTCTTTTGTTGGTCATCTGAAAAATCATAATATCCGTCTGCTAAAATCAGTGTGTTGTAGTTAAAAAGATTAAATCTATTGAAATTATTTACTTCAACCACACTCACCGGATATGCAATAGTTTCTTGCATATAATACCAAGCGGCACCAAACTCTGTAGAGCCCACCCCTTTTCCGGATAATAAAACTACTTTAGGCGCTTTCAATAAATTAAAATTTTCGCCGCCTACATCTTTAGAATTAGACGAAAAACCTGTAAGTATGTAATTATAATCGGTTTTTATTTTTACGAGTTCACTAATCGTTTTTTCAAAATCAACCACTTTAGGATTATCCGCTTTGGTCACTAACAGTCCACCCGGCTCTACAATCACATCTCCAAAAATGGCTTTTTTCATCGCAGACCTCACTTTGATATTATTTTGGTGCAACAAAGACAACACCTGAGCTGAAATTCTGTTATTCCAAGGAATATGAAACGCATAAGCATTTTTAGGAACGATCTTTTCTTTCACTTCAATAGTTGCTTTAGTCTTTATGTCCAGACTATTTTTTAACGCATAGCCTTCAACACCGTATGCCAAGGGCAAAGCCCAAGAGGTAATATCATACGATAAACTGTCATTCAACTTTTGGTCCGGTTCAAAAAGCACTTGTGCTAAAACAGCTTTTTGTTGATCTACTTTTACAATTAAATCATTGGGTTCAATCGTAAAACCTTTATCTGTTTTTGTATTGTAATTGAATCCGGATACTTTTTGACTGGCATCAGCGTAACTGAATTCTACATTATTTTTTTTCAACAAATCCGCCATTTGAACCAACTTCGGATTATTTTTCATCACATACATTTTATAATTTCCCTTCACTGTTTTTCGGGAATTATTCATAAAACCTCTGAAACCTTTCAGCAAAACATCCGCTTGTGCGGCGGCTGATTCTACCACCGTCAGGACTGCCGTAGCGTGATGTGTCAATCGGTCTTGTATCGTTAAGGTGATTCCGTTGCCCATAGTAACGGCTCTCCCCGCACCTATTCCGCCTTGTTCCATCGTCATACCAACCGCGCCATTGTATGTAGGATACGTATCCCCATAACTTGGATAAAACAAATCAAAACGTTCACCGGTGTTATACATCCAGTTTTGAGCATCAAATTTTTTAGAAATATTTTTACCTAAAGTGTAGTGAAAATCTTTCTGGTATTTCTCAATATATTCGTGCAAAGGTTCCGCTGAGGGTGGAAAAAAATACGGAGAATCGTATCCCATTTCATGCACATCTGTATGAACTTGTGGCATCCATTGGTTGTACAACACAATACGCTGTTGGGTTTCCGGTTGTGTTTGCCACGCCCAGTCTCTGTTTAAATCAAATATATAATGGTTGTATCTACCGCCCGGCCACACTTCCATGTGCTCTCTGTCTGACAATTCCGGATGCGTTTTTTTACCTGAAATTTCTCTTAACCAATTTCCGTATCTGGAATATCCATCCGGATTGATGCATGGATCCAGTATTACAATGGTATTCTCTAACCACTTTTTAGTATCGGCATTCAAAGGATTTACTAATTCGTACGCCACGGTCATAGCACTTTCGGTTCCGGCAAATTCATTTCCGTGCACATTAAAACTCAACCAAACAATTAATTTATCGCCAATCATTTGTGATTTATTTTTGGATAAACCAATGGCTGCCAAATTGTTATTCCTAATTTGTTCCAAATTAGCCAAATTCTCCGGGCTCGATATAAAGTATACATTCAAATCCCTTTGTTCCGGCGTTACACCATATTTCTGGTGTTTGATAAAAGTAGACTTTTCCGTAAGATGCTTAAAATAATTTTCAGTCTGATGGTAATAGGTTATTTGTTTTCCGTAATTGGGTATAAATTCAGAAGGACTTTGCACTTGCGAATGAACACTCAGCACCAAAGTTAGCAGTAGATAAAAAGAAAAAATAATCTTTTTCATATTGTTTTGGGTTAGTTAAGCTTCAAAAATAGCCATTTACAAAGTATTGCACAAGCTAAATTTTGGATTAAAGAAATATTGATTTTAACAAAGTATTAGTTTTGCTAAATCCTTTTTTTTGAAGAATACTAACAATACAGCAATATTAATTATTAAAAAAACAATATTATTCTATTTTCAATTCGTATCCTTGCTACATTCTATTATATTTGCAGGTAACAAAAATTCACACTTAACATGGAAGAATGTATCTCCGTTTTTGATATGCTAAAAATTGGTGTTGGACCTTCGAGTTCACACACACTTGGGCCTTGGAGAGCTGCCGAACGCTTTCTTAGTGAATTGCGAAACGAAAATTTACTTCATGCGGTCAACAGGGTGAAAATAGATTTATACGGTTCCCTTTCCTTAACCGGTAAAGGACACGCCACGGATTTAGCCGTAATGCTGGGTTTGAGCGGACAAGATCCAGAATACATTCCCATAGAAAATATTGATGCAATTATCAAATCCATTGAATCAAAAAACAAAATCAACTTAGGAAACGAAAAGCCAATTGCTTTTTATTTCCTCCAAGATATCGTTTTTAATAAAAACTTCCTTCCCTTTCATGCCAATGGAATGACTTTCACAGCCTATATGACTGATGATCGTCAATACGTTTCTACCTTTTATTCTATTGGTGGCGGATTTGTAGTAAAAGAAGAACGCATCAACGCTAAAAAGAAAATTAAAATAAAATGTGCTTTTCCATATCCAATTGAGAAAGCGGCAGAACTACTGGATTATTGCATAAAAGAAAACAAATCGATATCGGAAATCATTTATGAAAACGAAAAATCAATGCGTTCCGAAGCAGTTATCGATCAGGAACTAATACGCATTTGGCACACGATGCTCGAATGCATGTACATTGGTTGTCATTCCGAAGGGATTCTTCCCGGCGGACTAAACGTGCGTCGCCGTGCTTTTGACATGCACCAAAAACTAATTGGTTTATCCAATTATAATTCCCCTCAAACCTGGCTTGAGGAGATCAGAAAAACAGAAGTGAAATTCCGCCAAATCCTGAAATGGGTTTCCTGTTTTGCCCTTGCGGTAAATGAAGTAAATGCCGCTTTAGGACGCGTGGTCACAGCCCCAACAAATGGAAGCGCAGGCGTAATTCCGGCCGTTTTAATGTATTATTTAGTGATTGAAAACCACAATGCAGGAGAAAAAGAAATCAAACAATTCCTGATGGTTGCCGGTGAAGTAGGCAGTATTTTCAAGAAAGGTTCTACCATTTCTGCGGCAATGGGCGGTTGTCAGGCCGAAATAGGCGTTTCATCTTCCATGGCTGCTGCCGCTTTATGCGAATTGATGGGCGGAACTCCTGCACAGGTTTTAATGGCTGCCGAAATTGCCATGGAACATCACTTGGGGTTGACCTGTGATCCTATTGGCGGTTTGGTTCAGATTCCCTGCATCGAAAGAAATACTATGGGTGCCATAAAAGCCATTAATGCCGCTGAGTTAGCCCTGGAAACCGATCCGAAAAATGCCAAAGTCCCTTTAGACAAAGTCGTGGACACGATGTGGCAAACCGCCAAAGACATGAACAACAAGTACAAAGAAACCTCCGAAGGCGGATTAGCCATCACCGTGAATATGTCAGATTGTTAATTTACGTATTAAACAAAAAAACAATGAAAATCAATTGGGTAATAGTTGGACTTGTACTCTTCTTCGGAATTGCTTTGATAGTATTTCTCATCAGAAAAAATCAAAAAGACAAAAAGAAATACAAACAGTTCTTGAATAAAGATTTCAAAAAAACAACTGAAGAAGATTCTGACTGGAATGATGATACGCATTGATGAATATTTTAATCATTTTAGAAAAATTTAGAAATAAAATCCAATAACGTATTATTAAAAACAAAAACTGCTTGCAAACAGATCCGTAAAACGGATACAACCAAAGGAAATTTCACTAGTACCATATTTTCTCTTTTAAACTTAAAATAATCCAGAAAAGCACCCTTTAAACACTTGGCAGATGGCGACTCGCTTAAATTATAATCGACTTTAACGAAAATTTACAACTATTAAGCAAGAAAATAGTGTAATTATGCAAAATGATTAAACAAATTCGACATACTCTTTTAACTCGATATTTTTGGGGTTTCATGTCGTTATACCTGCTGAACTGCTTTGTTGATTCCCCGGATGCGCAACCAAATCATTTACCTGAGGATCTGACCCACAATGATCTGGAAAGCATTATTGAAATAGTGGTTGAACAAATATTAGGATTCGAAAATGCCATACCTGAATACGATGATAATGATACCAATCAAGATTTTGCTGCAAAAAGTGCTTTTTTTATAGATTTTTTTGTAGTACCAAACAGTGCAATTAGTCTTTATAAAAAATATTTATATTTAAAAAAGGGGAAATTAGCTGAACAAAATTCGATTCCTCCGACCCCGTATTTTGAAATACACACGCCTCCCCCTAACATTTAATTTGTTATTTAGATCATTAATCCCTGCCTTATTTTCTCATGAAAACTAGGGTTGCAATTCGTATACTAAAACATAAAACAAATTAAAATGGCTCTTCAATATTTAAAAACAGCGGTATTTACTCTGCTATTAACGGTACTTACGGGTACACATTCTCAAGCACAAACAGAAAAAAACCAACAAAATACGATCAAAGACAGTCTTTACATTCAAGAAGTTGAAGGCAAAAAAAAACGTCCAAAAGTGTTACATGCTGAACCTCTGTACATCGATCTCATTAGAGATTTGGGAGCCCGAAAAGGAGAAAAAGAATGGAATTTAGGTCTCGGTTTGACAGACAATATCACTCATGATGAATATACTGCACTGCTAGAATATGAATGGGCTCCAATTGATCGATTAGGACTTGAAGTAGAATTGCCTTTTTCAATTTATTACCCTACTTCCGGCAACGGAAATTCGCCGGGAAGTAACCTGAATAGTATAAAACTAGCGGCACAATATACCTTTTTTGTTTCAGAAAAAAAGAAAATATCAATGGCTGTTGGCTATATTCACGAATTTCTATTACCCAATTTTAACAACTACAGCAATAGTACTTTAATAACCGGAAATGGATATAATCCGTTCTTGGTGATTACTAAACGCTGGGGACAAAATTTTCATACCCTTTTATACACCGGGCCACAATTTACGCACCACTTTTCAGATAATACAACACAGACGAACTGGCAGATTAATTCAAATATCCATTACATGATCCCCGGAACGCGAAATTTTATTGGACTGGAGTTTAACAAAGAAATTAATAATGCTGATTTTGATATGACAATCCGACCTCAAATGAGAGTAGAAATTACAGATAATTTACTAATAGGCATAGTAACCGGAATTCCTATAAATAGAGAAAACCAGCGGTTTAGCTCCTTTTTACGACTCATTTATGAACCTTCGTCGCATTAAAAAAACAGTGCTTTTTTGATGCAAGTTAGTAGGATCCAATACTAAAACCTTAAAATAAAGCGACCTTTCTTTAATTAATATTACCACTAGACTAGCCGGATTTTTTTAAACACAATCCGGTTAATCAGTGATAATTAGCGGGATAGTGTCAAGAGTCTTTTTTTGCAGCTGTTGTAAAACTCTCTCTTAATACAACAACGCACAAAAATGAAATCCTATTTGTTTTCATAGGATTAAATTATATATTTACGTTCGTAAAAAACCTTAAAATTCTTGAAAGCACATGTTTTTAGCTGATTTTACGCCATAAAAACGAAAAACATAATATTCTAAAAAACAGGCCTGATATGAAATGGACAATATCCTTTTATCTTATACTAGCACTAAATTTGGTAGGTTATAGTCAAAATAATGATGAATCTGAGAGCATCAAAAAACTACTTGAAAAAGAGTCTGCCACATGGAGAGCTGGCGACAGCAAGGGACATACGGACTGCTGGTACATTCAGCCCTACAGCCGAATATTAATTTCAACTGGAGACGGAACCGTACTCGACATTCCGCCTACGGCTATGATTAATACAAATCCGGAAGCAATGGGTAACGGTGGCTATTCTGTAAATACAAATTACAAAATGAGTATTCATAAGGACAACGCCTGGGTAAGCCACAACGAAGAGTCAACGGCCAAAGATGGTAAAAAAACGTTCTCGTATGAAATTCGGTTATTAGAAAAAATTGATGGACACTGGAAATTAGTGGGGCAATCCATTCATATTTCTAAACAAACAGGTGAATAACTTGTAATTGAACTGCAGCTTACACTTTTTTTTTAATTAACACTCGGCAACTGTCTATTAATCACAAAAGACAAATACATCAACATTAATCAAGGTTCTGAATCTGCATTATGCTTTTTTAAAGCGCGCTTAATCATGGAAAAATATGCAGAAAAGCCATCGATTTCATTATAAATATCCAAAACTAGGTGCGTAAATACGTTAATACTACTGAAGAAACTACTTTACAGCAGATTTTTTATATCGTTTTCAAAGCTGCAATAAGCAAATCAATATCTTCTTTAGTATTATAATGGCTGAATGAAATGCGCAAACTTGGTTTCTTTAAATCGTCATTCGAAAGCATTTCGGCTAATACATGAGACGGTTTTATACTCCCGGACTGGCAGGCGCTACCGCGGGAAACTGCTATCCCTTTCATGTCTAAATGAAACAAAATCATCGCTGTCTTTTCGTCTAAAAAAGGCAGTAAAACATTTAAAACCGTGTAAAAACCATCGCTATTCCCATTAATTTCGAAACCTGGAAAATCAATTTCAAGCTTGGTAATTAAATAACTCCGTACTTCAGAAATGTGCTTTCGTTCCGTTTCTAAATTGGTGTATGAAAGTTCCAGAGCTTTTGCCATTCCTGCAATTTGATGTAGAGCCTCAGTCCCGGCGCGCAATCCTTTCTCTTGTTCGCCACCAAAAAATAAGGGTTGCATTCCTGAATTTTTTCGAATAAATGCAAAACCAACGCCTTTAGGTCCATGAAATTTATGCGCACTGGCCACGATAAAATCTATAGATAAATTTTGCAAATCTATGCCGGTTTTCCCTATGGACTGTACGGTATCCGAATGAAACAAAGCACTGTGCTCTTGACAAATACGGCTTATTCGTTCTAAATCTAAAACAGTTCCAATTTCATTATTCACATGCATCAAACTGACTAATGTTTTCTTATCCTGTGATAATAACTCTACTAAATCAGTAATATCAATTGCTCCATTTGGCTTTATTGCTACATAATCAATCTGAATTCCATACTCTTTTTCTAAAACTAAAGCCGTGTACAAAACCGCATGATGCTCGATTTTACTGGTAATGATTCGTTGCACTTTCAAGTCCTTAACGGCTGACCGAAGAATCCAGTTATTGGCCTCGGTACCACAGGAAGTAAAAATTATTTCCTGCGCAGTGGCATTCAGGTTTTTGGCAATTGACTTTCTGGAAAGCTCCAGAACATTTTTTGCAGAACGCCCTAAGCTGTGCGTTGAAGATGGATTTCCATAATCTTCCGTTAATACTTTAGTCATTTCCTGGATTACTTCGGGACGAATAGCAGTTGTAGAAGCGTTATCGAGATATACTTTTTTCATTTTTTAAATTATAAAATTATTTTAAAACTGGTATTTCTGAAGGGACGAGTTTTAATTTTCGGGGAAAAAGCAGTTTTTCATTAAAAACAACAATTGAAACCAAAATCAGCAAATAAGAAAACAATTGAAGCGAGCTAACCTGCTCGTTATAATAAAATATAGCCAACAAGAAATTAATAATCGGGTTAATATAAATCATAATTCCCACCGCGGAAGAGTTGATTCCTTTGAGCGCATAGAGATTTAGAAACAAAGGGATAATCGTAAAAAAAACCACAATCAGGAACATGTAGCCGTAAAACAGAGGCTCTACAGGAATTGTTCCACTGTATTTTGGATAAAAAGGGAGCAGTACAAGTGCCGTAAAAATCAATTGAATCGTCAGGCTGAGGAATTTATCTAAATCATTATTTTTACGTTGACTCACTAAATACAGCGCATAAGTAGCAGCCGTAATAAGACTGTAGAATATATCCTGAAAATGATTAAAGGATAATAAAACGCAACTAAATACACTAATTAAAACAGCAATCCACTGCCATTTGCTCAGCGTTTCTTTCAACATGAAAAAGGCAAAAACAGTTGTTACAATTGGACAAATTAAATACGCCAACGAAGCCGCATTTACACTTACGTGATTCATCACATAAATGTAAACAAACCAGTTTGAGGAGAGAAATATACCTCCGCCAAGTGTTAGCATAACAACACTCTTCTGTTGTTTGAGAGGTATCGTCTTGAAGTGATTCCAGTTTTTACGCATTACATTTCTACGGAAAACAACATTGATCAACACCATGGTAATGGCACTAAAAAACACTCGGTAAAATAATATATCCAGCGACGGATAATTGTGTAAAGGCTTTAAAGCAAAACTAAAAAAACCCCAAACAAAAAAAGCTAAAAAAGCAGCCGAATAATATTTGTTAAGTCTCATCTATCGTATTAAATTTAGACAAAGATACTGATTTCAATCGGCTTTAAATTCTCACTATCTTTCAATTTTATAACTATTAAAACAGGTACTTTATCACTTAATTGATAGTTGCTAAAACACAATATCCTGTTAAATAATCTATTTTTAAGCGGTTATGCATTTGGAATAAATTAAAAATTCTATTTTTGTTTTAAATTTTATAAAATGAAAAGAATTGTTAGCCTGTTGGTTTTTGCATTGCTCCTAAACGGATGTGATGATGGAGATTTAATTCAAGAAACCATCACTTTTGAAGATGTAGCCACACAAAATTGCACGACAAATGGGATCATTTATAAATTAAAAGATAGCGAAGCGTTAATTCTTGAAATAAAAAATGTTGTTTTTCCGACAGAAACAAGTGTGCAAGAACTGGATATCAATGGTACAAATCGAGTTTTTTACCGTTTTTATAACGGAACTGTCACAAATGCTACAATTTGCGAAACTATTCCTCCGGCAACACCTACAGTTACAGGCCAATGGACCGCAACTGGCGGGAAAATTGTAATAACTACAACGGCAATAAAACCCCTAAATCCTGATGATAACAGTACTAAAATTACAGGATACAATCATAATATAAAGTTCAAAAACATCACTTTTGATAAAGGAAACGGAACGCAAGTGTACGAAACATTCTTTTTTGGAGACTATCAAATAGCAGCAACACCGCTGCCTTTTAGTTTCAATAAAACATTGGAACAATGTGCTACTTCCAAACAATTATACGATTACAACAGCAGTGAAGCGCTAATTCTGGATATTGATGCCAGTTTAATCGTGAATGCCGTAACACCGCTGAACACTCCTAGAACCGGATTGATAGGCGACACAGAAAACAAACTGACGTATCGTTTATTCTCTGGCTTGGTTACAGGAAATTATTTTTGTAATACTACTTTTCCTACTACTCCGACATTTAGTGAAGAATGGATTGGAGTGTCAGGAATAGCAAATACCAGCGGTATTATAGAAGTAACAACTACAACAAATGGATCAGGTTTTAGACATACTGTAGTGCTAAAAAAAGTAAAAATGAAGAAAGGAAACAGTGATTTTATTCTAGGTGATGCTTATATTTATGGAGATTTATTGACTACCAATTAGGGGCCAAAAAACTTATAATTTCAGATAAGAAAAAGTTGTTTTCATGGTTACAAAAAAGGGTCTAATTTAAGAGAATTTCAAAGGAGAAATCATCTTAAATCAGACCTTTCGTTTTGGAATTAAAAATTAAAAATGAGCTTACATAGCGCTCTGCTTAATGAAAACTTCTGTTGCTCCTTGACCGTATTTTTGATAATTACCTTCTTGAAAAGCGATGTTATCATACCGTCCCAATAAGAAATCTAGCTCTGCTTTCAAGACTCCTTCCCCGACTCCATGTATAAAAACAATCTTTGGAATGCGATTTTTAATCGCAAATTCAATATGGCGTTTTGCTGTTTCAGTCTGTAGCGTCAGAATATCATAATTCGACATTCCGCGTTTATTAGGCACCAGTTTTTCAATGTGTAAATCAAATTCAGGAGCTGGAATTTCGTGTTTAGATTTCCTTTCTTTTACAAAACTACGGGGTTTTGGGATCTCTTTCTCTTTTGCAATTTCACTTACATTTATTCTTCTGATTGAATCCATTAAGTTACTGGAATCGTTTATTTTAAGTAATTCATTGACAATAAATGTCATCGTAAAACCATCCTCCGTTTCTATCGTAACCTGCTGGTCTTTGACTGACAACACTATCCCATTCATCGCTTCATCCAGCACGGAAACTTTATCTCCTTTATTGAACATTTTCGTCTTCTTTTTCTTGATTTTTACTCGGAGTTTTAGCACTCAACTGCATCATTCCAATCATAAAAACTACAATTGCAACAACCATGATGTACACGTTTTTTTCGGCACTCACCTGCTCGTATAAAGCAACTGTGATGGCGAGAATCATTATGGGGATTATATATTTTTTCATCTTTTAAAATATCAGATTCCAAAAGTACTGAATTTAAAATTACTCTATTTACTCTTGATAAAATTTCTTACTTTTACGTATACTTGTAAAAAAGAAAAAAAATTGAATCTAGAAAAATACATGCTCCCGTGTTTCAGTAAAACACTCTTTGGAATAGAGTGTTTGGGCTGTGGTTTTCAGCGAGGATTTTTATTGCTTTTACAAGGCGATTTTGGAGGTGCCTTCGATAGGTATCCGGCAATTTTCACGACCTTATTATTTCTGGGAATTCTGGCTTTGAATTTCATAGACACCAACAGAAACTACAAAAAAATAATTATCGGCGCCGCTGTCCTTAATGGTGTTTTTATGATTGCAGGGTATTATTTTAAACACTACTAATGAGTTTCTTTTTATCCCCTTTACAGCAACAACAATTATTTGATTCGGGCTAGGATATCATTCATCATTTCGATTTGTACTTTCTGAATTTCAATTAATTCTTCTTGCTGATGCATAATCAAATGATCCAGTTTTTCATGAAGCATTCTGATTTCAAGTTCTGATTTCAAATTAATCATATAATCTTTTTTAGCTCTTTCCCGATCTTTTTCTTCCTGACGGTTTTGGCTCATCATAATTACCGGTGCTTGAAGTGCAGCCAAACAGGACAAAATTAAATTTAATAAAATAAATGGATACGGATCAAAACCTTTATTCAGCAGAATATAAATATTAGCCAAAATCCACAACAAGATAAACACCCCAAAAAGAATGATAAATTTCCAGCTTCCGCCAAAAGCAGCTACCTTGTCTGCCACTTTTTGCCCTACGGTTCGATCACCATTTTCATCCTCTACAGTATTCACCAGCGATTTATCTTCGCTTAAGGAACCGATTACTTTAGCCTCCAGATTAGACAATTCCCCTATTTCGACCAATAAATAATTCGAAATATATTTTTCCCGATACCTATTAAGTTCACTTATTGCTAATAATTTATTGGCATCAAAATCAGGATAATCATTTTGAATAAGTGCTAATATTGGGTTCCGTATGGTCTTAGCAGCTACTTTATCCGCTATTGGGAATACCTTTTTAGAAATGTCACTTATAAAAGTCGAATTACTTTTCATAGCTAGTTATTTATTGGCTAATTTAAAAAACACTTCTATCGAAACTAATAATCAATTTGTATACCTTGAAAATATAAACAGTCTAGCAATAGCTGTTTATATCTTAAAATTGTAAAAAAAGCTATTGATTTAATTTTTATTAATTCCAATTAACGGATATAACAAAAATTTCAATTGCATTCAAAAGCGATAAATTTAACAAAAATGTAGCAATAAACAAGATAGCTTTATTGACTAAAAACAAATAATCCAAAATTGTTCAATACCTTTACCATTCGTTTTAAAAACCATGAAAATGCCACTGAATTATAAAAATATTCCTTTCTGCTATTGTTGTTGCTATTTTTAAAATAAGCTTGTTAAAAATAGTTTTTATAAACGAATACTTATCAAATTTAGTCAATACTCGGATTATTACAAATCAAACACAACACACCCAATAGCATGAAATCTCAAACAATACTAGATTTAATAGGCAATACACCTTTAGTTGAATCTACCCATTTGATACAAAATGACAAGGTAAAACTTTTACTGAAACTCGAAGGAAATAATCCAGGCGGAAGCATAAAGGATCGTGCGGCATACAACATGATCAAATCAGCATTAGAAAGAGGAGAAATCAAAAAAGGAGACAAGTTAATTGAGGCAACCAGCGGTAATACCGGAATTGCTTTGGCGATGATTGCCCAATTATTCAATATCGAAATCGAATTGATACTCCCGGAAGATTCCACTATAGAACGTACGCTTACTATGCGTGCTTATGGAGCTACGGTCATTCTAACGCCTGCTGACACCGGAATAATTGGTTCCAGAGATTATGCTGATAAAAAGGTAGCCGAAGGCGGATACATAATGCTCAATCAGTTTGCTAATGATGACAACTGGAAAGCACATTACAAAACCACAGGTCCGGAAATATGGAATGATACGGAAGGAACGGTAACCCATTTCATATCAGCAATGGGAACTACAGGGACAATTATAGGAACGTCAACGTATTTGAAAGAGCGGAATCCAGAAATTCAAATTATTGGTGCGCAACCCAGCGACGGTTCGCAGATTCCGGGAATCAGAAAATGGCCTCAAGAATATTTACCTAGAATTTTTGATGCTTCAAAAGTAGATACCATCATTGAAATTTCGGAACAGGAAGCACGTGCTATGACCAAACGTTTGGCACTTGAAGAAGGCATTTTTGCAGGAATGAGTAGTGGCGGTTCCGTGGCTGCAGCACTAAAAATAGCAAATACAATAGAGTCCGGTGTGATTGTCGCTATCATTTGCGACCGAGGCGATCGGTATTTGTCTTCCGATTTATTTGATTAAATACCAATACACTATAAAATCAACCTTCCTTTTCTCTATCTTTCGGATAAGAATGGAAGGTTGTTGCGTTTTACTGCACTACCACTTATTTACTGTTTTCAAAATTTCTAATCCGGTTACAAATGAAAAACATCCAATTTATTTACAGCATCTTATTTTTATCAATCGTTATGGGAGAAACAATACAGGCGCAGGACTGGCCAAATTTAAGCAAATACCAAGAGCAGAATGTTGCGCTGAAACCACCAGCAGCTGGACAACAACGAATTGTCTTTATGGGTGATTCCATAACCGAATTCTGGAGTGCAACCAATTCTGAATACTTTTCAGGAAAACCATATATAAATAGGGGTATTAGCGGTCAAACAACCCCGCAAATGCTCATCCGTTTCAGAGCTGATGTTATTGCTTTACAGCCAGCCGCAGTACTCATTTTAGCAGGAATCAATGATATTGCCGGAAATACAGGCCCCACAACATTAGATAGGATTGAAAACAATATTATTTCGATGGTTGAATTGGCACAAGCAAACCAGATCAAAGTTATTTTGTGTTCCGTATTACCCGCTTTTGATTTTCCTTGGAAACCCAATCAAAATCCGGCTGAAAAGGTTATGGAGCTTAATCAATTACTAAAGAAATATGCTGATGCGAATGGAATTATCTACCTGGATTATTTTTCAGCAATGGTCGATGAGAGCAACGGATTAAAAGCTGCCTATTCCGGTGATGGAGTACATCCTAATAAATTGGGCTATCAGGTAATGGCGCCTCTGGCTGAAAAAGCGATTGCGCAAGTTCTAGCAATGAAACACTAAAGCACAATTTTGTGCCTAAAATCTTTTCCTTTTCCCTAACTTTGAGAAAACTAAAAAAAATTAGATGAAATCAACCTCAATTCTCTGTTTCTTCCTACTATTATTCATTACTCATGCCAATTACGCACAAACCACCGTCGATGATCCCGAAATAAAAAAAATGGTGGCTGAGGTACAATCGGAAAATATGGAAGCTACGGTCCGAAAACTAGTGTCTTTTGGAACCAGACATACCCTAAGCGACACAAAAAGTAACACTCGCGGTATTGGCGCAGCGCAACGCTGGGTTAAATCGGAATTTGATAAATATGCTTTGGCTTCTGGCGGCAGACTAACTTCGGTTATTGACTTTTTCACCATCAAAGCAGATGGAAGACGTATTGCCACCGACAGCCAATTGGGTAATGTCATGGCAACCTTAAAAGGAACTGATCCTACGGACGATCGTGTATTAATTATAAGCGGCCATTTAGATTCTCGTGCTTCGGATGTCATGGATGCTAAAATTGATGCGCCAGGTGCTAATGACGACGCTTCCGGAGTAGCCGCCATGATGGAACTGGCCCGTATAATGAGCCAAAGAGAATTCCCTTTTACACTGATTTTTGTGGCTGTAGTTGGTGAAGAACAAGGATTATACGGAGCTAAGCATTTAGCGGATGTTGCCAAAGAGGGAAAATGGAATATTATTGCCATGATCAACAATGATATGATTGGAAACAGTTTATCCAGCGGTACTTTATTACGAGACAATACTAAAGTGCGCGTTTTCAGTGAAACAATTCCATTCTTAGAGACAGAAGCCGAGTCAAAAATGCGTAAATCGACCAATCGTGATAATGACAGTCCATCCAGACAACTAGCGCGATACATCAAAACGGTTACCAATCAATATGTGGAGCAACTGGATATTAATTTAGTGTATCGCAACGACCGTTTCTTACGTGGTGGGGATCATACTCCTTTCAGTCAAAATGGATTTACAGCTGTTCGTTTTTGTGAAATGAACGAAAACTACGACCACCAACATCAAGATGTTCGAAAAGAAAACAACATCCAGTACGGCGATCTTGCAGAATTTATGGACTTTGAATACATGAAGAAAGTAACCTGTTCTAACTTGGCTACGTTCAGTAATTTGGCTTGGTCTCCAAAAGCACCAACAAACGTAGGAATTGAAGTAAAGGATTTGACTAATTTTTCTACTTTAGTTTGGACCGCACCTGAAGGGAAATCGGTTTATGGATACAACATTCTTATTAGAGAAACGGCATCACAACATTGGGAAAAAACAATTTTTGTACAAGATACTAAAGCTGAAATCCCATATTCTAAAGACAATTTTTTCTTTGCTGTTCAAGCAGTTGATGCATTAGGACATTCCAGTTTACCGGTTTTCCCTTTGCCAATTCGTTAAAACACTAGAAGGTTTTAAACAATTAAAGTAATTTTTTATAGTCACGTTTTTATTAATGAATCTTACTTGATGGTTCAACACAACAATAAATAAAAAAGCGTTTGCTTATGCAAACGTTTTTTTTTATGTTTCCCATTTATAAATTAAGTATAAATGGTAAATATCAATGATCCGAAAATAATTAAATCAACTCTTTAAAATATTGCAGTAAAATACTGTCGTTTTTCAAGGTTGGTGTGAAAATTTCCAAAATACTTGGTTTTTCATTTTGAGCATACAAAGCAGTCAAACTTATTGCTAAACTCGCCTCATCACTGGCAATACTGTATTCAAAACCATACATTTTAGCCAAATGTTCCGCAGTTAAACAATGTGAAGTTTCAAAGAAGGTATTAAAAACCGGTGTTTCTTTGTGTCCGGGTAAAATCCTAAATATTCCTCCTCCACCGTTATTAATCAATATAATCTTGAAATTTTTTGGAATGTAATTGTTCCATAATGCATTGCTGTCGTACAAAAACCCTATATCACCTGTTATAAAAACCGTTTGTTTTTCATTGGCAACAGCCGCACCAATAGCCGTAGAAGTACTACCATCGATTCCGCTGGTACCGCGATTGCAATATACTTCAATTGAAGGATCAACAGCTACTAATTGCGCATACCGAATTGCCGAACTATTACTGATTTGTAATTGACTATTTTTTGGCAAATACTGCATCACTTTTTCAAAAACTTTAAAATCCGAAAAAGGAATTTTGTTTAAATAAATATCACTTTTTAGCTTTCGCAGCACTTTAACCGCGTCTAATTGCTGAAAATAATTACTTTCTGTTGCTTTTGTAAGTGGCAAGAAAGTATCAAAAAAAACATTTGGGTCTGCTTCAAAATGTTTGGTCAAAGCGCCAAACGTGTCGTAAGCTCTTAAAGAATCAATATGCCAATGGTGTTTTGGTTTGTGTTTTCTTAAAAAAGCCTTGATTCGTTTTGAAACGACCATTCCTCCAAAAGTGACTAAAATTTCCGGACGAAAATTTTCAAAATCGGCATTCGTAAAAGGCGTAATTATTGTGTCTATAGTATTGATGAAAGTATCGTGATGCACGTTAGAAGTTGTTTCAGTCAGCACGACTATCGACACGTCTTTGGCGAAGGCCTCAATTATTTTTTGGCTGATAGCATTTGGGGCATTCACACCAACCAAAATCATTTTTTTAGTGGAATTGTTCCAAATTGTTGCAAATTCCGAAACGTCTTCTATGGAAATCGTCTGAGTCACTTTTGCGGAAGCGATACTATTCACTTCGATTGAAAGTTCCGAAACGGTTTCATACAATGGTTCTTCAAAAGGCGCATTGATGTGAACGGGGCCTTTTTGAGTGATGGCCGCATTGATCGCCGCATTGATTTTTAAATCATTTGCCACCGAAACATTCTCAAGTAAATTAGCATTGTAAAGCGAATGGTTTTCGAATACATTTTCTTGCCGAATCGTTTGGCCGTCACCAATATCAATCTTGCTTTGGGGCCTGTCTGCCGAAATCACAATCATAGGAATCTGGCTGTAAAATGCTTCCGCAAAAGCCGGATAATAATTCAATAAAGCCGAACCGGAAGTACACACCAAAGCCACTGGATGCTTGGTTTGTTGTGCTATTCCCAATGCAAAAAAAGCAGCCGAACGCTCGTCAGCAATGCTGTAACATTGAAAAGCGGGATTGTTTACAAAACCAATTGTGAGCGGGGCATTACGAGAACCTGGAGAAATAATTATGGTAGTAATTCCTTTGGCCAAACAGATTTCAATAATGCTTTGTGCCAAAGGTATTTTAGGGTAAATCATTGTTTTAGTTTGAAAAAAACAAAGATACAAAGATGTGAAGGTTTTTCTCTAATCTTAAATAGTTTTCTTAAATTTGAAACAAAATATATTCTTTATGGAAATCAAAATAAGACCGGCAGTTTTTACCGATTTAGATACAATATTGGAGATCATCAATCACCAAATACTGCACAGTACTTCGATTTATGATTATGAGCCCCGTGATTTTGAAACCCATAAATTGTGGTTTGAAGACAAAATAACTAATGACTTACCTGTTATTGTTGCTGAAACTGAAAATGGAACAATTGGGTACGCTACTTACGGAACTTTTCGTCATAAAATAGGATATCGTTTTACGGTAGAACATTCTGTTTATGTTGCGGAGGAGTTTTTAGGAAAAGGCGTTGGGAAATTATTACTGGCTGAACTAATTCAATTGGCAAAAAAACAAAAATACCATACAATGATTGGCGTTATTGACTCCGAAAATAAAGGCAGTATCGCTTTTCATAAAAAATATGGGTTTGAAACCGTTGGCGTTATTAAAGAATCCGGCTATAAATTTGATCGTTGGTTGAGTTCCGTTTTTATGCAATTAATTTTAGAATAATTGAATTTGTACCAGCATATAATAGTTTATTTATTAAACATGTTAGGCTTTAAAAAATTTATACCTTTAAGACTTGCCACTTTATAGTATATTTGCACAACTAAAAATTTCATGGACTACACCTTACTCTCCTCGCCTTTACAGGGATTTACTGACTTTCGTTTTAGAAATGCCCAAAACAAACTTTTTGGAGGAATTGATACATTTTACTCGCCTTATATTCGATTGAACGGAAAGATGGTAATAAAACCTTCGTATGAACGAGACCTGCTTCCTGAAAATAATCTTGATTTAGAAGTTATTCCGCAAGTGATAACAAACGATGCCGATGAATTTTTATTTGTAGCCAAGTACGTTCAAGAATTGGGATATAAAGAATTAAACTGGAATTTAGGCTGTCCGTATCCTATGGTTACTAAGTCTGGTATGGGTTCCGGATTGATCAGCAATCCCGATAAAATAAATACTATCCTTCACAGAGCGCATACTGAATCGGATATTATTGTCTCTATGAAAATGCGTTTGGGGTATGAAAACAGTGAAGAAATACTGGATGTTTTACCTATTTTAGATACCTATCCAATCAAGAACATAGCGATTCATGCGCGTATTGGCAAGCAATTGTACAAAGGTGGCGTAAATCTAGATGCATTCCAGCATTGTGTTGACAACACCAAGCATAAATTATATTACAATGGCGACATAACCTCCGTGGCTAAATTTCATGAAATGCAGCAACGCTTCCCAACCATTGACCATTGGATGATTGGCCGAGGATTAATATCAGATCCTTTTTTACCAAGTATGATAAAAAACAATACTTCAGAATATCCTGCAAACAAAATAGAATTATTCAGTGCGTTTCACGATACTTTGTATGCTATTTATAGCGAATCACTTTCTGGTTCGACACATATTTTACTGAAAATGTACCATTTATGGGAATACTTTTCGGCTACGTTTTCAAATCCGCACAAAGTTTTAAAGAAAATAAAAAAAGCACAGAGTATTCGGAATTACGAAGCAGCTGTAGCCGAAATTTTCAAAAATGAAAAATTCTAAGGAAAAAAATAAACGATTAAGAAATTAAGAAAAACTAAGCTCTGATTCTTAATGTAACTTAATTTCTTGATAGTTAAATTTAATCGAAGCTACATTAATACTATAAACAGCAAAAAAAAGAGATTTTCATTTGACTGAAAATCTCTTTTGATTATTTACATAATAATTAGCACATTAGTTACATAAAATTATGCTTTAATCCAATTCAATACTTCCGGATCCGTTACTAATGTTCGTGGAGCGATCACTTTTTCTAATTCACCTTTTTCATTGATTAGGTATTTTTGAAAATTCCATTCTACAGTGGAATCTTGTAATCCGTTTTTAGATTTTTGAGTCAAAAACTGATAAATAGCAGCCATATCCTCTCCTTTTACAGAAACTTTGTCCATCATAGGAAACGTAACACCGTAATTCATTTGACAAAAAGTAGCAATTTCATCATTGGTTCCTGGCTCTTGTGACGCAAAATTATTAGCAGGAAAACCCACAATCACTAATCCGTTGTCTTTGTATTCTTTATATGTAGCTTCAAGATCTTTGTATTGAGGAGTCAGTCCACATTTTGAAGCCGTATTCACAATCATGATTTTTTTTCCTTTCAAAGAAGCAAAATCAAAACTGTTTCCTGATAAATCTTCTACTTTAAACTGATAAATGGTTTCTTTTGCAATTGGAGTTGTGTTCATATTTATTTCAGATTTTTTAGGTTGTGCCTGATTTTGGCAACTAAATAACAGTAAAGCGCAAGTAGCTATAAATACACTATTTTTCATAATTGAAATTTTTTATAAAATTAGATAAATATTTGTTTTGTCAAAGTAATTTTTTGTTAAACAACAGTTAAAAAAACAAGGAGCCTAACATTATAAAAATGCTAGACTCCCAAACAAATAAACAACAAATCTTACTGTGGTATTTAAAAAGTATACGTTATTTTTCCTTTCATGAAGAAAGGCGTTCCTGGAGTTAAATGAATTTCTTCGACACTTTGTGGTTCATTTTGTAATCTGGATTCAGTGGCAAACTGGGTTTCGTTCCATTCAGTATCAAAAATATTTTCTACTGAAATTCCAAAATTCATATTCTTATATTGATAGTTAACATTCAAATCGGATATAAAATAGCCTTTGGCAACAATCGAATTATCTTCATTTGCCGGGCGATTTTTTAGATACCGATACCGAATTCCTCCCGAAAAACCATTCACTTTTTGGAAACTTAATCCTCCAGTTGTGGTAAAATCCGGTGCTAACGGAATGTAATCCTGCCCTTTGGGCTCATCAATACTTCTGGCATAAGTATAATTAGCATCCGCATCAAAATACAACCAATCGTTCAATTGATACCGCAATCCCAGTTCAGCACCCATGCGTCTTGATTGTCCGCTTGGTTCAACAATTCCAGCATCTCCCACATAAACAAATTCTTGTTCTAAGTACAAATGCCATAAAGCGGCATTGACAATCAATTTTGGAAATGGTTTAAAAATGGTCCCTATATCCGTTCCTATTGCAGTTGGTAGTATTTGTTTCCCATTGTTTTGAACCACCACACGGGCATCATTCGAATGGAAACCCATTCCTGATTTTATAAAAAACTGCAAATTGTTATTTTGTGAATAAATAAAATTCAGTTTTGGAGAAAACTTTACTTTCGATTCGGATGCTGTTTTATAATTTTCCATCAATTTATCCTGATAATTGAATTTGAAATAATCCAATCGAATGGCCGGATTAATTATCAGTTTTCCAAAAGTAAACTCAGAGTTCAAATACGTAAACAAATTAGACTCATCAATATCTCCTAATTGTATATTTTCAAGAACAGTTCTTCTATTCAACGTATGCGAAAGTTCCGTATCAGTTGTGGCATCCGTACGGAAACCCGCTCCAAATTGGAACAAAACATTGGTATCATTCCATTTCGTTTTCTTGTTCAACTCAGCATTCATTCCATAAATATCCCTGTTTTCCTTCTGTTTAATCTGGTCCCCATTGATGGGGTCATTTAGGAAAAAAGTAAAGTTAGAATACAATTCAAATTCATATTTTGAATAAAAAGCATTTGCTTTCAGAAATGTATTTTCGTCAATAGATTTACTCAAACTGGCATTGAAGTTCGTTCTGGATGTATTTCCGCCTTCAGTATCGTCAACAGAGCCAAATCTTGAAATCGTTCCATCATCAATCAGCCGTTGCGGAATTTGGCCTGAAGCATCCCATTTGCTGGAAAAGCGAGAAGCCAAGATTGAAAACTTGCTGTTATCTTTCAAAATAGCCGAATATTTTCCTAATATGTTAATTCGGTTAAAATTTTGGGGAGATTCAAACGGACCGTCTGTCAGGATATACTCTGTGGCAATATAAGCACTTTGTGTTTTTTGATTCCCTAAAAGGTTAAAAAGCCCAACTGTTCTTAAGGTATTGAATTGTCCGACTTCGATACCAATACTGCTTTTTTCGATTTTGTCTTTAGTTTGGAAAGCAACGTATCCCGCCGTAGCAAAATCCCCTTTGTTGGCATAATACGTTCCTTTTCCAAAATCTATTTTTTCTACTGTTTCCGGAATTACAAAATGCAAATCGGCATAGCCTTGACCGTGAGCGTGAGACACCATATTTACCGGCATTCCGTCTACTGAAATGGCAATGTCTGTGCCGTGATCAATATCAAAACCTCTTAAAAATATTTGCTCTGCTTTTCCCCCACCGGCATGTTGTCCGATAAATAATCCCGGAACTTTTCGAAGAATTTCCTGCGACGAATTTACAGGAGTGGTTTCTAAATCTATTTTTGAAATGACATTCATCGCCGAAAGTTTTGGTTGGATAACAATTTCATTCAATCTAAAAATATCATCTTCCATCACAATTACCTCCTCGGAAAAATTCAGGATGAAATTTGTTTTTTTATACCCTAAAGCAGTTATTTTGATTACATCTCCCAAAATCGTTTTATCCAAACTAAACAATCCAAATTCATTAGTGTGGGCATGACTTTCAGAATTTGTATTGACTAAATAGGCATTTTCAATTGGATTTCCATCACGATCCAAAATTTTTCCCTTTTGAATTTGGGCGTAAGAAGACAGCCCAAAAAGGGATATCAATACTAAAACAATATTTTTCATAATGAATTATAATTGGTTTACCTTTTTCTCAAAGTTAGGCCCCAATTCATACAAACTAGACAGTAATTCGTCCTTGATAGGTTTGGTTTTGAGTGGTAAATTATTCGATTTATAAATCATCGCTAAATGGTATTGAATCTTTGGCTCAAAGGATTTCCCTGCTACATGAAGCTGAGCAATTTCTAAAGCCTTTTTATTATCGCCTACATTTAAGTACGCCCAGGCCAATAAATCATAAGAATCAGCAGTGGGCCTGTGTGCTACTTCAATCTTAGCAATTTCTATTGCTTTTTGCGCCATTTTTTTGTCCTCAGCATAAATCAAAGCATTGTATTTGTTGTACATTGCACCATAATTATTTTTCTCCATCATCGAAAAATAAGCGTTTCTATTTTTTATTTCTTCACTTTTATTTCCATCAAATTGAGCAATTTGAGATTTTAATAAATAAAAATCTGGGGTGTTGTGTGTGGTGGCAATAGCATCAATAATTCGATTCGCCTCTTCAGTATTTCTTTCTTTCGAAAAAACAATCCAGGCAATTCCTTTTAGAGCATAGGAATAATTAGGATCTAGTGCTACTGTTTTTAAGAAACTGTCATACGAATCCTGAATTCTGCCAGCGTGACCATAAAAATCACCTAAGTTCGAATAGGACCAAATTTTAAGCACTTTATTATCTTCTTTTTCAGCAATATCTCTGGCTTTTTCCATAAAAGTAATAGCTGTTTCAAGATCGCCTTTGTGATCGTTCCACTTTGCCAGACGAATTAAATAATCAAAATCAGTCATGTCTCGAATAGCATTCAAATTTTTGACTGCTTCCGGATAATTCCCAAGTTCCATTTGAACGTCGAAAAGTAATTTTTGAGTTTCTTTTTTTCCTTCACCTATAGCTAATGCTTTATTAGCTAATACCAACGCTTCTTTAAAACGATGCTGAGAGATATAATTTCTTGCTAAAGATCGAACCGTTGACACTCTGGAATAATCGTAGGCTTCGTTCGATTGTATTAATAATTCTTCCGTTTTATATAGGTTTTTAATATCGCCTGTATATTCAAAAAGGGTACTGTAATTAGCCGCTATCTGACTTAAATAACTAATTTGATTGGGTGCTGCATCGAATTTTTTTTGCCAAAAATCAATTTCATTCTGAGCAAAAGTCACTGATTTATTATCTTTTAAACCCAGATATTTCGTGTAATCATCTGCATTTGTAATTTGTTCTGATTTAGTCTCGCAACCGAATATTAATAGGATTGTGAAAACCAAAAATGGAATTATTTTTAAAGTTTTCATACTCTAATTATTTTGTTTGTTTGTTTGTTTGTTTGTTTGTTTGTTTGTTTGTTTGTTTGTTTTAAAAATAAAAAAACAGAGCGAAGATTATTAAATAAAGCGCTCTGTTTTTTTAAGAAAATACTACCAAGCAGAAGCTAGGTAAGGGAAAGTTGTGCTAAATGTTTTATCATTTGAATTCACATTATCTTTAGTAAGCCCTGGATTTGAAGTACCCGCTGATCCACCAAAAACCAATAATAATTCCACATCGATTACATCATCAGCCAAAGCTCTTCCTGTCAAAATATTAGTCCCATCAAAGAAAGTTGTTTTTGCTGTTTTAGAAACTCCTAATACATCCGTAGCTAAAAGACCGGTAAACTGAGCAGCCGTTTGTCCTAATGCATTAGTAGTATACCCTGGATTCAAGGCCATTAATCTAGATTGAAAAACAGATTGATATTTAGCACCCATTGCTGAAGGAATGGTACCGTTAAATTCATCTTTAGGAGATCCTGAAGCAATAAATACAGTGTTTATTGCCGGTCTAGCCATTTGATCTTGCTGTACAAAAGTACCTGTGAAATTAATACTTGGTTCAGAAACAGAATCTGAATCATTATTATCACAATTTACTGAAACAACTGCAGTTATTAATGCGATTGTTATAATTTTGAATTTATTTGTTTTACTCATGACGTTTGTATTTAGTTATTTTAAAAATCGTAGATTCCGATTTCATACTTTAAAATTAAAATAGTTATTGTTTTTTCTTGGTTTCTGCCCAAACATTTACTGTTCCTGAAGTACCTAGCATTGCTTTAGGAACTTCTACAACTACTGAAAGCACATTAGTCCCTGCAAAAGTATCTGTTCCAGGATTCTTGAATCCAGTTGCTGTACCAGCAAGAATAGCTTTAAATTGACCTAAGTCAAAAAAGAAGGGATCGTCTCTTGGTCCTGCAAAAAATTTCATTCCATTATTCTCGGCAGTTAGTGCCGCAGCTCCATAAGAAGATATGGTAACACTTCCTGAGGCAGCAGCCGTTTTAATCGTGCTTGAAGTTCCTGGAGTACCTGGAGCTACCGGACCAAAGAAATACATCTTGTCATCTCTTTTGATAGCTTGGATCACTAAATCCTCAACATTGTCACCATTGTTGTCAATATTAATTTCGATCATTGTGTTTTCATCGAATTTTGCAGCACCAGTTGCATTTGGACTTAACAAGCCTTGTGTATTTACAGCAAAAACTAAATTATTAGTGTCTTGCCCTTGAAAAGCGTACACGTCAGTAATATCATTTGCACCACCCGATGCTGTAGCAGGAGCATCAATGTGATCCGCAGCTACTAAAATTAAGCCTGAAACCGCCACTAGCGAAAGACCTAAAATCATTTTTGATTTTTTCATTTTATTATAAATTTAAAAGGTTATACAAGCATTTACGGGATTGTACTTGATTTGGTTTTTTTTAACCCTAAAAAAAAAATAGACTTTTATTTAAGTTGCTTACAATCAATATTTTAAATACTTAAATAAAATTAAATTATTTTAAAAATTATTTTTTTTGGTATTACTAATCATAAAAAAGGTCAATTGTAAAGTAAGATTGTATAAATTTGTAAGAGATAAATAAAAAATAGTATGAGCCAAGAAGAATTGTTAGTCTTAATTTACAAGAAAGATGAAAGGGCATTTACACATCTATATGATATGTATTCGAAAAGCTTATTTTCCGTGATCAATGTTCTCGTAAAAAACAGAGAAGAAGCTGAAGATGTACTTCAGGATGTATTTGTCAAAATCTGGAAAAACATTGATTCCTATCACGAAAGTAAAGGTCGGTTCTACACATGGATTCTAAATATTGCCAGAAATACCTCTATTGATAAATTACGTTCTAAAAATTTTAATAACAGTCAAAAAAACCTTTCTTCAGATAATTTCGTAAATCATTTTGAAGACAGCAACAAACTGTCTGACAAAGTGGATACAATAGGGTTGCAGGAATTTGTAAAAAGACTGAAACCAAAATGTATTCAAATAATAGATTTACTTTTTTTTAAAGGTTACACCCAGCAGGAAGCTTCGGATGAGTTGGCAATACCTTTAGGAACTGTAAAAACACAAAATAGAAATTGTATTAATGACCTACGAAATTATTTGAAAGTATAATGGAAACAAAAGAATATATTGAATCAGGAATTCTGGAGCTTTACGTTTACGGTTTACTGAGTGAACCCGAAAACGAAGAAGTTACCACTATGGCGAAAAACAGTCCGGAAATAAATGCAGAAATTATTGCTATTGAGAAAGCGATTATTGCTATATCATCCAGCTTTTCACCCTTTCATTCTGTAGCTAATTTCGAAAAAATAAAAGAAAAGCTAGAACTTAAACATGCTCAAGTCATACCATTACAACCTACTAACAATAGAGCTCAGTACATTGGTTGGGCTGCAGCTATACTATTATTAGTTGGTATTGGGTACCAATACAATCAACTGGATCAGACCAATACACAAGTTGCTACTACAGCAATTGAGAAAGCTAAATTAGAAAAAGAATTTAATGTCTTAAAATTAAAAAATACAACAATTGAAACGAGTTTAGCCGTTGTAAGGGATACTAAAAATACAGTCGTAGCTCTTGGAGGGCAAACTGTAGCTCCGGAATCCTTTGCAAAAGTATACTGGAATCAAGACACCAAAGTGGTTTATATTGATGCTGCAGGCTTGCCAGAACCGCCAGAAGGAATGGTATATCAGGTTTGGGCGTTAAAATTAAGTCCGCTGACTCCTACCAGCATTGGATTATTAGAAGATTTTGATGTAAATGAACAAAAATTATTTGCAGTAAATAATGCTAATGAAGCGGAAGCCTTTGGAATTACATTAGAACCCGCAGGCGGAAGTTTGACTCCTACAATGGAACAATTATACACCTTAGGAAAAGTATAACTAATTCCTTTTTTGGATCAATATAAATAGGCTATCTCAAAAGGACAGCCTATTTATATATTCAAATTAACAGAATAAGCATTCTATTTTTACGATTTTCTGGTTTTTAATCCATACTATGTAATTTCAAAAACCTGTTTTTAAAGCCTTTCATCAAAAGCAAATAAAGCTTTAGCCTTCTTCAAGACAAGACTTAGTGCCGCTAGGCCATCTATTTGACGAAGTAATTGAAGTGAGTATACATCAAATTATCCTCAAAGCACAACCAAATCCGAAAAACAAGAAGTTATTCCGGGAGAAAGAAATTCCTATTCCATCGCTGCTTTTTACTTTTTATCAAACTCACCTCCTTGAGAGTGAAATAGATCTTTGGAAATCATAGGTTTTCCCAATTCGAAATACAAACAATAGTGACTGGTTTATTTTTAATTTGAGACAACCCTTTTTTTATATCATTTATTCTCCCTAAATTTAGTCTTTAAAACACCTTATCATGGCAAATCTTTATGATGGAAAAATGGCCTCAATTTTTGATGCCATGTACCAAACCTTTATTGATTATGATGCAGAATATCAATTCTATACCAATTTAATTAAGGAACACGAGTGCAAAACAGTTTTGGAAATTGGCAGTGGAACAGGCAATCTAGCCAAACGGTTTTTACAAAATTACATCGATTATATTGGTTTGGATTACAGCCAAAGTATGATTGCAATTGCCAAAAAAAGAAATGAAAATGGGATTTTTATTCTGGGAGACATGAGGGATTTTAAACTACAAAAACCTGTTGATTCCATATTAATTACGGGACGCTCTACCAGTTATTTGATAACAAATCAAGATCTAAATAATACGTTCTGTTCTATTTATAAAAACCTGAGTAAAGAGGGAATTCTCATTTTTGACTTTATAGATGCTAATAGATTTATCCCTTTTATTAAAGAAAATCCTGTAACACTTCACGAAGCTACCTACCAAGGAATAGACTACTATCGCAACAGCAAGTGGAGAACAACTGCCTTAGAAAATTTCATGCTGGATTGGACAGCACTTTATTACACCATGAAAAATGATAAAAAAGAAATAATTGCCGATAATTTTTCTACCGTTCGTGTTTTTACCTTAAACGAAATACAACTATTTTTATATTTAAATGACTTTGAAATCATTCAAACCATCGATAGAAAAACCTACGCTTACGATACGTATGTTATTGTTGCACGAAAAAAATAGAAAAAAAAATCCCGAGCATCAGACTCAGGATTTATATAATACAAAATTATTTGCTATTCGTTGTGTAAAAACGCTTGTCTGTTCAGTAAAGTCTCTTCGCTTTCTACATGATTGTCATCCGGAATACAGCAATCTACCGGGCATACGGCCGCACATTGTGGCTCATCGTGAAATCCTTTACACTCCGTACATTTTCCGGGTACAATATAATACACTTCGTCAGAAATTGGAGTTTGAGCTTCATCGGAATCTACTTCGGACCCATCAGGCAAAATCACTTTCCCTTTCAGTTTTGTTCCGTCTTTGTATCTCCAATCGTCTGCTCCTTCATATATTGCGGTATTTGGACACTCGGGCTCACAAGCACCACAATTGATACATTCGTCTGTTATAATAATTGCCATCTTTTTATTGTTTTAAAGTCAAAATATCGAAGGTAAAATATCAAATGTTCTTTTGACATTAGGACTTTTGACTTTCGACATAATTATGCTTATTTTTGTGCAAAATTACAATCAAAACTATTCATAAGCAAACATTATGACATTAGAAACAAAAAAAAGTGTTTTTGTTGAATTAGGGAAATTTTTAAGTCAGTTTTCCGAAAACAACACGTTAAAAAATCCGACTGTTTTGCACAACGAAGCGTTTTTTGATGCTTTTGTTGACTTGATACAATTATCGCAATCGCATAATGGCTGGTACACCCCAGAAAACGTCTATTTCTCGATACATTCTTGGGCAGAAGCTCTGACAGAAAAGAACTTAAACCAATGGCTTTCCAGTTATACTATTCCAATACAAGAATCTAAAAACATCGCCTTAATTCTTGCCGGAAATATTCCGTTGGTGGGTTTTCACGATTTTCTATCGGTTCTAATTACAGGAAATAATGTGTTGGTTAAAACATCGTCAAATGACCAGCATTTATTACCTTTTTTAGCTAAATACATCATTGCAGTACAACCAGGATTAGCTAAGAATATTACCTTTGTAGATGGAAAATTAGAGAATTTTGATGCCGTTATTGCCACAGGAAGCAACAACACAGCCCGTTATTTTGAATATTATTTTAAAGACAAACCGTCTATTATTAGAAAAAGCAGAAATTCAGTAGCGGTTTTAACCGGAAATGAAACCCAAGAACAACTTACTGCTTTAGGCGAAGATATTTTTCGCTATTTCGGATTGGGTTGCCGCAATGTTTCTAAACTTTTTGTACCAAAAGAATATTCGTTTGTCCCGTTTTTTGAAGCCATATTTGTGTACCAAGACGTCATTCATTACGAAAAATATGCTAACAATTACGATTACAATAAGGCGGTTTTTCTGATGAGTAATTTCAAATTACTGGACAATGGATTTCTGACTTTAAAAGAAGATCAAAGTCATGCCTCGCCAATTTCAAGTGTCTTTTATGAGTTTTATGACGACATTAATGAATTAAAAACAAAATTAAAATTAGAAAGTGAGCAAATACAATGTGTTGTAGCGGATAGAACGATTGATGACAATGTGGCTTTTGGACAAACTCAAAATCCCCAATTATGGAATTATGCAGATAATACCGATACTATTTCGTTTTTGTTAACAATATAGCTGAAAAAAGTACAATTATTCCGAATTAATTAACGTTTTTTAAACTCCTATTGTCGAAATTTGCACTTTAATTTTTTGGACATAAACTACACCATGAAAAAACACAACTACAGCGCAGGACCTTGTATTTTACCGCAAGAAGTTTTTGAAAAATCAGCACAAGCTATTTTAAATTTTAATGATTCCGGATTATCCCTTTTAGAAATATCACACAGAAGCAAGGATTTTGTTGCCGTTATGGACGAAGCGAGAACACTGGTTATTGAACTTTTAGGACTTGAAGGCAAAGGCTACAGCGTCTTATTTCTGGCAGGCGGAGCGAGTCTAGAATTTATTATGGCTCCCTATAACTTGATGAAAGAGGGCGGAAAAGCGGCGTATCTTGATTCCGGAACCTGGGCAGCTGGTGCTATAAAAGAAGCTAAGCTTTTTGGTGACACAGTAGTTGTTGCTTCCTCAAAAGACGAAAATTACAATCATATTCCAAAAGGATACGCAGTACCAGCAGATGCTGATTATTTTCACTGCACGAGTAACAACACTATTTTTGGTACACAAATGAAGGAATTCCCGGCATTGGACATGCCAATTGTATGTGACATGAGCTCTGATATATTTTCACGACAATTAGACTTTTCTAAATTTGATTTGATTTATGCCGGAGCCCAAAAAAATATGGGACCAGCAGGAACTACCCTGATTGTTGTAAAAGAAGAAATCTTGGGTAAAAGTGGTAGAATTATCCCAAGCATGTTGGATTATACTAAACATATCAAAGCAGAAAGTATGTACAATACACCCCCTGTTTTTCCGGTTTATGCTTCCTTGTTGACCTTACAATGGTTGAAAAATCTTGGTGGTATTGCCGCTATTGAAAAAATAAACAATGCAAAAGCAGCGTTGATTTACGGAGAAATTGACAGAAACCCATTATTCAAAGGCGCTGCAGCTGTTGAAGATCGTTCGAACATGAATGCTACTTTCTTATTAAATGATGAAGCACATGCTGCCACATTTGATGCAATGTGGAAAGCAGCGGGAATTTCAGGTTTGCCCGGACACCGTTCAGTAGGTGGTTACAGAGCTTCTATGTACAATGCACTCCCGTTAGAAAGTGTTCAAGTATTAGTGGATGTAATGCAGGCTTTGGAAAAAGGAATTTAAAAATTAAAATATTGAATGATTTAAAGATTTGAAAAATCAATTTTTAATCAATCACACATTAAACAACATAGATTGAATCTTTAAATTTTTCAATCTTTAAATATAAAATACAAATGAAAGTATTAGCCAATGACGGAATTTCTAAAAGTGGAATTCTAGCTTTAGAAAAAGGTGGATTTGAAGTAATAACAACAAAAGTAGCACAGGAACAAGTGGCTAATTTTGTAAACGAAAATAATGTAAGTGTGGTCTTGGTACGAAGTGCAACTAAAGTTCGGAAAGATATCATTGACGCTTGCCCAGGGCTGAAAATCATAGGTCGTGGTGGTGTAGGTATGGATAATATTGATGTGGATTATGCTAAAAGCAAAGGGATTCACGTGATTAATACTCCAGCTTCATCCTCAGAATCAGTGGCTGAATTGGTTTTTGCACATTTATTTTCCGGCGTTCGTTTCTTGCATGATTCGAACAGAAATATGCCGCTTGAAGGAGATACCAACTTTGATGGTTTGAAGAAAGCTTATGCGAACGGAATTGAACTAAGAGGAAAAACACTGGGAATTGTTGGAATTGGCCGTATTGGTCAGGCTACCGCTAAAATGGCGTTAGGACTAGGAATGAAAGTGATTGCTGCCGATAGTTTTATCCCGCAAGTAGATGTTAAAGTCGAATTTTTTGACGGACAATCCATCACGACCACAATCGTTTCTCAATCATTAGAATCTTTATTCAAAGAAGCTGATTTCATTACGTTACACGTTCCTGCACAAGATGGTTACATCATTGGAGAGGCAGCACTTGCTATTATGAAAGAGGGTGTAGGAATTGTAAACTGTGCCCGTGGCGGTGTTATTGACGAAGTTGCATTAGTAAAAGCATTAGACAGCGGAAAAGTATTATTTGCAGGATTAGACGTTTTTGAAAATGAACCAACTCCTGAAATGGCTATTTTGATGCATCATAAAATCTCGTTGACTCCACATATTGGAGCGGCAACAGGAGAAGCACAAGATAGAATTGGGACTGAATTAGCTTCCCAAATTATTAGTATATTAGGTTAGTGTTTTTCAAATTAAATATTTAATGAGAGGCTGTTTGTATCAAACAGCCTCTTTTTTTGTTTAAAATCCTACCAATCAATGATTTGTTTTTCGTAACTTTATAATTCAATTTTTTATCATGAAAAAAAGTTACTGCATCATTATCGTCATTTTTTTGTGTGATTTTGGGCTGCACATCTTCTAAAACTGCATTTCCAAGTACTGAAAAATCTGTTGCCGCTCAAGGCGACACGGTTCGTATTGCAAATGAGGAACTGGAATACGAGGTGATAATTATTGATCCCGGTTTTAGCATGTGGCTTAACTCAAGGGCATTTCCAAGAAATTATCATTCCCAACCCTTTTTGGAAAGCAAAAACCAACTTTATGTGATGGAATGGAACAGTCGGGTATTGCAACCACAACGCTATGATCCCAATTTGTATGAATTGACAATCAATTATGACCTTAACATTGATTATGGGTATGAAGTAAATTATTTGATCTACAATTATATGATTTATTTTCAAAACACGCATAAACAAAAATTCTTTGGTTTTGTCCCCATCAGATAATGTCACTATCTTTGTATTGATTATAAATAAAAATGAACAAACTGAAACAGCGTTGGGGGATTGAAACTAATTTCCAACTTACCCTTATATTTATTGTTTTTGCAATAACCGGATCAGCATCGGCATGGTTGTCCGAACCTTTTTGTATTTGGCTGGGAATTACTTCCGAAGAATTAGGGCATTGGTTTACTCCTGTTCGGTTAGTTCTAATTTTCCCCATCTATCAAGTATTATTAGTGTTAATAGGCTTTTTGTTCGGACAGTTCAAATTCTTTTGGACTTTCGAAAAAAAGATGCTTAAACGCATGGGATTAGAATTTATTTTTAAGAAATAACTAAAAACGCCTCGAATTACGAGGCGTTTTTGTTTTTAATTACATACTTGTAAATCCAAGTTAAGGTAAAGGTGGGAATAAAATCCGAAAACGGTAAAATTTCTTCCAGAAAAGTAATCACTCCTCCTACCCGTCCAATTGTTCCTTTATACATCCATGTCATCAAAAAACCGGCTAGAGGAGCCCAAATTACATCTGAAAACTCCCCTATAAAAGGAACAACGAACGAAAGCATACCGATGGCATCAAACAGAATTCCTAAAAAGAGATTTCTGGTCTTGCTACTTTCTGCGCTAACGGACACCTGTTCTGTCATAGAATTTTGATTTTATTTTGGAATGCGTACAAATCTAGTGCCAATTATTTTTTGAGTTTATCCTGATATATTTTTTTTAATTTATCAATTTTGGGTGTGATCACATAACTGCAATATCCTTGTGTTTTGTTCTGATTGTAGTAGTTTTGATGGTAATCCTCCGCTACATAAAACTTCGTTGCTGATGAAATTTTAGTAACAATTGGTTTTCCAAATGTGTTCTCAGTAGTCATCAAAGCCATATAATCCTCGGATAACTGTTTCTGGAAAGGATTGTGGTAAAAAATTTCACTTCGGTATTGCGTCCCAATATCATTCCCCTGACGGTTCAAGGTTGTAGGATCATGTGTGGCAAAGAATATTTCCAATAGCTCTCCAAAACTTATTTTATTAGGATCAAACGTAATTTCAATCGCTTCGGCATGACCAGTGTCACCAGTACCTATTTGCTGATATGTAGGATTTACTGTGTTTCCGCCTATATATCCTGAAACTACCTTGCTCACGCCGTCTAGTTGTAAAAAAACTGCTTCGGTACACCAGAAACAACCTCCCGCAAAGGTTGCAACTTCCATTTTGTTTTGTATTTCCATATTTTTTGTTTCTATACTTTTAGGCAAAGTACTATTTTTTTCTTTTGCACAAAATGAAAAAGGCAATAGTGCTAAAAAAATCCCAATTATTTTATTCATAACCTATGATTTAAGATCAAATTTATTCATTAAATCGTTGTGAATATCCACTCTTAACTAAAGTTTATAGTTTGTCAAAGGAAAATAAACGGTGTTCCAATTCATAATCATGAAAATCTTTGTTTCTTTGTAAAAATAGATTATAATGATACAAGCCAAAAATTTACATAAATATTACGATCAACTCCATGTGTTGAAAGGAGTTGATTTACATATTCAAAAAGGAGAGATTGTCTCTATCGTTGGTGCTTCAGGAGCCGGAAAAACAACACTTTTACAAATCCTTGGTACTTTAGACAAGCCAAGCCTTGAAAACGGAATTGAATTGCGCATCAACAATGAGGACATTCTGACGATGAATGACAAAAACTTATCCAAATTCAGAAACTTAAATTTAGGTTTTATATTCCAATTTCACCAATTGTTACCAGAATTTAGCGCATTAGAAAATGTGTGCATTCCTGCTTTCATTGCTAATAAGCCCAAAGTTGAAACGGAAATTGAAGCTAAAAAACTACTGACTTATCTTGGTCTTTCCCATAGAATGAATCACAAACCCAACGAGCTTTCCGGCGGCGAACAGCAACGTGTGGCGGTGGCCAGAGCGCTTATTAATAAACCTGCTATCATTTTTGCTGATGAGCCTTCCGGGAATCTAGACACGGCTTCTGCTGAAAACTTGCATCAATTATTTTTCAAACTGCGTGATGAATTGGGACAAACGTTTGTAATTGTGACACACAACGAGGAATTAGCCAATATGGCCGACAGAAAACTAATAATGGTAGACGGTTTGATTAGTAATTAGGAGCTATTTCCAGCTATACACTCTATCTTTTTATTTTTAAAGAAAAAATAAAAGGATGCCGTTTCTATCTGGGCT
This sequence comes from Flavobacterium sp. LB2P53, assembly GCF_003970305.1. Classification (NCBI taxonomy): domain Bacteria; kingdom Pseudomonadati; phylum Bacteroidota; class Flavobacteriia; order Flavobacteriales; family Flavobacteriaceae; genus Flavobacterium; species Flavobacterium sp. LB2P53. Next base: position 58,134 of record NZ_RYDG01000006.1, read on the forward strand.
ATACATTGAAAGAACTAGCTGTACTTCCTAAAACAAATTAGTATCCAAAGTCATCCTCTATAATGAATCCATCAGAACTTAAAGATTTCCTCGACGAAAAAGTCCTACAATACAACACACTCGATTTCATAGAAAGTGATCCGGTACAAATCCCGCATTTGTTTTCACAAAAAGAAGACATTGAAATTGCCGGTTTTCTCAGCGCTACCATTGCTTGGGGAAACCGTAAGATGATTATCAAAAATTCACATCGCATGATGGATTTAATGGGAAATGCACCGTATGATTTTGTCATGTCACATACAGAAAATGATTTGGAACAATTGGAATTGTTTGTACACCGCACTTTCAACGGACAGGATTTTGCTAGTTTCATCAGAAGTTTGCAGCACGTTTATGCCAATCATGGTGGTTTAGAAGTGGTTTTCAGCAAACATCAGGAAACTCATTCGATGCAAAAAAGCATCCATGAATTCAAGAAAATATTTTTTGAAATTCCGCATCCGCACAGGACCCAAAAGCACATCTCCGATCCGCTGAACAATTCAGCAGCAAAGAGAATTAACATGTACCTCAGGTGGATGATTCGTCAAGATAATAAGGGAGTCGATTTAGGAATCTGGAAAAGCATTTCTCCCGCTTCATTATCTTGTCCTTTGGATGTGCATTCCGGTAATGTAGCCCGAAAATTAGGTCTCTTGACACGCAAACAAAATGATGGAAAAGCCTTGTCAGAATTAGATACAAACCTTCGTAAATTAGATGGTATAGATCCTGTTAAATATGATTTTGCTTTGTTTGGACTGGGGGTTTTCGAGGGATTTTAGCAGGGGTAAAAGTTAATTTAATTTTAGGGGATTTTTTTTCTATAATGTAAAATAGTTTACATTAAAATAACCCGAAAATTTCATCTGTCATAAATAGCCTTAGAAAAATCGAACTTAAACTTGATGAAAACCTACTTGCGTATCTTCGCTTAAAATATTTATCCTTTACAATTGTGTTTTTAAAATTCTATTTATTGGATCTTGAAAGCCACCTATTCTTTTGTCTTCTTTTCGATTAAAATGATGGCTCCAAACCAAAAATTTTGACTTTAAAAAAAACAAAAAATTTGTTTGGATAAAAAAGTATTGAGGTCAGTATTAAATTTCATATATTTAAAGTCTATAAAAGACCGATAAAATGGTAATTCCCAAAGGTCAAAACCTTATAGAGTTTGCTGAACGCTTTAATAGTGATTAAATTTGTAGATAATACCTTTTAAAAATAAAATGCTCAGAGAAGTATGTTTGTAGAAACTGTAGTCATACTAAAAGTCAAATTCGCAAAGACTATGCAAGAACCTAAAATATTTGTAATGATACTGAATAAACTATGGCTAATACGCTATTCCATAAAGTGAAATTTGGATTAAGAAAAGCATTTTTCATTTGCTTTGAAATGGCTACAACCACAAAAAGTCTTTCTGCATCTCAAATGGCTGTTCAATTTGGAGTTCAAAAAAAAATAGCAAGAATGTTTATGTAAAAAGTTCGAGAAGCAATGAAATCAAGTAAAAATTTTCCATGAAAGGGATTATAAATGTAGATGAATCCGTTGTTGGTGGTTTGGAGAAAGGCAGATAATATTTGTCATAAAGAAATAATATGCGGTTAGATACCGACCTCAAGAAACTAATTCATTAAAAATAAAAACTATTCAATATGCGATTGCGTATATAAGTAATAGGAACGATATGTTGTTGCTTATTATAATGTCAAACCTATAATAAAGACTGAGGTTGAGTTAAAAACAAATACAACATTATTTTAATCTCATTACTTAATTAAATATTAATAATAATTTTAATTTAGATTTTCCAAATATAATCCATGAAACAAAAATTTATAACAGTACAAAAACTAAATAAAATGGACGAACTTATACTGTTTTTCCCCTTAAAAATAAAAGACAAAAACCGTACTTTATTCCCAAAATTAAAAGCAGTAGACAATGAGTGATTTGAAAAAAATCGTCTTGGCTGAAGATAATTCTATTTTTTTATTATTATTAAAGTTTCGATTGGAAAAAGAGGGCTATAAAATCCTGACAGCTGTAAATGGAAAAGAAGCACTTGAAATAATAGAAGAACACAATCCTGACTTAATTTTGACTGATATCATGATGCCTTTTATTAGTGGTTTAGAAGTTATCAGCTATGTAAGAAATAAATTGAACCTACAAATCCCAATCATCGTTTTTTCATCGGCGGGACAAGAGGAAATTGTTCTTAAAGCATTTGATTTAGGCGCTACTGATTTTATGAGTAAGCCTTTAAGTCCTAACGAACTAGTGATTAGAGTAAAAAGATTATTGCGCTAACAAGTCCCTATAAAGAACCCTGGGGTTGCTATATGAATACAAATTATTACTTACTTGACTATTTCAATGGGTCACCACTTATCATTCAAGTGGCATGGATGATAAGTGGTCTTTTTATTCTTATTCTTCTTCCTCTAATACTATACTTGAAATATTTGAGAAGCCATCTGAGAAAAAAAGAACGGATTACGGCTGAATATGAAAGCAAATATGAAACGCTTCTAATCCGATATCTATATTCTGGAGATGAAGAACAAGAGATCAGTCCGGAACAGCAAGTGATAATAGATGAATTAAAAGACTCTCTAACGGATCTATTCAAACGAAAAATTTTAATTGCTGTTTTGCTAAAGTTAAAAAATGAGGTTTCAGGAGAAATTGATGAATCTATTCAAAAACTCTATTTTCAAACTGGTCTTATCAACTACACTTTATCGCGATTAAAGCATAAAAAATGGTATATTATTGCCAAAGTAATCCGGGAATTAAAGCAATTTAAGGTAAAGGAAGCACATGATGAAGTGATTGTTCACATAAACCATCCCCGAAGAGAGGTTCGAAAAGAAATGCAATTGTATATGGTCAATTTATTTTATTTTGAAGGACTGAATTTTTTAGACATTTTAGAAACACAACTGTCTGAATGGGATCAGATTCAATTATTAGAAGTCCTACAAAGACTGGAAAATCAGAATATCTCTAATATTAAATCCTGGTTGGGTTCCCCTAATGATTCAGTAGTCATATTTTCTTTGAAACTAGCAAAAACGTACAATCAGTTTGAAGCAAAAGAGGAACTAATCCATTTGTTGTACCACATTAATAAAAAAATAAGACTAGAGTCCATTCAAGTATTGAGTTATTTAAATGCCTCAGAAGCCAAAGAAATTTTGAAAATCAATATAGAGCAACGCAGTCCGGAGGAACAAATTGCTTTTTTTAAAATGATGGAAAATTTATATGAAACCAGTGACGAATTGTTTCTGATGCAATACATACATTATACAATTTTTGAAATTAAGGTTTCCTCATTAAAAATTTTAAAAATCCTTAATACCGAAAAATTTAATCTGCTTAAATTAGAATCTTCTGATCCACAATTTTTGAAAATTGTTAATTTTATTGAAAACAATTAAGTATGGGAAACAGTACTGAACAAATTATATTTGAAACAATCCATTATTTGTTTTTTATTTATAGCATGACGGCTATAGTGTCTTATCTCATACTTGCCGCCATTTCTGCTGTAGAAACAATAGAATACAAACGAAAAAACAGTTTTGTGAATTACATAGAAATATTATCTTCAAATAGCTCCCCTTCCATTTCAATTATAGCTCCAGCCTATAATGAAAGTTTAAATATCGTTGAAAACGTACGCTCTTTATTGTCAAACCACTACGTAAATTATGATGTAATTATAGTAAATGACGGTAGCAAAGATGACAGCTTAGAAAAACTCATTCTGGTGTATGAACTAGTGCCCGTATCCTTGCTTATTAACGAACAAATCCCAACCAGACCGCTCAGAAAAGGAATTTACAAATCAACAAATCCTGCATTTGAAAAATTAATTGTTGTTGACAAAGAAAACGGAGGAAAAGCAGATGCTTTGAATATGGGCCTTAATATAAGCAACAGTAAGTATGTTGCCTGCATAGACGTCGATTGTTTATTGCTTGAAGATTCACTCCAAAAAATGATTAAACCCTTTCTTGAAACTACTGACAGAAGAGTTATTGCTGCTGGAGGAGTCATTAGAATTTCGAATTCCTGCATTGTCAAAGAAGGCAAGTTGCAAGATATCAATTTTCCTAAAAAATTACTAGAGCAAGGCCAGATCCTAGAATACATTCGTGCTTTTTTATTAGGAAGAATGGCCTGGAGCAGACTTAATGGGTTGTTAGTGATTTCCGGCGCTTTTGGCTTGTTTGACAAAAAAATTGCGATCAGGGTAGGCGGTTATGACATCCGTACGGTAGGAGAAGACATGGAACTTGTAGTACGAATGAGAGGCTACATGGAAGAACAGAAAAAAAAATACAAAGTTGCCTATATTCCTGATCCGCTGTGTTGGACGGAAGCACCTGATAATTATAAAACATTTATTTCACAAAGAAACAGATGGACTCGCGGAACTATTGAAACTTTGAGAAGACATCGAAAAGTTGGATTTAATCCAAAATACAAGGCGCTGGGAATGCTGAGTTATCCCTATTGGTTTTTTTTCGAAAGAATGGCTCCTATCATAGAAGTGGCAGGTCTGCTCTATTTTGGAATTCTTATTGTGTTTAATCAAGTACGCTGGGATTATTCTCTTGCCTTTTTACTTTTAGCCTATTTATTTACCGTTTTCTTTTCTTTAATATCCTTAATTACAGAAGAACTCACCTATCATCAGTATAAAAAGAAAGGAACAGGCGTTCACTTATTGCTAATTGCTTTTTTAGAACCATTTGTCAATCATCCCTTTATTTTATATGCAGCGATTCAAGGGAATAGCGATTACTATTTTAATAAAAAGAAAAAATGGGGAGAAATGACCCGAAAAGGAATGACTAAAGCATCTAATTAAACGCAAATGAAAACGAAATTTACTTATAAAAAAAGTTTAGAATATATTTACGCTACGGTTTCGTTGATCCTTATATTTTGTCTGTTGAGTTTCATTGATGTATTCAAAAATTTTGAATTACTGTCATTTATTTATAAAGTATTGAATGATTTTTTTACGGGAATACTCCTCGGAGTATTATTTTTCCCACTGTATTTAGGATTAGAATATATAAAAAATACTATTGGAATACTGGTTATCAGAATACTATTCTCCAGTATCGTACTCATCCAAGTTGGATTAACGGGATACAGCCTTACCACTCATATCAATCTTGGAGCAGACCTTCTAGGTTATTCATTGAGTGATATGTACACCACTGTTTCTGCATCTTTATCCTTATCCTTGCTGACATTTTTACCTTTTGTAGTTATACCTGCAATGTATTGGGGACTGAACTGGTTGTTCCATTTATTTGGACATAAAATCAACACAAAAATTTTACTTTTAGTGGTATTCTTTTTTGGAAGTTTGAATTTATTAATTGCCAATAGCAATAAAACTGCTTCTCAAAACAAATTAAATTTTTTGTTGAGTGATATTCTAAGAGCTAAAAATGACATCGCTTTAGCGTCTCAAGGCGACTTCTCTTTTAAGAAAGAATACCCATTAGAACGAGCCTCTGAAGAAACTAAAGATGTCCTGGCTTCGTTTTTTAACATTCAAAAAGAGAAACCAAATGTGGTTTTTATAATTGTTGAAGGACTTGGTAGCGATTTTACTAACAATGGCGATTATAAAGGTTTCACGCCTTACCTTGACGCCTTGGTATCAAAATCGCTTTACTGGGAGAATTTCGTGAGCAATGCAGGTCGAACATTTGGCGCACTCCCTTCATTAATAGGTTCGTTGCCGTTTGGAAAAAATGGCTTTATGGAATTGAATCCCTTACCCAAGCACAATTCACTAATCAGTATTTTGAAATCAAATGGATACACTACCAATTATTTTTGTGGTGATGACTCCAGTTTTGACAAAAAAAGTAATTTCCTGGAATACAATGGTATCGATAAAATTGTAGATATCGATAAATTTGGCCCAGGATATACAAAAACAAAGAAAAATGCAGGCGGTTTTTCCTGGGGCTATCCTGATGCGGAGATTTTTCGTAAAACATTATCTGAATTAAAAGATACTAAACAACCTCGCCTGGATATCATCATGACGCTTACCAATCACGAACCCTTTAATTTTCCTTCTAAAAAAGCGTATTTAGAAAAAGTAGAACGCATTTTAGAAACCAAATCATATTTTGAAAAAGACAAATGGAACGATTACAAAGATATTTTTGCGTGTTTGTTGTACACAGACAATGCGATACAGAATTTCATGCAAGCCTATGCTAAAAGACCCGAGTATGCAAACACCATTTTTATTATTACGGGGGATCACAGGTTAATTCCAGTTCCTCAAAAAGATAATTTATCCCGTTTTCATGTTCCTTTTTACATTTACAGCCCCATGTTGAAGAAAACGGCAACATTCAAATCTATTTCTTCCCATAGCGATGTTACTCCAAGTTTAATTTCTTTTTTGACAAATAATTATGAATTTAATCCATTAGAAAAAACGACCTGGCTTGGTCAGGGACTCGACACCGTGCGAGAATTCAGAAATATCCATAGCATTCCGCTGATGCGATACAAAGGAAGCATCAATGATTATATTTATAAGGACTATTTCTATTCTGATGGGACTGTATTTAAGATTGATAAAAATTTAAATCTTAGTGAAGCAAATAACGACATGACTGAAACGATAAGCAATTTTTTTACTGATTTCAAAAAATTAAATGCTTATTTAACTACAAAGAATAAAATCACAAAGGCTGCTACAAGCTTTAAGAAACCTGCTTATACGTTTACTGCTGAAGAATTTTTGACCATTAAAAAATTAACAAAAGGATTGAATCGTGATCAGGTTTTCTTTTTAGCCAGAGAATTAGCATTTACAAAAGAGCGTGAAAAATCCCGATTATTATGTGATTACATCTTGAATGAACTTCCTAATTATGGCGAAGTAAGAACACTCAAAGGCCGAACGTTAGCTTGGGATGGCGATTATAAAAACGCCGAAAAAGAATTATTGGAAGTTATCAACAGAACCCCTTTTTATAGCGATGCCTATTTAGCACTGATGGATGTGTATTGGTGGTTAGGGCAAAACAATAAAGGGGTCGCAATTGGCAAGCTAGCATTGGGTAATCAAATAAATGATGCAGAATTGGGTTATAAACTGGCACAAGCATACTATAGAATTCACAATCTAAAAAATTCAAACACACTGATTGATAGCCTATTGATACTATATCCTAAAAATAAAGAATACTCTAATTTTAAAAAAAATCTGAAAAAATGATTTCAAAAATAATGCTAAAACTACTTTTTCTAGCCCTGTTTTTTGGCGGCTTTCAAATGTCCGCACAAGAAACTAAATTTGAGGGAGATCCTGATGCTTCTTTTGAAATTGCTCGCAATTTAGCTTTTAATCAACAACGCAAGCAAGCACAAGACACCTTGTTATTCATTTTGACAACATATCCTAATTACCATGATATCCGCTCTTTTTTAGCGACAACCTATTCTTGGGACGGCGACTATAAAAAAGCAAGAAAAGAATTTAATTATGTCCTCGAAAAAGACATTGAGAATAAAACTACCTGGATAGCTGCCATAAAAAATGAATTGTGGGGAGATTTGCCATTTGCCGCATTAGAAATGACAAATAATGCTTTAAAAATATTCCCAAAAGACACTGAACTATTGTATTTGAAGGCGAGCGCACAAGAAAACAGCAATAATACATTAGAAGCATTAAGCACGATTCAGCTCCTATTAGATACAAATCCGGAGGATCAGAAAGCCAAAGACTACAAGGCGAATTTAAACAATGGCTTGAGCCAAAATGCCATAGGAATAACTTCCTCCGTAGACCTTTATTCCGATGTTTTTGATCCAATGCAATACCATGCGCTAATGTACAGGCGGCAAACGAAATACGGAAGCATCATAGGAAGAGTAAATTTCAACAGGAGATTCAACGAAAATGGAGTGCAATATGAAGTAGATTTATACCCAAAAATTACAAAAGGACTATATGCCTATGTGAATTTTGGCATCGCCAGTACTTTTTTGTTTCCAGATATAAAATATGGTGCTGAATTATTTAAATCACTACCTAAAAGCTTTGAAATTTCCCTAGGATTCCGCACCTTGAAATACAATACTACCACCAATATTTATACTGGATCTCTGGGCTGGTATACCGGAAACAGTTATTTATCTTTCCGTCCTTACTTTACTCCCGGAGTAACAGGAACCAGTATATCCGGGACTTTTACCTATAGAAAATACCGAAGTGACGCTGATAATTATTTAGGAGTAGCCGTTAGTATGGGTTTCTCTCCGGAAATTAATCAGTTCGCTATTGATGAAAATGCAGCTAAATTTGTCGCCTTAGAAGCCCAAAGAATTAATCTTGGGTATTATTTTACCTCCTCTAATAAGCAAAATGCCTGGGGAACACAATTAGCGGTTACACACCAAGAAATAATATTTGACCAAGGAAATTTCTTTTGGATTTATTCTCTAGTACTTTCATGGGAATTAAAATTCAAATAACCGATTCCCATTTCTAATTTAATTTTTCAAATCTTTTTTTGCTTCAAAAGAAGGATTCTTCATGTATAAAAAATCGAACTCACTGTTTCTAAAAACCAATAAAACAAATGCTGAAAAACTGCTTTTTGTTAAAAACGATTCTGCTTTTTTAAGATTATGTGTTTTGAAGCATTTTAATGCAATACATCAAAAATATTTTTTTTTGATGTATTTTATATGTTATATTATAGTGCAAAATATTAATAATCAAATACCTATTAAAAAAAATTCCACTTGACAAACATTAATTTAAGTAAATGATTGAAAATAGTATGATTCGCTTTAAACGCAGTTTAAAAGGAAAAACATCCGAGCAAATCAATATTTTTTATCAAGCACTATAACTTGATAAATATTCAGCTGGTTTAATTCTTCATTTCAGAAGCTTTTACAGATGCCAAAATTTTTATCTTTATCCAATTTGTTATTGAGTAAAGTCGAAATAAATAGTATAAACGATATTCAGGATTAATTTAAATGTATAGATTTGCAGTAGGATTTTTAATCAATAAGTGTAATTTTTTTTCAGGACGAGACACGGCTATGTAAGAAAAGAACTTTTAATACAATTAGTTCTCATGATTCATCCGCCCAAACGCTGTGATGAAATAGACGGAATTGCTTGTGAAATATTAAACGGAACGCCAGATTTTTGTTCTGTACCATTTATTGTAAAGTCCGGCATACAAATTTTTGTGGAAACTAAGGTATCACAGAGTGTTTGGCATGGTAAACGGATCATTTTCAGAGTCAGCTAAAGATATATCTCAAATGAAACTATCAGAAAAAAAATTTTTAAAAATATTTCATCACAATCCATCTGCTTGTAGTTTAAGTGATTTGGTTACAGGAGAATATATTGAAGTGAATGACGCATTTTGCAATTTGCTCGGATTTGATAAAAATGAAGTCATAGGTAAAGCATCTGTGGAATTTGGTGTTTTAACACTTGAAAGTCTAAATACCCTATACTTGAAGATAGATGCCAATGAAAAAGTATCTAACCTGGAAGCAAATCTGATAGCGAAGAATGGAGATGTGAAGCATGTGCTGTTATCGGCAGATAATGTATATATCCGGAATAAAAAATGCCGTTTTACTGTTGTCCATGACATTACCAATCACATACAGGCCAAGCAGGCGCTGGAAGTAAGCGAAGGAAAATACAAAACCTTGCTAAATGCATCTCCCGATGGTATTTTATTAATCAATATGAAAGGAGTCATTACTGAGGTTTCTGAAATCGGGCTTGAATTATTTGGCACCGATACCAAAGATGATTTGGTAGGCAAAAAAATTTTCCGATTCATTCCATTTGATGAAAAAAATACGATAAGAAAAATCATTGAAAAGACAATGAATGAAGGACTATCACAAAATATTGAATTAAAAATTAGAAAGCTAAATCAATCGTTATTTGCCGGTGAAACGAGTGTCACTTTAATACAGGACCCGGATGGTGTGTCCTTATCATTCATGATCATCATCCGTGATATTTCACAACGTAAGAAGATAGAGGCAAAACAACTTCATGCCGACCGGATGGCCAACCTTGGAGAAATGGCCACAGGTATTGCACATGAGATCAACCAGCCATTAAATATCATTTCTATGGTAATGGATAAGATTTTATTTGAGTCTGCCAAAACCGAAACTATCAACATTGAATTCCTTGAAAATAAATCAAGCAAAATTTTTGAAAATATAATCCGGATCAGGAACATTATAGATCATATCAGGGCATTTTCAAGAAACGACAGCGATTACATATTGACAGCTTTCGATATTAATTCAAGCATCGAAAATGCCGTTACTATATCAATAGAACAGTTGAAACACCTTGGAATCAACCTGAACCTCCAACTTGATAAACAAATTCCTCATATAGTTGGCAATACCTACAAATTTGAGCAGGTTATTATTAATCTGCTGGCCAATGCCAAAGATGCAATAGAAGAAAAGCAAAGCATACAGGAAGATTATTTTGAAACACTCATTGGGATCAGAACGTATCAGCAGAATCAATTTCTAATCGTAGAAGTTACAGATAATGGTATTGGCATTGGAAATAACGATATCAATAATATTTTACTTCCTTTTTATACTACAAAAGATGAAGGAAAGGGAACCGGAGTTGGATTATCAATCTGTTATCAGATAATCAAGGAAATGAACGGGACCATAGACATAACGAGCGATCATTTTTATGGAACGAAAATAAAACTAGTTTTGGATACTCAAAAGAAAAAGTAAAAATGGAAAAAAAAGAGAAAATAAAAATCTTGATCATTGATGATGAGAAGCAATTCACAGAAGAATTGATTGGTTTTTTTCTGGATTCAGACTTTGAATTTTATGAGGCCAACACAGCCGCAGAAGGGAAAAAAGTATTAAAAAATAATAAAATTGATCTTTTAATCCTTGACGTGCGGTTGCCTGGTGTGAATGGCCTTGATATTCTGAAAGAGGTAAAAATCCAATACGCTGAGATGGAAGTCATCGTCATTTCGGCTCATGGCGATATGGATACGGTGATCAAAGCCATGCGATTTGGGGCATTCGATTATTTGCGCAAACCTTTCCGGTTTATTGACATTCAGATTGCGATTGAGCGTACCCGAAAATATCTTCAGATGCAACGAAGGCTGAAGCAGATGGAAGAAAAGAACTCATTAATATCCAAAACCCTCGAAGATAAAATCAACCGACAGTTTATCGGAGTCAGCCCACAGATTTTGAATGTATTTGAACAAGCCATCATCGCCGCAAATTATCCCGATGCTAATGTGCTGATAACCGGCGAAAGTGGAACCGGAAAAGAAAATATTGCCAGAATCATACATTATTCGAGCGAAAAGAAGGATCCTGTTTTTTGTGCCGTTAATAGTAGTGCCATTACAGAATCACTTTTGGAAAGCGAATTTTTTGGCCATAAAAAGGGATCGTTTACCGGTGCCATCTCCGATAAAATGGGTTACTTTGAAGTGTGTAACGGCGGTACCCTATTTCTTGACGAAATCGCAGATATGCCATTAAATCTACAGGCGAAAATTCTGCGTGCCACGGAAGAAAAGGTAATCACCCGGGTGGGGGATACAAACCCGATACATACTGACTTCCGGATTATTTCTGCCACCAATCATGATATTTATAAAAAAGTGGAGCAAAAAAAATTCAGGCTCGATCTGCTTCACCGGCTCAATACACTGCATATACATATTCCGCCCCTTAGGGAAAGGCCAGAAGATATCAAACCTCTGTTGATCCATTATGTTGATGACTATGCAACGAAATTTAAAAAACCAAACATTCATATCTCCAAAGAGGTTTTTGATGCGCTCCTAAAATATGATTTTCCTGGAAATGTCAGAGAATTGAGAAATATGACCGAAAGGGCCCTCATTCTTTGCAAAGGCAACCTGCTCGGGATAAATGACTTCCCTGTAAAATCGCAAAAAATATCCTCATCGGAAGCTCATTCTGATTCAGTCAATCTGAGAACCCACGAAATTAAAATGGTACGTAAAGCTCTACAAAATTGTAAATGCAATCAGACGGCTGCAGCTGATATGCTGGGAATTACCCGCGATGCTCTCTTGCGAAAAATGAAAAAGTACAATATATCTGTTAATAAAAACGAAGAGTAAAAAACGATAACCAACAATACTTCTGATATAAAAAGTATCGTTCTATTCAGGAGATCTCAGATCAGGTCCGGGAAGGCTCAATGTCATTATCAGATTCGGGAAGGACGGTCGGGTTAGGAATGCTCCTTGACTCAGGAAGTCTCGGACTTACAAATTTACCTATCCGTTTTGTAAGTTGAATTCGTTAACCTTTTTGTGGATAATGTAACTGACGAAGTTAATTGCACTTAACCATTTGTTGAGAGCCTGCCTACCAGATGAAGTTCTCCCATTTCCGCACATGTGTGCGATAATTTCAATTATTATCCATTTTTACTAATCTTTTCGTAAAAAATATATTAATATAATTTATTTTTTTTATAAAAAATCACAATTAATTAATGATATTGAAATAATGTCTTGTTTGTTTTTAACTCAACCCCAGTCTTTACTGAAGGTTTGACATTATAATATGCAACAATATATCGTTCCTATTACTTATATAAACACCTATATACCTCAATTACAGCATACTGTACTGTATAATACAATGCAATATTCCTGTTTACTTACTTTTCGGCACACTACTTGTAATACGCTCAGGACAAGAGGTAAGCCGTCCCTCTAATTTGTAAAGCACGGTTTTATTAATAACTTAATTTAATAAAAAATGGCAGTAGAAAAAACAATTGGATCATCTAGCCTCGTAGAGGTTATTGATCGTATCTTGGACAAGGGTGTTGTAGTTGATGCCTGGGTAAGAGTTTCGTTGGTAGGTATTGAGTTACTTGCTATTGAAGCAAGAATCGTTGTTGCCTCAGTTGAAACATACTTAAAGTATGCAGAAGCAATTGGATTAACTGCTAAAGCCGCTTAGGCATTTGTAGTTAAAAAATAGGTGTTCTTGCTAAATCATCCTTACGGATTAATGCTCGGAAGCATGATTTACCAAGAATTTCTATTTCAAACTCATCAATCCCTATTTTTCATCAACCTATTCAACCACAATGAATACTCAACCTGAATTAAATATAGATGGTTTTTTCGACAATATTATAACATCTTATGAAAGCCGGATTCAAAAAATTCAAACTGTCTTTCAATCATCCGAAAATATTACAGAATCATCTTATTCCTTGTTCGGGAATGTCAATAATTCTCTAAACGAACTTACAAAGGAAATAGAGATATTAAATTCCAGACTTAGCGAAACTCTGGCAAAAAATGGTTCCCTGCGAAAAAAAGATTACAATACAATAATGTCGTGTATTTTTGATATAATCGATGAAAAGAGAAGCGAAGCCGAAAGCCAGTTTTTGAATTTTGTTGAAACCCAGAAAGAAACTGCCCAATCGCTTAAGAATGGTCTGTTAGGTCTTAAAGACATTACCTCACCAGATGCGCTGGAAAGAATAAGCATCATCAAAGAGCAGCTTTCTCAAATCCCCAAACTACAGGAAATGAGAAAGGAAAAGGTAATGAAAACATTCTTGAATTTTCAGAAAATACATAACAGTATGATAGAATGCCTTGAAAACTTACTTAAAAAAGGCGATAATATTCTGGTAAAGGATATAAAAAAAGTTAAAGATCAAATAATTAAAGAGAATCAAGGCCTTATGTCAAGTATCCAATAGGGTAAATAACCATAGGGAATTAAATATTCATTAATAATTAAAAAATAAAAAATGAGACTATCATCAGAAATGAAAAATTTAAGCGAAGACATACTTGCTTCATTCAAAAAAAGAAACAAGGAAAATGAAGAGCTTGTAATTGAAGTACAAAAAACCCTTGATGGATTTCAAAAGGATCATCAAGAGATGTCAGTGGCTTTAAATGCCAATGCTGTAGCTTTAAGAGTAAAACTTGAAAAGGACGAACAAAAACGGTTAAAAGATTCAGATATTTCCTTGAAAAAAATTAGTAAAGAAAATAAGAATATGGCAACAGCTCTAAGAGCAGGGTTAAATGAGGGTGAAAAAAATAGAATGAAAGAATTTGTTGCTCTTATGAAAAGTATCAACAATAAGATTTCAGAGATTTTTACTTACACGGATAATTTGCTTGAAACTAACGAAACAGAAAGGCTCAAGGAATTTGCTAGTCTTATGAAAAACATAAATACAGAAGTTTCAGATATTTTTACATATACCCATAGTTTGCTTGAGAAAAGCGAAACGGACAGGCTTGAAGAATTTTCCATCCTTATGAAAGGTATAAATGGAGAGATTTTAAGGATTTTCACATATACTCATAATTTGCTTTCTAACGGCGAAATAGCCAGGCTTAAGGAATTTGATGTAGTAATGAAAGGGATCCAAAATGATGTAAAAAACCTTAAAAAAGCAATTAAAGCGCTACTTGGTGATTATGCGAAAGACAGAGGTGATGCATCAGCATCATGGAAAAAAATGTCGGAAATTCTTACTCAATTACGAAATAAAGTTGTTGCTCAGCCTAAGGAAGTAGCTAAAAAAATTGAAAAAAAAGAAGTTAAAATAGAAACTCCAGTTAAAGAAGTAAAGGTAATTCAGGTTGAAGTTCAGCAAAAAGTGGAAACCAAAGCAGTAATCCCAATAACTTTGGAAGAGAAAGTAACGGATTATATCAACAACCATCCACAAGGTGTAAGAATTTCAGAAATGGAAGAGCCACTGGGAGAAACACGCATGAAGCTTGGGTTTGTAGCTAAAAATTTATTAGATGAGGGGAAAGTTCAAAAAGTTGAAAATATTTACTTCCCGATAAAATAATATCCTGTACTGAGCAAGAGTTGTGGGGCATTTTCTTCAACTCAGCATTTTTAATTTATAATTGATATAAAAACCATGTCAAAAACAATCAGTTGCACCTTTTGTAATGGTCTTGGAAAGGATCCTTATGATTTACTCTCACCAATGTCGGGTTGTCAGGTTTGTAAAGGAACTGGGCAGGTTGAAGTGGAGAATCCTGCAATAGCCTGTGTTTTTTGTTCGGGTACAGGTAAAAATCCGCTGGGAGCCAGAGTCCCTTGTATTGTATGTGGTGGAAAGGGAAGTAATTATTGCCAAAGCAATACAAAATGTTCGCAATGTAAGGGTACAGGAAAATCAAATGACGGCTTGCCTTGTACACGTTGTAAAGGCAAAGGATATGAAGGTAATTAACAATGAACAATACCAGCAACACAATAAGGAAAGGTCTTACGAAAAGATTAGAGGCCATGGCTAAGCATTATGCCCGCAAGGAAGAATTTGTAAAAACAAGGGCAAGAATGATACAAGACATTGAAGAGGCGAGGAACATTTGGAAATTGACTCTGGAACAATTACCTAAACAGGAGTTTTAATCAAATAATAAAGGTGAAAATTATGGAGAATAAAATAATGAACAATGAAACTAACACGGTCCTTGAACCTAAGCCCATGTCGGATTTTGTTGAGACAGCGTACATTAAAGATATTACAGAGCGTAGTCTTACCTACATAAAAGCAGGATTTCCAGTACATTTCAGAGGCCCATCTGGAACTGGAAAAACAACTGTGGCTATGCATTTAGCAAGTAAAATTGGAAGACCAGTAGTCATTATTCATGGCGATGCGGAGTATAAAACATCCGATCTGGTTGGTAGCGAGTCTGGATATAGATTTAAAAAATTAGACGATAGATTTATACATAGTGTTCACAAAGTTGAGGAAGACATGGAAAAAAAATGGGTGAATAATCGTTTAACAATAGCAGTTAAAAATGGTTTCACACTTATTTATGATGAATTTACCCGCTCACGTGCCGAAGCAAATAATATATTACTGCCCATCCTTCAGGAAAAAATGATGAGCACCTCGGCAGGAAAAGAAGAGGATTATTATATGAAAGTACATCCAGAATTTCGTGCCATCTTTACTTCAAATCCTGAAGAATATGCGGGTGTTAACCGGACTCAGGACGCATTGCGCGACAGGATGGTAACCATGGATCTCGATCATTTTGATTACGAAACTGAGTTACAGATTACCAGGGCTAAATCAAACCTTACATTGGACGATGCTGAAAAAATCATAAAGATTGTGAGAGGCTTACGCGAATCTGGGAAAACAGAATTTGACCCAACCGTTCGTGGCTCTATTATGATTGCAAAAACTTTGGCAACCATAAATGCAACTCCTTCTAAAAACAACGAAATGTTTAGATTAATATGTCAGGATATACTTACTTCTGAAACTAGCAGGGTTGGCTCAAAAACCAATCAGGAAAAGGTTAGATTAATTGTTAATGAACTGATCGAAAAAAATTGCTAATTACCCATCAACTAATATAATATATTATGCCAACTTCAAGTGCAGTAAAAGGGATTGGAAGTATCAAAACAATGTACAATACAAAAAAATCAGCCATTTCAAATAATGAAGGTTCTGATTTTTTAAAAATGTATATGCTTGAAAAGGAAAGAACTCGTTTGCGAAGCGAAGAAATATTGATTTCGCGAAGACTTAATATCATTCAAATTAGGCTAAACGAAATTCAAGAGTTTTATAATGGACAATCTATACTGCTCCAAAATCCAGATAGGACAGAAAGCTATCAAACAAACAAAGATGAGGAGAAACCGAATTTTAAAACCATGTCGATAGACTATTAAAAACAATACGCTTATTATGTCACAAACACAACCCACCCATTCAATTAATGCGACTGGCCTTGCTGATATTCTTGAAAGAGTACTCGATAAAGGGATTGTAATAGCAGGTGATATTAAGATACAAATAGCTGATATTGATTTACTTACTATAAAAATCAGACTACTGGTTTGTTCAGTTGACAAGGCCATGGAGATGGGTATCAACTGGTGGCAGGAAGATACTTACCTGTCCACTAAAGCTAGAGAAAAAGAGCTGATGCAACAACATGAAACTTTAGAGGCTCGTCTGGAAAAGCTTGAAGCTATTAGTAAACCATTATAATTTACAGAACCTAATAAATTATCAATAAAATGGAAAACGATAAAAATAAAGGAAAAAGAGACGAAGCTGATTTTGAAATTTTCGGACTTGGCGGTTTATTCAAAGGCATCGAAAAATTGGTTGACCTTGCGGGAAAGCTCGAAGAAAAGGCCGGAATAAGTAAGGAAGGGGAGATCAATTTTGATCATATCAAAAAAGGCATGAAAGGCGTTTATGGCTTTACCATCAACACGGCAGGTGGTGGTACCCCAAAAGTGGAAACTTTCGGGAACATAAAAAAAACACCCGAAGGGCCTAAAGTAGATGAAGAGCGGGAACCGATAACAGACATCTTTGATGAAGAGAATGAAATTGTTGTCATTGCCGAAATGCCTGGAATAGAGGAAAATGACCTTATAATCGACTTGAAGGAAGACATTCTTGAAATTTCTGCGATCAGCAAAAGCCGAACATACCGAAAAGAATTACTGCTTCCGGTAAAAGTCATTAAAGAAAATTTAAGTCACAAATTCATCAACGGTATCCTTGAAATCAATATTAAAAAATAAAATCATGGCACTTGAGTGCTTAGAAAACAAGGACTTAAAACTCATTATTTTCGGAGGAAAAGGTGGTGTTGGAAAAAGTGTTTGTGCCATAGCTACTGCCCTGGCATTATCTAAAAATTTTAAAACGCTACTTATATCTACCGATCCGGCTCATTCCGTATCAGATTGTCTCGAACAAGAAATTGGTTTTAAAGTAGTAAATGTTGACGGTACAGCTAACATGTCGGCCCTTGAAGTAGATGCCGACAAAGCACTTTCCAATTTTAAAACAGAACACCGGAATGAGCTGAAAAAACTTTTTGATACCTCTACAAATCTTGACAGCGAGGACATCGATGAAATGCTGGACTTATCAATACCCGGCATTGATGAGATGATGAGTTTTAAAACCATCATTGATTTTATTGAAGAAGGTGGATACGATAAATATGTGGTGGATACAGCACCCACCGGGCATGCATTGCGATTGATTTCATCTCCAAAGTTATTGGATGATTGGATAAAAGTTGCAGCCAGAATGAGATGGAAATACCGCTATATGGTTACCAGTTTTTCGGGGTCCTATCAACAGGATGAGGTGGACGCATTGTTATTCAGCCTGAAAAAAATAGTAAAAAGAATCCAAAACCTGTTGCGGGATAAAACCAAATGTGAATTTATTCCTGTATGTATCCCCGAAGCGATGGCTACCATGGAAACAGACAGACTGCTTGCTGATCTTAGCGCATCCGGAATAATTGCGAGGCAGATTATCGTGAACAATGTAATGGTTTCGGATGATGGTGATTTTTGCAAAAGAGTAAAGGCTAATCAATTACCTTATTTACAAGAGATTAAAAAAACGTTTAGCAATTTAAATATAGTTCAAGTGCCAAAATTTGCTGAAGAAATTAAAGGACTGGAAGCGTTGGATAAATTGAGACAAGTATTGACAAGTTAATAAAGCGGTTGAAGAGTTTATGAAATGTCCCTTTGAAAATTTTGAAGTTTGGAAAACGCCAATGAAACTGGTAAATATCGAACAAATAAACTTATAAATCAATAAACCTATCAACAAATAAATAACCCAACATATTAACTTTTTCACCAACCTTTTATCAACGAAAATGAAAGACGAAATAATATTACGTGTAAAAGAAGCCCCGGTAAAGGATGTTGGAAGGGCAATTGCTAGGATTGACCCAAAAGACATGAAGTTGATGGGTTTGGAAAGTGGCGATGTGATTGTTATAGAAGGCAAACGTGCCACGCCTGTTAAGATTATGCCTTGTTTTCCAGAAGACAGGGACAAACGTATTATTCAGATTGATGGCATTACCAGAGAAAATGCTCAGGCTGGGATTGATGAAAAAGTGAAGATCATTAAAACTACCTGCCGCCAGGCTTCAAAAATAAAACTCAAACCTGATACAAACTCTGGTTCTTTATTTAAGGCCGATGACGCAAAATATATTGGTTCGCTCATCAATGGTCTTTCGGTAACAAAAGGAGATAAAGTGAGAGCCACCCTTTTTGGTTCCCGTGCGGTTAATTATACCGTAACCGGCACCAACCCTGATGGGGTGGTACTGATACACCCAAATACCACGTTTCAGCTTGAATTGACCAAGCAAGAAGGGGAAAATAAAAGTAAGGTTTCGTACGAAGACATCGGCGGACTTGGAAATCAGGTACAGCGCATTCGGGAGATGATAGAACTGCCCTTGAAGTATCCTGAAATTTTTGAACGTCTTGGTGTTCAGGCTCCCAAAGGTGTATTTCTGTATGGCCCTCCTGGAACAGGGAAAACGCTCATCGTTAGAGCGGTGGCTCATGAAACAGATGCTTATTTTATCAACATCTCCGGTCCGGAGATCATGGGGAAATTTTATGGGGAAAGTGAAGGCCGGATAAGGAAAATTTTTGAAGAGGCTCAGGCACATGCACCATCCATCATTTTTATTGATGAAATTGATGCTATTGCGCCCAAGCGGGAAGATATGGGTGGCGAAAAACAGGTTGAAAAGCGTGTTGTAGCCCAACTATTATCACTTATGGACGGATTGGAATCAAGGGGGAAGGTCATTGTAATTGGCGCAACCAACATTCCTAATTCCATTGATCCGGCATTGAGAAGGCCGGGACGTTTTGATCGCGAAATTTCTATCTCTATTCCCGATAAAATAGGCAGGCTGGAAATTCTTCACATCCATACTAGGGGAATTCCTTTGTCGCTGGATGTAGATATGGAAAAACTAGCAGAAATTACCCATGGTTTTGTGGGTGCTGATTTGGAAGCTTTAGCCAGGGAAGCCGCCATGACTGCTTTGCGGAAAATACTCCCACAAATCGATTTCGAGATGGCCGAAATCCCTTACGAACTTTTGATGTCGCTCGAAGTAACCATGGATAACTTTTTTGACGCGATGAAAGAAGTAGAGCCTTCGGCCATAAGGGAGGTTTTTGTGGAGGTACCCAATGTGAAATGGGATGATGTTGGCGGCCTCGATGAAATAAAAGAGGCTTTAAAGGAAACCGTAGAGTGGCCACTGATATATGACGACCTGTTTAAAAAAGCCGATACCAAACCTCCCAAGGGAATTATCCTTCACGGGAAACCTGGCACAGGTAAAACCTACCTGGCAAAAGCGCTGGCAAGCGAGAGCGGAGTTAATTTTATCTCTGTAAAAGGGCCACAAATTTTAAGCCGCTACATCGGTGAATCGGAAAAAGGGGTAAGAGAATTATTCAGGATGGCAAAACAGGCATCGCCTTGTATCTTGTTTCTGGATGAAATAGATAGCCTAACCCCCAGACGCAGTAGTGACGGTTCAGGTTCCGGGGTAATCGAAAGAGTGATTGGCCAGTTCCTTACCGAAATGGATGGTATTGAAGACCTGAAAGGAGTGATTGTGCTGGCCGCTACCAACAGAATCGATTTAATTGATCCAGCTTTGCTAAGAAGTGGCCGGTTCGATCTGATATTTGAATTGCCGTTCCCAGATGTAAAAACAAGGGAAAAAATATTCGGTATTCATACCCGGAATAAACCACTTGGAAAAAAAGTAAGCCTAAATAAACTGGCCCTGAAAACAGAAAGCCTCACCGGATCAGATATCGAATTTATTTGTCGTAAAGCGGCCATGCTTGCTATTCGCGAATTGATTGATAAAAGCAAAGGGAAATCGAAGGAAGTTACCGGAGAAATCATCATCATGGAGAATCATTTCGAAGAAGCGATCGGGCTGGTATTACAACAAAATTCAACGAAAAAAGGTTGATAGAAAAGTTGATAAGTTAAGTCGTTTATGAAATATTCATTTGAAAATATGGAAGTTTGGCAAACGTCAAGGAAACTAGTTAATATCAACCAATAAACTAATAAAATGACAACAAAAGGAATATACATCTATGGAATAGTGCCGAATTTTTACAGTACGGATATATTTAAATCATTTGAAAATTCAGGGATTTATGCCATCCCCTTCCAAAATATATCTGCCATTGTTTCCGACAGGGAGAGTGCACACATTGATTATTTAGACAGGGAAAGTTTGGGATACTTGCTGGTTCATCATCAAAAAACCATAGAAGAACTCATGGAGAAAGGATTCAACATGCTTATCCCTATACAGCTCGGTACGATTGTAAACTCAAAGGAAGAGGTTATTAAAATACTTGCAAATGGCCATGATTTAGTTATTGATACCCTAAATAAAATTGAAACCCTGACAGAAATTGACTTAGTGGTTACTTGGGCTGATTTTTCTAATACCCTCATAGAGATTGGAAACCACCCCGAGATCATCGCAATAAGAGATGATATTCTAAAAAAGACAGATACGCTTTCACAAATCGACCAGATAAAAATAGGGATGCTAGTTCAGGAAAAAGTAAAAGAAAAAAACACAAAGGTTGAAACGAATATTTTGGATTCGCTGTCATCAATCAGTCTCGATATAAAATCACATGAGGTGATGAATGACGAAATGGTGGCCAACTCTGCTTTTCTCATTAACAGGAATAAAAAAGAAAAATTTGAACAGATAATTGACCAACTTGATGAAGAATACAAAGGCTTGTTGAACTTCAAATTGGTTGGACCCTTGCCCTGCTATAGTTTTTATACTATTGAAGTTAAAGAATTAGATCAGGAGAATGTGGCACAGGCAAAAATAGAACTTGGCTTAACAATAGAAACTTCTGACTCTGAAATAAAAAGGGCATATCAGGAAAAAGCAAAAGAATTTCATCCCGATGCAAATCAGAATAATCATAATAAGGAAAATTTCAATAGGATTAATAAAGCCTATCATACATTGCTCGAATATTCAGAAGCGGAAAGGCAATCTTCAAAAGAGAGTTTAACCTTTAAGGGAAAACAAAAAGTGAATGAAAATTTGATTTTGATAAAAATAAAGGAATAATATGCAACGTGACGGGAAATATATTTATTGCATCATTGCAACGGATTACGACATCAATCTGGGTCCAATAGGAATAGGCGGACGCGGCGACCTAGTCTCCACTATCAGTTTCGATGGCTTGTGTATGGTGGTGAGTGATCATCCCCTTAACACGGTAGTGGCTAATCCAGAAAACATGCTTGCACACCAAAAGGTTATAGAAGTGGTGATGCAGGAATTTAAGAGCATACTTCCCATTAGGTTTGGCACCATTGCGGCAACTCCTAACGAAATACGAAATCTACTTAACCGGAGATACAACGAATTTATGGAATTGCTCAAACAGTTTGAAAATAAAGTGGAGCTTAATGTGAGAGGAACATGGAAAAACATGCGAATGATATACAAAGAGATCGACAAGGAACACGTTGAGCTACAAAAAATAATGACCGAAATTGAAAAACTACATGATCAGGAAAGGAAGAACATGGAAATTGCAGATGCCGGAAATCTAGTAGCAGATGCACTGATTGAAAAGAAAGTAGAGGAAACTGAAACGATTATCGATGCTTTGCGCAGATCAGCATTCGAGTATAAACATAACAAAACAAATGGTGATGCCATGTTTATGAATACTGCATTCTTGGTGAATAGTGGCAGGGAGATCGAATTTGACCACATAATGGCCGACCTTGGTGCCAGATACGAGGACCGAAGTGATTTTGTATATACAGCTGCCTTACCTATTTATAATTTTATTGACCTGAAAATATTTCCAGAGAAATGGGAATTGTAATAGAAAAACAAAACGCTGATGACGCAGATTAATTAATAAAATAGTAACAACATATCTGAAGGATTTTATGGAAAAAGAAGTTGATATACCGAAAGAAGGAAAATATATTTATGGGATTATCAGGCATTCAGATCCATTAGACTATGGTCCGATTGGTATGGGTAAACGGACGGACCTGGTTTATGGGATAAATTTTAAAGATATTAGTGCTATCGTCAGTAATTCGCCGATCATCGAATACGAAGTCCGAAGAATAAACATGATCACTCACGAAAGAGTACTTGAAGAGGTTATGAAACAATTTACGGTTCTTCCTGTTCGGTTTTCAACTATTTCCGAACATAACGATGACTCTGGTATCCTGAGAATTCTTGAGAAAGATTACAAAAAATTTGATGACTTACTTACTAAAATGGAAGGCAAGAAAGAACTGGGTCTCAAAGTACTGACAAAGGAAGCTGTGATATATGAAAGTATCATTGAAAAATATGACGAAATTAGGTTACTCAGGGGAAAATTGATGAGTCTTCCGGCCGATAAAAGCCATTACCAGCGCATGAAAATAGGCGAAATGGTAGCAGAAGCACTCAAAAAGGAGACGGAAAATTACAAAAATAGCATTCTCGATATTTTAAATCCACTTTCTGTTGATGTAAAAATAAACGATAGCTACGGAGAAATGATGATTATCAATGTTGCCTTTCTTGTTAAAAACTTAGCTGAATCTGCATTTGATAAAGCTGTGAATGATTTAGAGGAGAAATTTGGCCGCTTTATGACTTTCAAATATGTAGGAACATTACCACTCTATAATTTTGTCACCCTTGTAATAAACACTAAAGGAATATAATATGTTTTTAATCGATAGCATACTGTTAGCACCCCTAAAAGGAGTAGTTTTTATCGCTAATAAAATCAATGAGATTGTTGAGAAGGAAACGTCGGATGAAGGCTCCGTCAAAGAAAAACTGATGCGACTACAGTTGAAATTTGAATTGGATGAAATTGATGAAGAAGAATACGACAGAAGAGAAGATGAATTGTTGAAATTACTGGAAAATATAAGGAAAGATAAATAAGGAGTAAAAAATATGAGCAACATTATTGAAGTTAAAAAAGTAGTGATTAAGTTCCTGAGAGAGAACATCAAAAGTTATGATGTAACGGTCATAAAAATTGAAAAAGTGAAAGAAATCTGGAATGCTGTGGCAGAGGTATATGAAGACGATTCATTTCTAAAATCAATGGATCTTCCGTCAAAAAAAGTGCGGCTTTTCTATGCGGTCAAACTGGATGAAAATCTTGAAATTACATCCTTCGAACGGCATGGTTCCTTGGAAGGAATAGATAGCACTGACGAATATATTAATTAACAAATTTCTGTCATGATAAATGATCTGATATATGTTTATTGCATATCACGTACTCCTCCCCGGCTTATAACGGGCATGGGGTATAGTACAGTGGAATCACTTATGTTCGATGATTTTCACGTGATCGTTAAATATGTTTCCAAAAGTGAATTCTCTGAAGAAAATTTCAAAAAGAATTTATCAGATATTCAGTGGGCGGAATTAAACGCACGGAATCATATCAGGGTAATCAGCATGATTATGGAACAGAGTACTGTGATTCCTTTTAAATTTGGCACCATCTATCATACTAAAGCCAGTTTGAAAACCTTCATTATTGATTATGCTGACTCATTGATTGAAAGCTTCAATCATATCGAGGGAAAGGAAGAATGGTCGATTAAAATTTATTGCGATCGTAAAACACTGTGCGAGCAAATTGACGAATTAAGCGAGGAAGCTGCTGCGCTTGAAAAGCAGATTATGGAAAGTTCGCCTGGGAAAGCCTTTTTGCTGGGAAGAAAAAAAACTGACCTAATCGAAAATGAGATGGACAGAATTTGTAAGAACTACGGACAGAAATATTATGATGAATTTAAAAAACTGAGCGAATCAACCAGCCTCAACAATCTACTCCCGAAAGCGTTTACCGGAAGAGAAGAGACCATGATCCTCAATACCACCTTTCTTGTAAGTAAAAACAAAGTTGCTGATTTTATAAGTACAGTTGAAACATTGAAAAAAAAAGAAGGGGATTCCGGCTTTATTATTGAAGCAACCGGTCCCTGGCCACCATTTAGTTTTATTTCCATTAAAGAAAAACAATAATGCACAATAATGTAATCGACCGGTCTAAAGACATTACCATGCTTGAATTGCTTGACAGAGTATTGAACAAAGGGGTTATCCTCAGTGGGGATATTATAATTTCAGTAGCAGATATCGACCTGGTATATGTAGGAGTGAAATTGCTTCTAAGCTCTGTTGAAACCATGGAGCAGTTAAAGTCTGGAAAGCCAATAATTTTGTAGAAATGAAAAAAATGATTTATTCCATATTATCCGTAAAAAGAAATCCAGAGAAGTTAAATGCTCTGCTGGTTGGGATGAAGGGCATTTCTGGTTCTGACTTATGTGCTGTTTCTTTTGGTGAAATTACTGCTGTAGTAAGCGATGTAAAAAGAGCTGAATTAATTGCAGATAGATCCAATGCTATTGAATATGCAGGTGTGATCGAAAACCTTGCGCAACAATTTACAGTTCTTCCCATGCGATATGGCTCAATAATGGAATCAGCCGAATTAATTAATAAAATGCTCGAAAGAAACTACCATGAATTTCAACAAAATCTCCATGAAGTTGAAAATAAGTATGAATTTGGGCTAAAGATTTTTTGTGATTCCGAAAAATTAAAATCAGAACTGAAGATAAAATCAGAGGCAGATACCCAAACAACCGAGAATTCTGCGACGGAAATCAAAAATTCAGTTTACAAGGATTATCTGGATAAAAAACTTAAAGAGCACAGGCTTGAGGAATTGATGCTAACTTATGTTAATTCGGTCATTGAAATGATCACTGGATACCTTTTCCGGTTAAACACCGTCAATAAATTCAAAAAAAGGGCAATAACAACAACAGCTATCATTGATGCCGTTTTCTTACTTGATATGGAGCGGAAAGATGGACTAATTCATGTAATTGGGGATTTGCAAAACCAATATCCAAGGCTTAACTTTGTCCTGACTGGACCTTGGCCTCCGTATAATTTTGTTGAAATCGCCATAAAATAATCGGTATGATAAGTGAAAATAAAATACTGTTTAATACCGGATCGCTTGATGAGCTTTCGGAGGAGATCGGGAAACTAACAAACAATGAAGAATCCAGGCTAAAGCTAGGCCCAGACAATGCTGATTCCGGCTTGGCAAAACTGGTACTAACCCTGGTTGAACTCATTCGTAAACTGGTTGAAAAGCAAGCTATGCGCAGAGTTGACGGGGGATCATTGACTGAAGATGAGATTGAACGGCTTGGTGAAACCCTTATGAAACTTGAACTAAAAATGGAAGAGCTGAAAAAGCACTTTAATCTTACCGACAGGGATTTAAACATCAATCTTGGCCCATTAGGCAATTTAATGTAATATAATGAGTAAAATTTTAGGTATAGATTTAGGAACCACAAATTCCTGTATAGCTGTTATGGAAGGTAATGAACCGGTCGTAATCCTTAACAGTGAAGGTAACAGAACAACGCCTTCTGTAGTAGGATTTACTGACAGTGGTGAGCGTAAAGTTGGTGACCCGGCAAAACGTCAGGCCATTAGCAATCCAGTAAACACGATTTTTTCCATTAAACGGTTTATTGGTGAATCATACGATCTGGTTGAGAAAGAGATTAGCAGATTGCCATATCAGGTTTCAAAAGGCGAAAATAATACACCCCGTGTAAACATTTCCGGGGAACTGTATTCGGCTCAGGAGATTTCGGCTATGATTCTTCAGAAAATGAAAAAAACAGCTGAAGACTACCTTGGACAAGAGATCAAGGAGGCGGTGATTACCGTTCCTGCCTATTTCAGCGATTCACAGCGGCAGGCAACCAAAGAGGCTGGTGAGATTGCAGGGTTAATAGTCAGACGTATTATTAACGAACCTACGGCGGCAGCTCTTGCCTATGGATTGGATAAAAGGCATACAGATATTAAGGTTGCAGTATATGACCTTGGTGGCGGAACTTTCGATATTTCGATACTCGAACTCGGAAATGGTATTTTTGAAGTGAAATCTACCAACGGGAACACTCACCTTGGTGGCGATGATTTTAATCAGCTGATCATTGACTGGTTGGTTGATGAATTCAGAAAAGACGAAGGTATAGATCTCCTTAGAGATTCTATGGTACTTCTGCGGTTGAAAGAGGCGGCCGAAAACGCAAAGATCGAATTGTCTGGATTGATGGAAACTGAAATTAACCTACCCTATATTATGCTGGTTCAAGGCATACCCAAGCACTTGGTAAAGAAGCTTACCCGTGCCAAATTTGAACAGTTGGTTGATAACCTGTTGCAGTCAACTATTCTATCTTGTCAGCAGGCACTTAAGAATGCCCGATTGAAGGTCTCCGATTTAGATGAAATCATCCTCGTTGGCGGATCAACCAGAATACCTGCTGTTCAAAAAATTGTGCGTGACTTTTTCGAGAAAGAACCTTCCAAAGGTGTTAACCCAGATGAAGTTGTCGCTATTGGCGCTGCCATCCAGGGTGGAGTTCTTGCTGGCGAAGTAAAAGATGTATTGCTACTTGATGTTACACCGCTTTCATTAGGTATCGAAACCCGGGGTGGTGTGATGACACGGCTGATCGAAGCCAATACAACCATTCCTACTCAGCAATCAGAAGTCTTTTCTACGGCTGCTGATAGCCAACCCTCTGTAGAAATACACATATTACAAGGAGAACGGCCAATGGCTAACGATAACAAGAGCATCGGGAGGTTTCATTTTGATGGAATTCCGCCATTCCATAGGGGTATTCCTAAAATCGAAGTTACCTTTGATATTGATGCTAATGGCATTCTTCATGTGACTGCCAAAGATCAGTTAACTGACAAATCGCAGCAGATTCGCATTGAGGCCTCTACCGGACTTTCGCATGAGGATATTCATCGGATGAAGGAGGAAGCCAGGCAACACGCTGTTTCGGATAGAGAGACAAAAGAAAAGGTGGTTCAAAGCAATCAAGCCGACACTCAGATCTTCCAAACGGAAAAACAGTTAAAGAAATTTGGGGATACAATTCCAGGTAACAAAAAGGCTGCTATTGAAAATGCACTTGAAGAGTTGAAATCAGCGATTAAAAACCGAAGTTTTACCGATATTGAACAGGCTATGGAAACTCTGAGTACCGTATGCCAATTGGCTAGTGAAGAGTTGAGTATAGATCAAAGCTAAAAACCTTTCACAATGAAGACACTAATATATGTTCCCATCATTCATACAAGTGCCGACATGGGATCCATGGCAGCCGAGCTAACCCAGAAGGGTATTGATGAATTTGGGAGAGAATTTTGGGAAACACATGTTGATACCGTTAACAAATACTGGGAGATAATAAGCCAATATTGTGATACTATTGGGCTTGGCGGAAAAGTTGTAAAAATATACCAGGATGGAATGGTTGCGGATGGAGAGATCGCAATAAAAATCATGGAAGATAGCATAAAGGCAGGAAGTAAGAACTATGAAATTATTTCAAGACTGGTCAAACGGGGAGCTATTATCGTGCAAACCGAGGATATTTCGATGGTTAAAAAAGAATTGGAAATGCTAAAATTGATACCCTCTTCCGGCCCATTAATCATGAAACTGATCAGGATTATTAGGTTTAAAATTAGCCGATCCAAACTGTTGAATCAACGGGATGAGTATATTGCTGGCAGGATTTCGGCAACACTCGGCCCAAATGAAACGGGTATAATCTTTCTTGGGGCTTATCATAATATTTTAGATAAACTGCCGAAAGATATAAGAATAAATGAACAAAAAGAAATCCATAAAGTAAGGGAATACCAAAAACTCCTTCCGTTCTATGCTATAAAAAAACAACGTTTTGAAGAACTCTCTCAGTACCTCATAAAACCTATAGTGAGCAAGTGACAGCAGGGTATTAACAAAGCCCTTATTTAGTATCTGATGGTGGAGAGAACAAATCAAAATTCTGGGTTTGGCTCTCCACTTTTTTATCAATAGTTATTACATTTATTTGTTATGTTGTATAAATAACCTTTATTTACCCAAGGTTGTTGCACTAAATTGTATGTTGTTCCTGATGTTGGGTTTGAAGCTCCTACCCCATCTTGTCATTCCGTCCACATATTCCAAGTATCTAAAGCTACTCCAACAAAAGGTTATCCTTTTCCCTAAGATGAAAAATATTATACTACACCAATACTTCCTACAAAACTTTTTGTTTCCAATAATTTCAGGATTTAATTCAATTCTTTATTAGGTTAAGAAAGTAGCTCAATCCTTGGCTTTGTAAACCACCGCATCAAGTTTCATTTGCTTTATCATGCTCTCCAATCCTCCGGCACGTTTCATCGAAAGCATGCTTTTAAATCCTATCCTTTCAATAAAATTAAGCGGGGCGTTAATAATTTCATCAGGTGTATGCCCTGAAAGTACATGAATCAACATGGCAACAAGCCCTTTAGCATAATCGGCATTTGCATCTGCATAAAAAATAATTTTACCATCTTTTAATTCACTATATAACCACACATGTGCCTGGCATCCTTTTATCATACGGTTATCCGTTTTCAATGAAACGTCTAATGGTTTTAGATTTTTACCTAAATCAATCAGGTATCCGAATTTATCAAACAGGTCCTCAAACTCCGAGAATTCTTCCACGAGTTCCTGCTCTATATTTTCTATTGTTTTCATCTCTATCATTTTTGGTTTATTCGTTTAATTGATTTCACAATTGCGTTTGCAAAAACATCTATTTCCTCCTTTGTATTATAAAATGAAAAACTTGCACGCACAGTCCCCGGAATTTGATAATGTGCCATTAGTGGTTGCGTACAGTGGTGCCCTGTTCGTACTGCTATTCCCTGCGCATCCAGGAGCATGCCTAAGTCAAGCGGATGGATCCCATCCACAACAAACGAAATTACACTTGCTTTTTCTTTTGCCGTGCCGATAATTCGCAAATTGTCAATCGCTGAAAGTTTTTCTGTAGCATACCCAAGCAGTTCGTGTTCATAAGTAGCAATATTTTCAAGACCGAGTACGTTGATGTAGTCCAGTGCCACTGCAAGACCAATTCCTCCTTCGATATTCGGAGTTCCTGCCTCAAATCGAAGAGGGGATTCTGCGTATTCTGATTTATCGAATGAAACTGTTTTAATGGTTCCGCCACCTACTTGATAATTCGGGAGTTTATTAAGCCATTCTTCTTTTCCGTAAAGTATTCCTACTCCTGTGGGAGCATAAACTTTGTGCCCGCTAAAACAATAAAAATCAGCATCTAAATCTTGCACATCCACTTTTATATGAGGGATTGATTGGGCTCCATCCACAAGCACAGGAATATTTTTCGAGTGAGCGATAGCAATCATCTCTTTTACGGGATTTACCGTACCAAGTGTGTTTGATACGTGTGTAATGGCGATCAGTTTTGTTTTTGCAGAAAGTAGTTTTTTATATTCGTCCATACACAATTCTCCGCTATCAGTGATTGGGACAACTTTAAGTACTGCATTTTTTTCTTCGCATAGCTGTTGCCATGGGAGAATATTACTGTGATGCTCCATCTCACTAACAACAATCTCGTCGCCAGCATTCACATACTTTTTCCCAAACGCAGTGGCTATAAAGTTGATGCTATCAGTAGTTCCGCTTGTAAAAATTATTTCGTGTTCCTGTTTAGCACCTATATGTTTTTGAACAGTAATTCGGGCATTCTCATATTCATCAGTTACATCCTGACTCATTCGATGAACTCCACGGTGAATGTTAGCGTTCTGCACCGTGTAATATTTTATGAGGGAATCAATCACTTGTTGCGGTTTCTGTGTAGTAGCACCGTTATCAAAATAAATCAATGGCTTATTATTCACCATCCTTGAAAGGATAGGGAAATCTTTTCGGATTTTATGAACATCCAAAAGAATTACTTTTTCTAAGTTTTTTGGCAGTTTCATTTATTCCTTTTTATATATTTATTTGTTCTTTTTTTTTCGAATCTTGTTAGACTATCTTGACCTACAACATTTACATAACCCAAGAAGTTATCAATAGCCGGTTCCTCAATTATGATTTCTATCTCTTCCTTTAAATCTTTCAGAATCATGCCTTCTTTAATTAGTGTTTGAATTTCTTTAACCCTTGAGATTTTTATAGGTATTAAATCATCTTCATTCGGGTAACTAAACCACATTATATTTTTTTCAATATCTGTTTTTTGACGGCTGGCGATACCTTTAAGCGTTTTAATTCTATTGAGATCATTGTCCTTCAAAGAAGATTTGTTGTTTTCTCGATCTTCTATTAAGCAACATTTGAATTCAGTCCATTGTTTATCTTTATTCCTGCCGTATAATGTAGCCCTAGTATTAAAATCTGTTAACCAGGCAGAATGACAAAACTCTCTTCCACAAGTACCGATACCACCTAAACGGGCGGCTTCCTCGAACAGGCTAATCTGACGCATTACTATTTTGATATGAAACGCTGTAGCCATTACCAGAATTAGTTCCCGGAAATCTACCCGTCCTTCAGCGGTATAATAGAAGGTGGCACTTGACTTATCCCCTTGATAATCAACATCACATATTTTCATCTTCAAGTCCAAATCTTTAGCTAAAATTCGGGCTTTATACATCGTTTCAGATTCCAAACCCTTCGCTGTTTTCCATTTTTCAATATCCGCTGATGTTGCCTTTCTATAGATTTTTTTAATGACTTCTTCCGTCTGGATATTGTGTTTTTTTAATTGCAACCTAACCAGTTCTCCTGTTAATGAAACATGACCTGTATCGTGTCCTCCAATGGTTTCAACAACTACTATATCTGTTTGTTTAAGAGATATATTTTCATGCTTCAAATAAAAATCTTTACGTCCTCCTTTAAATTTTACTTCAACAATGTTGAATGTTTGTTGATTGGGTGGCAATGGTATATCGGCAAGCCAATCATATATATTTAATTGACTATAACCACTGATTAGGGATGGTACATCATTTTTGTGTTTTGTAGTAGTATCCATAGCTATTGTATAAATTCCTTTTTCATGTTTGTCAATATATACTGTTTTGTTCCTTTTGCTGAGCATATTAAACTTTAATTTTTTATCTAAAATTAATTCACCTTTGCTCAATTACTTTAATAAACCGGTTCAACAATTATCTCTGTTAAAACCGAATTGGCTATAAAACATTCCCGGTGAGCACGGTGGTGCATTGCATTAATTATTGTTTTATCGGGTATATTATCTCCTTTAAAGCTGATGTTCGGCCTTAGATACACGGTTGTTACCGCCATTTTTAATTTCTCATTTTTACCCAGTATGGCTATTGCATTATCTTCATACATTGCCACCGTATATTTTTTCATGGAAGCTATAGCGAGAAATGTGAGCATGTGACAACTTGCAAGCGATGCGGCAAAGGCTTCTTCCGGGTTCACCAACTCTGACCTACCCAGATAATCTGGAGCAGCAGAAGCTTTTATTAAAGTTTCTCCTTCAAATTTCCACAAGTGACTGCGGTCATACGTTTTGTATGATAAATCATCTTCTTTGTTTTTCCAGTTTAAATAAACTTTATGTTCTGACATGTTTTTATGTTTTAAATTATTTTACACTATTTTATTTTTTTGCAAGAACTTAAGATGAACAGGAAACACTATAATTTTCTTTTCTGTAGGCGTTGGTTTTGAATACGATTCATATTCTGGATGTTCGGCAAATGGCGAATACAAAATTTCTAACCATTTTTTTAATTTTTCATTCCCTCCTTTTTCTACCTCCTCAATTATTTCCTGAGCAATATAATTTCTTAATACATACTTTGGATTTACGCGTTTCATTTCCATCTGGCGTTTCATTTCGTCAGATAATTCTCTTTTCAATCTTTGGTCATAAAGTGAAAGCCATAGTATCACTCTTGAGGCAGGAATTCCTAAACCGTACATGGTTTCTGAGCAAAGATATTCTCTGACTGATGAACGAATTACGGCTTTGCCATCTCCCATTCTGGAAAAAGAAGTTTTGCCTGATCCTTTAGTTTGTATTTCCCATCGCTTTCCATCAGAAGTTAAAATTTCGCACTAGGAAATTGCCCTGCCATCGCCTAACTGTCCGGCAAAGCTCCCAAATTGATGACCGGTATAACGGGTAGCAATTCTCTGCTCATTACTAATCTTGATTTAGCCATTTAACCATTTTTGTAAAATGGAATCACTAAGTGAATCAAGACCAAGTTCTTTTTTTAACACCATTACATGAATAAGAGTAGGATCTTTTAATGGGGTAAGCGCAACATGTTCATGCAAAAATGCAGGAAGTTTTTGGAAAGAATTATCAAATTAATAGCAACGTCGAACATGATGTTTGTTTAATATATTATTTTTTTGGAGGCAATCCAAATGCAACAGCCTCATGTTCAAAGTGTCCGTTATGAGCACCATCACAAAAAGGTTTATTTTTAGAAAGACCACAACGGCAAAGTGAAAGCATCTCTCGTCCTGCTAAATCATATACATTCCCATTTTTATCTACAATCTCAAAGTCATTTTCTATTCTCAGGGAACCATTATTGTTTACTGTAATTTTTGTTTTAGTCATAATTATTTTTGTGAGCGTAAATATTAAATCTATTTTATTTATTAAAACAAGTGTCTTTCTGCATGATAAGATGATCTTATTAATGGTCCGCTTTCAACAAAACGAAAACCCTTGTTCATGCCTATTTCTTTATACTTTGCAAATATTTCTGGCTTAATAAATTCTATAACGAGTAAATGGTTTTTAGTAGGCTGCATATACTGGCCAATAGTTAATATATCAACACCAACGCTTCTCAAGTCGTCCATAGTTTCATATATTTCTTCTTCTGTTTCACCTAAACCCAACATGATACCTGATTTAGTTTTCATCCCAGCTTCCTTTAATCTTTTGAGAACCTCAAGGCTTCTGTCATACTTTGCCTGTACCCTAACTTCTTTCGTTAATCTGCGTACGGTTTCAAGATTATGTGAAACTATTTCGGGATGCGCATTAATAATTCGTTGGAGATTTTCCCATTTACCCTGAAAATCCCCAATAAGCGTTTCCATGGTAATTCCCGGGCATGCTTTTCTTACTTCATTTACGGTTTCTTCCCATATCATAGAACCACCATCTTTCAAGTCATCTCTATCAACCGAAGTTATTACGGCATGTTTCAACTTCATTAGGCGAATAGATTCGGCCACCATCTTAGGTTCCTCCGGATCAGCAGGCAGAGGTTTACCAGTATTTACATTACAAAATCCGCAGGATCTTGTACAGGTATTCCCCAATATCATAAAGGTAGCCGTTCCATTTCCCCAACATTCACCCATGTTAGGACAACTGCCGCTTTCACATATCGTATGTAGTTTATGTTCGGATACTATTTGTCTTACTTCGGCATATTCTTTTCCTGTGGGTAGTTTTACACGAAGCCAATCTGGCTTTTTAGTATATTTACTTTCTTCTTCAATTATTTCTGACATAATCTAAATTTTAACCAATATTAATTTTTTATTTTATTACATTGGTATTATAATTCCCCATAGCATGATAGTTTTATCATCACCGGTTGAAATCAAATAATTATTAAAATCACTCCATAAAAGTTTATTTACCGAATGGGTATGGCCTCCGTGTTGAGACTTATCTATTCGATAGGGTAGTTCAAAGTTTTCTGCATCCCATATTTTAATTGTTTTATCTCTGCTACCCGTAGCAAAAAACTTTTTATCAGGACTGAAAACGATGCTGTAAATAGCGTAATTATGGGCAGGAATATGATGGATCAACGCATAATCGTTTTCAATATCCCATACATTCAAATAGGCATCTCTAGAACCAGACAAAAGGTATTTCCCGTTTGGATGATAGCGTACTGTATTTACCGAAAAATCATCAAGATGCCCCTTAAGGATTTTCTTTTCTTCATAGGTTTCAAAATCAAAAATTCGAATAGAACCATCACCGCATCCAATAGCTGCTTCTTTCAAAATAATATTAAAATCGATGCTACGGATATTTTTATCACAAAGTTTTAGAGCTGTTATCAATGAGAAATCATTGATTGACCAAACTGAAAGTGTACCGTCACCAGCTAAAACCCAAAAGCATTCTGTTTCTGGTAAATATTGGATATCAAAAATGTATTCCTTATGAAGCTGTAATAGTTTTATTTCCTTATTTTCTTTTAAGTCAATAACATGAATACCTCCTAATGACTGACCGATAAGTAATATATTTCTATCGGGAACATATTTCAATGCCATGGCTTTGGCAGGTAATTTCGCAACAACTTTGTTTTGTTGCTGGTCTTTCATATTCCATTCTACTACAAGGTTATCAC
Organism: Flavobacterium sp. LB2P53; assembly: GCF_003970305.1. Lineage (NCBI taxonomy): Bacteria > Pseudomonadati > Bacteroidota > Flavobacteriia > Flavobacteriales > Flavobacteriaceae > Flavobacterium > Flavobacterium sp. LB2P53. The sequence goes on from NZ_RYDG01000006.1 coordinate 93,545, forward strand.
TGCTGCCAGAGTAAAAAAGATGAGCTTCATGAGCAAATTCTAATGTGTAAATAGCACCTCCGTGTCCATTAAATTGACCTGTTTTTTCTATTTGTATTTTTGTAAGTGCAGTTATCATATAAGATGCATAAATTCTTTTTTGTGTAGTAATTCTTCTATTGTTTCTCTGTAATCCGGATCATCTACGCAGCAATCTACCGGACAAACTGCGGCACATTGTGGTTCATCATGAAAACCGACACACTCGGTACATTTATCAGTTACGATATAATAAAAATCCATAGAAACAGGCGTATTGGGAGTATCAACATCAACGGTATTACCTGAATTTTGTCCTGTGTAAAAGCCTTTGAGTGCGGTGCCGTCTGCATATCTCCATTCATCACCACCTTCATAAATTGCATTATTGGGGCATTCAGGCTCGCATGCTCCACAATTTATACACTCCTCTGTTATCATTATTGCCATAGTAATGAATTTTAGTAATCAAGATTTAATTTAATAATTTATTTAGCGCTTCCTTCTATAATATTTTGTAACACTCCGGAAACATCTTTTTCATTTTTCATCATGTCTGCCATAGTTACCTTATCTAGTAATTTATCCAGTGTAGCCTGCATCATTGACCATAATGATCGGATGGAGCAGTCTACAGAATTAGTGCATAAGGTCATTATTCCTGAATGACTATCACAGAATTTTTTATCGAACAACTTTCCGCTCAAAGCTTTTAATGTGTCATTTACTGTTATAGCGGCAGCAGGTTTTGCGAGTACATACCCACCCATGTGGCCTCTTGTACTGTTAATTAATCCCTTTATGCGAAGTAGTCGGGTTAATTTAGCAACATAGTTAATAGATAATCCTTCTGCTTCACTTAGCTGACGAATGCTTAGTCCTTTCTCATCTGTGCAACGGGTTATCCTTACCATTATTCTTAATCCATATTCTACCTGAGCTGTTATTTTCATAATTGTATTATTTAATTAGTTTGTGTATTTAATTTACTATTACAGACAAAGTTCGCAAATAAAAAAGTAGCTTACTATTGCAAATTTATTATAAACCATAAACACAAACTAAATAGACACAAACTATTTAGTTTTTATCCTTACCTAAATCAGTATAACAACCGTATTTGCCTTGAGTAATATTTTCAAAATCTTTTGCAGAAATTGACGGCCCTGTATTACTGCATTCGTTGTTAAAAATAGTCACCAATTGGCTGGCAATACTTTCTGCTGTATGTCCGTCAATATCGGAACGTTTAAAAATTGCAACTGGCTCACCATTTCTAAAAAGGGCAATGTGGGGTGAAGAGGTGTGATGATTTGCAAGATATTTATTCCTGTACCAGTCAATTGCATCTTTTTCCATTCCGCCAAACAGCGTGTAAAGCTCATCAGGGATACTACTGTTTTGCAACGCCATCATTACTCCTGGTCGTCCACTACCTGCCGAACAACCGCATACAGAGTTGATTACAACAAGTATCGTTTTGTCATCATTTCTGTCTAATGCCTTATCTACATCTTCAGGGGTTAATAATTCTTTGCAACCTACAGCTGTTAGTTCCTCTCTCATGGGCTGAACATAAACGGCATCATAGCTGGGTTGTTGCGTGATTTTGGTTAAATTAGATTGTTCCATTTTTTTAATGATTAATTTTGTTATTGTTTAATTTACATCATTCCAGTTTCAAATTTAGCCGTCTCGCTCATCATGTCTTTTGACCAAGCGGGATCCCAAGTTACTTCTACATTAGAGCTGCTAACTCCAGGAATATTCCTAATCTTTTCTTCCACTTCTGGAGGAAGTGTTCCCGCTACCGGACATGAAGGGGAGGTTAGTGTCATTATGGTATGCACATTGGCTTCATCATCAATGTTGATTCCATATACCAATCCTAAATCATAAATATTGGTAGGTATTTCTGGGTCGAAACAGGTTGTTAGAACCTCTATGACTTTTATTTCCAATGCTATTTTAGCTGCTATTTCCATTTTTTAATTGTTAGTTGTTAGTCTTTACAGCTTTAATGTCTTTTACGCATTCCATTACTTTTAGGGCTAAGTCTTTAAATATTTTGCTTTCAATCGTATTTTCATTTAATGCTGCTGGCGCTCCAACATCTCCTGCTTCCCGTATTCTTGTTATTAAAGGAATTTGACCCAATAATGGAACATTCATTTCTTCTGATAATTTTTTTGCACCATCCTTTCCAAATATGTACTCTTTTTTATCAGGATTACCTTCCGATATATAGTATGCCATATTTTCAACCAATCCAAGCACCGGAACATTAACCATTGGCATCCTGAACATATCGATACCTTTTCTGGCATCAGCCAAAGCTACTTCTTGTGGTGTACTAACTACAATAGCACCTGTAAGCGGAATTTTATCTACCAGCGTAAGATGAATATCACCTGTGCCTGGCGGAAGATCCACAAGCAGATAATCTAAATTACCCCAATCTGCATCCTGAAATAATTGAATAAGGGCTTTGGAAACCATAGGTCCACGCCATGGAAGTGCCTGCGATGCTTCCGTAAAAAAACCAATAGATAAAACTCCTACTCCATGAGATACAATTGGTTCTATTAGATTTCGACCAGAATCATTTGAAACTTCAGGCTTTCTATTCACTAAGTCAAACATGAGTGGCATTGATGGCCCATAAATATCGGCATCTAATAAGCCCACTTTTGCACCTAATTGGCTTAATCCCACTGCAAGATTGGCGGAAACGGTAGATTTACCTACACCACCTTTCCCGGAGGCAATAGCAATAATATGTTTAACACCAGGCAATATTGTTCTAAGTTCAGGAGCTCTATCCTTAAAACCAGGTAGGGCTTGCATATCTATATCCACCTTAATATCCGTACCTAATGCTTGCAAAAGGCTATCCATACAAGCCTCTTTTACTATCTTTTTACTATTCATAGTAGGGCTGCTAATCTTAACGATAAAGCTGATGATGTTCCCTTCAACATGAATATCATTCACTAATCCTAATTCAACAATACTTCTCTTGAGGTCAGGCTCAACGACGTTAGTCAGTATTTTTAGAATATCCTCTTTAGTTATTTCAGGCATGTCATTTATCAATTTAATAGTTAATTGTTTGTTTCCGTAAATTGCTTAAATTTATCAACAAGAAGCTGTTCTACTTTTCCCCTTACAGGTTCAATTTTAATTAACTCCGTTATTTCTGTTAAAAAAGCTTGTTTTAAAACTGATATAGCTTCTTTTTCAGATAAGCCTCTGGAACGCATATAATATAATGCCTCTTTATTTAATTGTCCAATGGTTGCCCCGTGACTGCATTTAACATCATCCGCAAAAATTTCCAACTGGGGTTTGCTATTCATCGAGGCGGTTTTTGATAATACAAGGCTATGGTTTTTCTGAAAAGCATTTGTTTTTTGAGCATCGGGTCGTACTATTATTTTACCATTAAATACTCCTTTAGCTTTATCTGCAAGAATTCCTTTGTACAATTCGTTGCTGTTACAATTCGGACACGCATGGTCTATAAAAGTTTGGTTGTCTATATGCTGCTTATTTATACCAACATAAAGTCCATAAAAATTAGTCATTGTTCCACTATCCTTTAAAATGGAGCTTAGGTTGTTCCTTACTAATTTTCCGCCCAAATCAACTACATAAGAGCTGTAGGTACTATCACGCATCTGCTCAACTTCTGTATTATTGATAAAAAATGCATTCTCACCTTCATCTTGAATTCTATAATGATCAACAATCGCATTTCTTTTTAGAACCAACTGTGTAACCGTATTCGTGAAATACGTTTGTTGGGAATTAGTGAGATGATGATACGTTTCAATAACCGTTAATTTACTATTTTCTCCGGCTACGATTATTTTTTGCGGACTGATAACTGTTGGCTCTTCTTCTGTATGTGCTATATTTAGTATATGAACAGGGCGATCCAGCACTAATCCATCAGGCACATAAATATAAATTCCATTGTGAGCGAAGGCAGTATTTAATACAACGAAGGAATTCATTTCTTTAATTGCCCATTTCGACAGGTATTCAGAAACCGTTTCTTTTGTAAGCCTATCTTCTCTCAAACTAGAAGGAATATCCTGCACTATGATTTTTTGCGATAATTCATCTTTTGATGAAAGTAATTTATTGTATTTACCGTTCACAAAAACTAGCAGGTATGCATCCAACCCTTCAAAAAGAAAAGGCTTAATATCTTCTGTTGTAATGTCAACCAGTTTTGGCTGCTGGTATGTTGGCTGAAGTAACTCGGCAACATTGGTATATTTCCAATCCTCATTTCTTCTGGTTGGAAAATCTACGTTATTGCCAAATCGTTGAATAGCAACTTTCTGGAGACTATGCATTACATTATTTTTCTGTCCATTTAATGAATTTTCATAAAGACGGAATAGTTCAATAAACTTTCCCCTGTTATCATTTTTATCTGGTGTATTTTGAATTTTCATGCTTATCTTTTTAAGATATTGTTAATGTTGCTACTTCTTCTTTAATCCAGTCGTATCCCTTTTCTTCCAGCTGTAATGCTAAATTTTTGTCGCCCGATTTAACGATTTGTCCATTGTATAACACATGCACAAAATCAGGGATAATGTAATCGAGTAAACGTTGGTAGTGTGTAATTACTATAAAAGCATTGTCCTTTGTTTTTAGTTGATTAACACCATTGGCAACTATTTTAAGCGCATCAATATCAAGCCCTGAATCAGTTTCATCCAACACGGCAAGTCTTGGTTCTAAAACAGCCATTTGTAAAATTTCATTGCGCTTTTTTTCTCCGCCCGAAAATCCCTGATTTAGAGAACGGCTTAAAAAACCATCTTCCATCTCCACCATTTTTGCCTTCTCTTTAATATATTTTAGCATTTCGGTTGCACTCAAATCCGTCTTTTCTTGATGTTTTCTAACAGCATTAATGGTATGTTTAAGAAAGTTTGCAGTGCTTACACCCGGTATTTCTATCGGGTATTGAAATGCCTGAAATATACCTTCCTTGGCACGTTCATCTACTGATAATTCGAGGAGGTCTTTCCCCATATAGGTAATACTACCCTCAGTGATTTCATACCCTTCTCGACCTGCTAAAACGTGTGCCAGCGTACTTTTACCACCACCGTTTGGTCCCATTATAGCGTGTACTTCGCCAGCATTTATTTGAAGGTTAATACCATTCAATATTTTTTTTCCTTCAATTTCTGCGTGTAAATTTTTTATTATTAACATGAGTTCTGTTTTTTTATTTAATTATTTTATCCAACACTACCTTCTAAACTTACAGCAAGCAATTTTTGTGCTTCCACTGCAAATTCCATTGGTAATTCTTTAAACACATCCTTGCAATACCCATTAACAATAAGATTAATGGCATCCTCCATTTTTAATCCTCTTTGCATACAGTAATAAAGTTGATCTTCACCTACTTTAGAAGTTGTGGCTTCGTGTTCAATTTGAGCTGTATCATTGTCAATTTCGAGATAAGGGAAAGTATGCGCACCACATTTATCTCCCATTAATAAGGAATCACATTGTGAAAAATTCTTGGCATTTTCCGCATTTTTTCCTACTTTAACCAAACCTCTGTACGAGTTATTGCTTTGACCTGCTGAGATACCTTTGGAAATAATAGTACTGCTGGTGTTTTTACCAATATGCCACATCTTAGTTCCTGTATCCGCTTGTTGTAAATTATTTGTAACTGCAACAGAATAAAACTCACCCGTTGAATAGTCACCTTTTAAAATGCAACTTGGATATTTCCAAGTAATGGAAGAACCTGCTTCTACTTGTGTCCAACTGATTTTTGACCTTACACCTGCGCACAATCCTCTTTTAGTTACGAAGTTATAAATGCCTCCTTTTCCGTCTTTATCTCCCGGATACCAGTTTTGGATAGTGGAATATTTGATTTGAGCATCGTCAAACGCTATGAGTTCAACCACTGCAGCATGCAATTGATTTTCATCTCTTGTAGGAGCAGTGCATCCTTCCAAATAGCTAACATAACTGCCTGCTTCGGCCACAATTAATGTTCTTTCAAATTGGCCTGATCCCTCGGCATTGATACGGAAGTAAGTTGAAAGTTCCATCGGACACCTAACCCCTTTTGGAATGTAACAAAACGAACCATCTGTGAACACGGCGGAATTAAGTGCAGCATAAAAATTATCAGTAGAAGGAACAACCATTCCTAAATATTTTTTTATTAGCTCAGGATGTTCTTTTACGGCATCACCAAACGAGCAAAAGATAATTCCTAATTTGGATAATTCTTCTTTGAAGGTAGTTATCACAGATACACTGTCAATTACGATATCAACGGCAACACCTGTTAATCGTTTTTGTTCTCCTATTGAAATACCTAATTTCTCAAACGTTTTCAATAATTCAGGATCTGCTTCATCCAAGCTGTTGAGTATTTTTTTTTGTTTTGGAGCAGCATAATAAATGATGTCCTGATAATTTACTGGTGGATATTTCACATTCGGCCATTTGGGTTCTGTCAGGGTCTCCCAATGCCTAAATGCTTCTAAACGCCAGTCAAGTAGCCATTGCGGCTCCTCTTTTTTAAAAGATATTAATCGAATAGTATCTTCATTTAAACCTTTTGGAATAAGTTCAGTATCAATATTACTGGTAAATCCATATTTGTAATCACTCTTGGTGTAATCTTCAAGAGTTGCTGTGGACGCTTCTTTGCTCATGATTTTAGCTATTAAATTTAAATCTTCTCTGCAAAGATAAACGAAGTTATTTATTATGTACTAAAAAGTATAAATTAATTTATACTAAAAAGTATAATAATATTACGTGACTATAAATATGAGTTTATTTAGATATATAGGCAACATAAGAATAGCTACTTTATTTGAATATTCATCCATTTTTTGGTATAAACAATATATATAGAGGAGTGGGATTTGGATTTCAAAATGGATATATTGCAGCCTTACCTATTTTAGGAAAAGCTGGACTGAAAACTCTGGGTCGTAATAATCAACATTGTTAAAACCTGCATTTAAACGAAGGTTTTACGGTACTGTCCAAAATTTGAGATTTTTCATTCTATAATAAATTAGGCAAAGAAAATAATAATTTATGGCTACATTTGGAAAAAATTAAAACTTAATATTTCTGAATATTGATGACACATACGCTTTTTAATCCTTTTAAGGATTTGAATTTTGACGAACATTTTTGCTTCCTTTCAGGAGCTTTGACAAATGAAAACATGACCGTTTTTCCAGTATGGCTGATGGATCATTTTAAATTAGGTAATGAAAGAATTGAGATGATGGATAAAACCAAATCTTATAATTATTCAGATCTTAAATTACCGTGTTCTTCCGAAGTGAAAACAGCTTTTGAGGAGCTGGATGTAAAAGTTGAGGCTGCGTATAAAAAAGGTTTTGAAGGCATGGCGTCACTCGATCAAGAGTTGCTTTTTCAATGGACAGGCAGAATGGTCTATGGTATGCTATACTACGAAATGCTTTATGAAAGAGACAGGCTGCTAAGGCAAGGTGAAGATTTTGAGCTTTCCGTCACTCTCAGGAAACGCTTTGGTTACTTCCATTTAATGCTACAATCCTTAATAGAACCGATTTCCTTCGTTGGAAAAAAACCATGGAGCATCGCCGTATTTCCACTTAAATATTCTGCCGATATTTTTAGCTATCGCAACGATGCAGTTAATTTAATGTTCTCATTTGGAGTCAATGAATTTGGTTTTATTGCATGTTTACAAGATAACGGCGTAATTGGGGAGAAGCAAAAAGAGATTCTCGATAAAATGGAAGGTCATGTTTTACATCCCATCCAGTTTGAAGAGTTGTACGCTAGGTTTCATTATTCAGATTATATATTACAGTACAAACCTGAATACAAAATTGAAAACCAAGACAATGGGATTGCTATAGAAGTTGAAACGGCTGGTAAGCAACCTCATTTCGGATTTTGGGATGAGGATATATATGCCCAATTGCTATCCAATTATTGGCAGGTTTACGGTATTGAAAAAGAGGATATTCTTAAATTTCAAATGCCGCCACTTAGCTTTCTTGAAAATCCGTATACCAAAGATTTTATTAATCCAGAATCTATTGACTTACCATTTTAACGGCTTAACAGCAAAAATTAGTTAGCCAACGCATAACCAATATTTAATGCCATTAAAAGTAAGTTTTCAGCTGTTTCTCTAAAGTAGTTGCACAAATTCTCATTATCTAAAATACAATCGGGATTTCCGGTAATTTTCTTATTTGAGTTAAAATTTATAATTATAACCTAATCGAACTACCTGTGTTTCATTATAGTCAGTGCTGTTATAATTAAAATTCAGACCTTGAATTTGTTTCCTGATTACTAATGTATTTAAAATGTCGGTTGCATTTAGAAAGAATTCTCCTTTGCCATTTTGGACTGATTTTTTAATCCCTAAATCAATTGAAAATCGAGAAGCAATTTTTCCTTGCGGAATAATATCTGGCGCCAAATATATAGCGGTTACTTGAGCATCCACTTTTTTGGATAAGTGCAAGATATTGTTCCATTTAATATTTCCAGAAAAAATGTCTTGCTTCTCTGCCGAAAAAGTATTGGGAATTGGATATTTATTTTCAACAGCAAAAGCATTAATTTGATTGTGATACGCAATTAAGTTGAAGTTAAACGAGTACCATTTTGCAATCTCTTGTGAAAAGATCATTTCAATCCCTGTATTGAAACTTTTATTTGCATTTTGGAAAATAGCATAGATTAAATTGCTGTCTGGAACTGTCGATGCTATTCGAGTAATGGTAGCATTTGCAAAACGGTGGTACACTGCCGAATAGAAATATCCTTTTTTTAAGTTCGTTTTATAACCCAGTTCTAACAAATTGGTGAACTGCGGACGAAGTGCAGGATTCCCAACCTTTATTATTTCTGCATCATCGTATTTTGGAAATATTCTAATATCGACTTCATTTGGCCTGTCTACTCTACGATTGTAAAATAATGATATTTTATTGCTGTCATCAATTTTGTATGCCAATCGCACATTTGGAAAAGGTTGGGTATAGTTGTACCCGTCACTTTTATAGGTATTATGATCTGGATTGATATTGTATTGCAAATCGACATATTCTACTCGCAAACCCAGTTCTGCCTCAATTTTATTGTTTTCAAAAATATAATTTCCGTACACGGCCGGAATAATTTCTTTGTAAGTTGCTTGACCGCCAGCACCGCTATCTATGGGAGAATTTGCGCCGGGAAAGAACTGCATATTAGTTGGAATATCCCTTTTTCTGAATTTAAAACCGGTTTCAAATCTTCCGTATTTTAAGGGTTTGATATAATCAATATTAAAGTCGGCTACTTTCTCCTCTGATAACAATTTGAAAGCATCTTTTCCGGTGTAGGTTGGCAGAATATTGTCAAAAAAATATTTTTCATCCTCTCTGTGAAAAGTATAATTTAAACCAATATTTAATAACCGTCCTGCTTCTTTAAACTTGTGCTGGTATGCCGCAGTAGCCATAGCGGTGGTTTTTAATTCATCTTCCAAAAATTGCCAAAGTCGCAATCGTTCCGAATAATTTTCATTGAAAAAGGGCTGATCTCCATTGTCAATGATTTTTTCGGTTCCAAACAGACCAGAAACGGTTAATGAATTTCGGTCATTAATATTCCAGTCAATTCCAGTTTTTAAAGTAGTAAAGTGCGTATTCCGATTTCTTTTGGTTTGTTGATTAATAATAGTTCCATCAGTGTAGGTTCGCGTTACAAACTCATTTTTATTGAGCGTTTCTGTATAAAGATAATCACCCTGAAAAAAAGCATTGATTTTGTTTTTACGATAATTAAGTGATAACGTCGGATTAATTTTTGGTGTTAATGAGTATTGCGGACGAATAGTTGGTAAATTTTCTTTTCTTTCCCACAGCGCACCTAGTCCAGAGGTAAAACCCACTTTTCCGTTGAATCCCTCTTTTTTATTTTTCTTGTAAATAATATTGATAATTCCAGCGTTTCCGTTGGCATCGTATTTTGCAGAAGGATTGTTAATGATTTCAATTTTTTCTATCGCAGATGCGGGTATATTATCTAAGCCCGATTGGTTTCCAAACCCTGTTAATGCGGTTTGTTTTCCGTCAATTAAAACGGTGACTTTATCATTGCCTCTAATTTGTACTTTCCCGTCTTGCACAGAAACACCAGGCAAATTTTGCATTGTTTGTAAAACAGAACCACCACTCTGACTGATATTATCTGCCACAGAGAAGGTTTTTTTGTCCATTTTCTGATTAATAAGTTCTTCCTTTGAAACGACCACAACTTCATTTAAAATAGTAGCATTATCTTCCAATTCAATGCTTCCCTCATCTAGAAATTCAGAAAGTGAACCTACATAAATAGGTTGGTTTTTTGTTTTGTATCCATCAAGTGTAAACTCTAGAAAGTAATTTCCAGGAACTACATTCGAAAATGAAAACCTACCCTCTTCATTGGTAACAGTTCCCGTAATCAAAACGTTATCCTTTGTGTTTTTCAAGAGTACATTTACATAAAGCAAAGTCTCTTTTGAGGTTTTATCTTTTGTAATTCCGGATAGTGTGACCGCTTTGTTTTGTCCTAATAAATCTGAAATTGATAGTATTAGAAATGATACTAATAATATTGTTTTTATTGGCATATCCTTAATTTTTATTCTTTATTTAAACGACAAAATTGCAATTGGAGTTTGAAGAAATATTGAATTTTAGAATTGAATTTCGAAAATGTGTAACTTATCTTTGTAACTATAAATAACTTCCCAATTGTTGTTCTCTACAATTTTATTAATTATTGACAAACCCAAACCGTTCCCTTTCGAGGATGGATTTACTTTAGAAAAACGTTCAAATAATTTATCTGTTTCGAGCGATTTTAATATACCCGTATTGGAAAAAACTAAAGCATTCTTATGCAAAACAACATTTATGCTTCCATTAGCAACATTATGATTAATTGCATTCAGAAACAAATTACTGATCAAAACTTCAGATAAAAACATGTTCGTTTGAACGAATGTATCCGCTTCTAAATCTGTGTTGATGCTTATATTTTTTGCTAATGCCTGTTCGTTAAAAAAATCTAATTGATTTGTGATAACCTCATTCAAAAGAACCTCTTCAGGAATGTTATATTGTTTGCTTTCTATTTTTGATAAAAGCAACAGGTTTTTATTTAATCGGTTGAGCCTTGTTGTTGTATCATTTAATTTATCCAGTATTTCAAATTGTTCTTCCGATACATCGTCTCTTTGCAATAATGTTTCCAATTTTCCTTTAAAAATAGCAATTGGTGTTTGCAATTCGTGTGCCGCGTTCTCAATAAATTCTTTTTGGCTTTTATAAATGCGTGTGTTTTTTTCAATCAATTTATTTATTGCCTGATTGAGTCGATTGAATTCCTCAATAGTATTTACAACTAATTTTGGATGGGAACTTTTATCGATTTCAAATTTCTCAATTTGCTCGAGAGTGTCATAAAATGGTTTCCAAAGCCTAAGAGATAGCCTTTTAGTAATGATAAATAATCCAAATAAAAGAATTAAAATAATGATGGTAAACACCATTAAAATACTGACAATAAAATCCTTATTGTCAACTAGGTTTATTCTGGCAGAAAAAAGGTAGTGTTTATTATTAATTGTAACTGGAGCATTTAGCACCCGATAGGGTTCGTTTTCTTTATCCAAATTATTATAATAACTATTGCTGAATAGTGTGTCTCTAGAAATTATTTTCTGAACTTTCTCTATTTTTATATCCCTATTCCATTTATTCCAAACTGCAACATCCTTGTCTTGTAATTGCGGCGCATACAATAACTCGAATTCCTCTTTTTGAAGTAGCAAGGCTTCATCTGTTTCATGTAGATACAGTAATTGAGTTATATAAAAGAATAATGGCGCTGCTGAAAGCATCACTATTAAAGAAAATAAAACATAATATTTTAGAGTAGTATGTAATAATTTTTTATTCATTGTTCCATTTGTAACCAATTCCGTAAACTGATTTTATGTAATCATTGCTTCCGGCATCGTTTAGCTTTTTTTTCAAATTCTTGATGTGGGCATAAACAAAATCATGATTGTCCAGCATGTCCGCCATATCACCTGAAAGGTGTTCAGCTATGGCACTTTTAGACAAAACCTTGTTTTTATTTCCAATTAAAAACAATAATAAATCAATTTCTTTCTTGGTGCATTCTATTTTCTTCTCTCCAATTTTTACCGATTTTGCTAAAGTATCAATTTCTATTTCATTGAATTCAATTTTATTGTTTCCGTCGTATTTTTTTCTTCTAACCAAGGCCTGAATTCTGACCAACAACTCTGAAAGATGAAAGGGTTTCGTCAAATAATCATCTGCGCCAAGATTGAATCCCTCGATTTTGGTCTCTAACGTTTCTTTAGCCGAAATTATAATAATCCCCTCTGATTTGTTTAGTATTTTCAATTTCTTCAAAATGCTAAATCCATCACCACCCGGAAGCATTAGATCTACTAAAATACAATCATAATCATACATAATAATTTTGTCTAAAGCCGTTTGATACGTGCTTGCGGTTTCGCAATGAATATCATTTGTTTTTAGATAACTTTTTATGCTGTTCGCAATATCGATTTCGTCTTCGATGATTAGAATTTTCATATTGCAAATTAACAATTCAATTTTGAATGAAATTTGAATTTAGGTATTAAATTGTTTTTTCTAAATTTAACTGAGTTATTCACTTATAAAATTCTGACAACTAATGCAGCTACATCAGACAGCGTGGTTGATTTTAAAAATTATTTTCTGTCATTACTGTAAATTTATGTTTTTTATTCTTCTACATTTTTCATTTTCATTAAAAGTGCATAAGCTCCTTTGATAACAATTCTTTCGTCTTTTAAATCGTCTGAAAGAATTTCAGTGAATTCATTTTCTGTAGCTCCTATTGTGACTTCTTTCATTTCAAATTGTTTGTTTTGTTTGGCAACAAAAATATAATTCTTGTTTTCATAATTTACAATAGCATCAGATGGCAGTACATTTGATTGCTGACTTTTTAATTCTATTTCGGCATTCATATACATGCCCGGTAAAAGTGTTTTATCATAATTTATAAAATGGCAGTGTATTTCAGTGCTGTGGTTTTCTGAAAAATCTTTACCTATCAAAATAATTTGGCAAGGATATTTTTTCTCGGGATTGGTATTAGTATAAGCCAATACCGATTGACCAATAGCCAATTTATTGATGTCTTTTTCAAATACGGTTAAGGCCAAATGAATATCCGATGGATTTACAATCTCGAATAAAACATCGCTCGGGTTTACATACTTGCCAATATTTACATTGACCTTAGCTACATAACCACTTATTGGCGAGTATACATTGATGCTTTTTGAAATGTTTTTTGTTGAAACATTATTCGGATTTATCCCTGCAAATTTTAATTTCTCGCCATACGATTGTACCATTACAAATAGTGAGTTGTATTCTGATTGTGCTTGTTGATACACTTTATCGCTGCTGGCTTTGCTTTGGTTGAGTTCTTTTTGCCTTTCAAATTCGGCTTTTGCATACCCAATTTTTGCTTTCGCCAAAAGGTAATCTTCCTGCAGTTGAATGTATTGTTGGTCTTCTACAACGCACAAAACCTGCCCTTTGGTAACATGCATTCCTTCTAACAATTTGGTGTGTTTTAAATAACCGCCCATTGGAACACTAATGGAAACTAAGCTTTGAGGCGGCACATCTATTTTACCATTTAATTTTAAGGTAGATGAAATTTGTTTTTGTGTGATTTTTCCAGTTTCAATACCTGCATTTTTTATTTGTGCATCGGTAAGAGTTGTCGTGTTTTCGATAGTTGGATTAGCTTCGGTTTCGCTTTCCGTTTTCTTGTTTCCACAAGAAGAAAGGAATACTATTGCCAATATTGTAATAATTGTATTTTTAATCATGATAGTATTTTTATTTTGGTATTTGTGAATTTTCGATTCTTTTTCATAATTTAAAATTAAGGTTTTTATTCTTAACTTTTTATGCGGGTAAAGTTAGCAAGTCCAGTCATATGTAATTCGCATATCATCATTGGCGCTTGCCACTCCAATTACGATCATGCTCCTTTCATAATTAAACTATTTTAATTAGTTAAAGCATTGATTTCAATAACAGCGGTGTTTAATTTTTTAACTGCTTCGATGTATCTGCTTTGAATTTCGGTACCTTGATTAATAAGCATTACCCATTCCATATAATTAATGTCACCATTGATAAATTTATCATTAGCAGCTTTAGTTACTAAATCAACATTTTTTAAAGCTTGACTCTCGTAATAGGCGATAGTTTCTTTGTGTTTTTTATATTCCTGGACTAATTCCTGATTCTTGCTTTCCAGTTTTAGTTTTTCATTATTTAAATTATTTTCGGCTATTTGCGTATTTATCTCTAAAGCCTTTTTCCTGTTATTTATTGCTGTATTAAATAATGGAAGCGCCACTCCTAATTGTCCGTAAACACCATTATTACTGTCTTGAAATACAGTATTTGTTTTGAAAGTCTGGTAATAAACACCACCAATTAATTCCGGTAATTTTTTAGATTTTTCAAGTGAAACTTCTGCTTTACTGCTATTCACTTCTTGCTCAAATAATTTCACACTGGGTTGATTGCTAATAGCATTTGTATCTGAATTTTTGATGAAATCCATTTTAAATTTATTTGAAACTGGGACAAAGTCTTTATCCGTATTAAGTAAATACTTGAATTGTGATTGAATTATTTTGTAATCACTTTGTAATTCCAAAAGTTGAATTTTTATTTGTCCAGATTGGTTTTCAGCGGTTGCTTTTTCTAATATATTGCTTTCGCCTTTATCAAACCGAAGCGTTGAGATCCTTAAAAAATCAGAATATATACTATCGCTTTTTAGCAACAGCTTTTCCTTTTCTTTTAAATACAACATTTCGTAAAACACGATTGTTACCTGTCTGGTCAATTGCTTTCTTTGCAAAGCTTCGTTCCATTGTCCTTTTTTGGCTTCTTCTATTAAAAGTTGTTTCTGTCTTTTATAAACGGTTGGGAATTTTATGCTTTGCGAAACACCAATTTTCACATCATTTACAGTGCTGTTAAACTGACCATATTCGCTTATAATTCCCGTGTTGGAAATATCATAACCTGTGTTTTCCATTATTTGCAAGTACTCTGAATTCAGTTTTTCATTTTTAATTTTGATATTGTTTAAAAGAGCTGTTTCAATCGCGCGCTCTATTGAAATTTTTTCCTGAGCATTGGTACTTTGAAAAGAAAAGAACAATCCCAATACCAGGATAGTCGTAATTGATTTTATCTTTTTGGGTTGTAATTTAATTCCTTTTTCAAACATGATATATAAAATTGGTAAAACAAATAGAGTTAAAAATGTTGCAACCAACAGACCTCCGATGACAACAGTTGCCAATGGTTTTTGTACTTCTGCACCAGAACCATTGCTCAATGCCATGGGTAAAAAACCTAATGATGCTACAAATGCAGTCATTAAAACGGGGCGTAATCGTATTCTAGTTCCTTGCAAAACAATCGCTTTTAAATCGGTTTCCCCCGATTTTCGAATGCTGTTGAATTCTGCAATTAACACCAATCCATTCAGAACCGCTACACCAAATAAGGCTATAAAACCAACTCCGGCACTGATACTAAACGGCATTCCTCGCAATGCTAAAAAGAAAATACCTCCAATTGCCGATAGTGGAATTGCCGAATAAATCAACAGTCCTTGTCTTACGGAATTGAACGCAAAATAGAGCAAAATAAATATTAATAGTAATGAAACTGGAACCGCAATCATCAAACGATTTTTGGCTTCGTTTAAGTTTTCAAAAGCACCGCCATACGTAGGATAGTAACCCGCAGGAAATTTTATTTGAGCTTCGACTTTACCTTGCAGTTCTTTTACAATACTTTGTACATCACGGCCTCGTACATTAAAACCAACTACAATTCTACGTTTGGCATCTTCCCTTTGTATTTGATTCGGTCCTTCGATAATTTCAACTTTAGCTAATTGAGATAAAGGAATTTGCAAACCAGTGGAGGTTGGAATTAATAAATTTTGAACATCTGCCAAATCCTGACGTTTTTCGCCTTCTAAGCGAACTACTAAATCAAATCGTTTTTCACCTTCATAAACAACCCCTGTGCTTTGTCCTGCAAATGCGGTATTTACAATTCGATTAATATCCTGAATGTTTAATCCGTATTGTGCAATGGAAGCTCTGTTGTAGTCAATTACTACTTGTGGCATTCCGGTAACAGTTTCTACATAAAGATCGGAAGTTCCTTCAACTGTATTTACAATTTTACCTAATTTATTGGCGTATAACGCCAACGTATCTAAGTTTTCTCCAAATATTTTACAGACCACATCTTGCCTAGCACCAGTCATCAATTCATTAAAACGCATTTGAACCGGATATTGAAAACCAAAGGAAACTCCAGGAACAGCTTCCAATTCCTTGGCCATTTTTGCTGATAATTCGTCAAAAGTTGTGGCAGAAGTCCATTCACTTTTGTTTTTTAAAATGATCATCATATCGCTTGCATCAATTGGCATTGGATCGGTAGGCACTTCGCTACTTCCTGTTTTGCCTACAATTTTCTCCACTTCGGGAAATTTTTCTATTAATATTTTTGCACCTTGTGAAATAGCTGTCATTGAAGTTTGCAAATTACTTCCCGGCAAAACCCTAGTTTCTACTGCAAAATCTCCTTCTTCTAACGAGGGCATAAATTCACCACCCATAAACGAAAGTGTAATCAGCGCTAAAACAAACAATCCTAATGTTACAGCAATAATTGTTCTTGGAATTCCCAATGCTTTGTTCAAAATGGGTTGATAGAAATTTTCTAATTTTTCCATCATTCTATCTGAAAAAGTTTTTTTGTGGGATATATTTTTATTTAAAAATAGAGCGGTCATCATCGGAACATAAGTCAACGACAATATAAAAGCGCCAAACAGAGCAAATGCAATGGTTTGTGCCATTGGTAAAAACATTTTCCCTTCAATACCGCGCAACGTAAAAATTGGAATGTACACGATCAATATAATCAATTCCCCAAAAACGGAAACATTACGCATTTTTATTGACGTTTTTAGTACGGTGCTGTCCATTTCTTGTTGTGAAATTTGAGCAGTTTTCCTGCTGTGCAAACTAAACAAACACGCTTCAACAATAATAACAGCACCATCTACAATCAATCCAAAATCTAATGCCCCTAAACTCATTAAATTACCGCTCACCCCAAATATGTTCATCAATATGACCGCTATCAACATAGCCAAAGGAATAACTGACGCCACAATTAATCCTGCTCGTATGTTTCCTAAAAAGAAAATAAGAACAAAGAGAACTATTAATGCACCTTCTAATAAATTTTTTTCGACCGTCGAAATAGAATTATTTACCATTTTGGTGCGGTCTAGAAAAGGTTCCAGAATAACACCTTCGGGTAATGTTTTTTCAATTTGTGCAATACGATCCTTAATGTTTTTAATAACCACATTACTGTTGGCTCCTTTTAACATCATTACTACTGCACCCGAAACTTCACCAGATTGAACCTCTTTTTTGTGAAATGTCATTGCTCCGTAACGGATAGCACTACCAATGCGAACTTCAGCTACATCACGAATAAACAAAGGACTACCGCTATTAGTGTTTTTAATAGCAATATCTTTTATGTTTTCGATAGTATTAATTAATCCCTCACTGCGGATGTATAAAACTTTAGGCCCTTTTTCAATGTAAGCACCACCCGTATTTTGATTGTTTTTTTCTAAAGCAGTGAAAACATCTGTAATAGTGATATTATAGGATTGCAATTTATTTGGGTCAACGGCTATTTCAAATTGTTTCAATTTTCCACCAAAACTGCTCACTTCCGCCACACCTTCAACGCTCAATAACTGCCGGCGAACAATCCAATCTTGAATGGTTCTTAACTCCGTGATATCGTATTTTTTTTCATAACCGGGTTTGGTTCGTACCGCATATTGATAAATTTCGCCTAGTCCTGTTGTCACCGGTGCAAGAACTGGATCTCCAATACCGGTGGGAATTTGGTCTTTAACAGCACTTAATCGTTCTGTTACTTGCTGTCTTGCCCAGTACACATCGGTTGCATCATTAAAAACAATGGTAACCACTGATAAACCAAAACGAGAAAAACTACGAATTTCTTTCAGTCCAGGAATATTACTATTGGCTTGTTCTATTGGAAAAGTAATCAGTCTTTCAATATCGGTCGCACCCAGTGATGGTGCTGAAGTAATTACCTGAACTTGATTATCTGTAATATCAGGAACGGCATCAATTGGTAATTTGGTAAATTGATAACTCCCATATCCGATGAGAGCTAAAATAAACAGTCCAATAATGAGTTTGTTTTTGATTGAAAACTCAATAATTTTATTTAGCATAATTTTTTATATTAAGGAATGTTCACTACTTATATTGAATACTGACCTTTTAATTTTATTGTAACTGTAATGGCTGTCTTTTCATTATTTCTGAAAAACCAACCGTGTTTTCCTTCATACGGAGCATAAAAAGTTCCAACCATATTATTGGAATAGGCAAGCGTGTAACTTTCAAAATAAACGTCATTCGTTTCTTTAGCTTGTTTTACTTCCCCGTGAAAATCAAAATAAACAATTCCTTTATTAGTCGTCCATTCGTATTTCATTTTGCCATATTTCAGCATATAAATTTTATATTCAATTCCTTTTCCTGCCGGTACGATTACTTCAACCGTGTCTTCTCTTTCTGCATATTGTTTTTCAGGTGCAGGATTATTTGCTTCGATTGGTCTTTCTACTTCAGGTCCAGAACCTGCTTTTTCCATTTTAATTAATGGGAATGTTTTTCCTGTTATTGTAGCTAATCCATCATCAGCATCCGCTGGTACATAAAGCTTACTGAACCCGAACAGTTTGCCTGTTCCTATTGGATCCATTCCATATTCGGCAGGTAAAACTGCGCTTACTAAAATTAGTACAGAAAGTAGTAACGCGAAGATAACTGCTTTGATAATTTGTTTTTTATTTACTATTTGATGATTTATTTCTGACATTTTTTAATTTTTAAGATGTAAAATAACCCGTTAACTGATATCCTATTAATACAAATCCAGCAGCCATAAGCAGCGTATTTGTTATTGTTGAAAATTTCATAAAGCTGGAATGTCTGCGCCATAAAGTAATCAAGATTAGCACAAAAGTCAATGCTATGAACTGACCTATTTCGACACCAATATTGAATCCAAGCAGATTGGTAAACAATCCTTCTTTTTCAAATTTGAAATCTTGCAATTTGCTGGCAAGCCCGAAACCATGAAATAATCCGAAAATCAAAACAGCTGCTTTTGTATTGGGTTGCCTTCCGAAAAATTTCTTGAAACCACCTAAATTATCAAAACCTTTATACACTATTGACAGTGCGATAATGGCATCAATTAAATACGAATTAATTGATATAGTACTCATAACTCCAAACAATAATGTTGCGCTATGACCAATTGTAAAGAAACTTACATAAAGTAGCACTTCTTTCGGACGATAAAGGAAAAAGATAACACCAACTAAAAAAAGCAGATGATCGTAACCCGTAAGCATGTGTTTTGCACCAATATAGAGAAATGGGCCAAAAGCAACGCCATCATTTCCTGACAAAAAAGTTTGTGTATTTTCATCGACACCATGAGCAAAAACGCCTGTGATGCCGACAAAAAAAAGTATAACAAGAAATATTATTTTTTTTGAATTCATAATTTTATTTTTCTTTTAAAAACTACTTCTCTCCTGAAATTTTCGCAAGAGAAGCAGCCTGTTAAATTATACTAATGCGTGTGACCATGAGCCGCGTCAACTTTATCTTGCTCCACTTGATTAATACTGTCCGTACCTACTTGATCCGTAGAATCTGTGACCACTTGAACTTGTTCTACTGTTTCAGTAGATTGACTTTCAGTGTTTTCAGTTTCGTTATTTGCTTTGTTGTTGCAAGAAGTTAACATTCCGATTGCGATAGTCGCTACGATTAAAAAATTTTTCATAATTGTAATTTTAATTGGGTTTATAAAGAATAATAAAATTAATGTTGGTGTCCATGATTAATATCTTGTTCAGAAACTTGGCTATTTTTAAATTTGGAAGAGATTGTTTTTCCATTGACAAGTAATGTGATGGTACAATAAGCATATATGCTTGCTTTAGGAACTTGTACAAATAAAGCATTGTTGGTGTCCAAAGAAACTGGATTCGTTGCTTTTGTTTTATTAAAAAATTCAAAAACAGCCAAGCCAGTAATTTTTTTATTTGAAACCGTTTTTCCTTTCGCATTCAGTACGTAAAAACTAATATTGTTTTCTCTTTCGACCCTTTCAATTTTGTAGTCGCCTGAATCTTGTATTATTCCACCGTGCGGCATTTTGGATTGATTTTCGTTTACTTGTGCATTAGAAATTGTTGTGCCTGCAATAGTTATCAGTATCGCAACTGCAATGGATTTAATTGTTTTCATTATAGATGTTTTTCGAATTAAATAATATTGATTGTCTTACAGATCGACACTAAAAACGCTAGGAGATTTTTGTGAAGTCTAAAAAGATTTTAGTTATGGAGAACCTAAAACTCTTAAACGTCTAGTTAGTGATGAATGCTAATGTAATTCATACAACGTATCGTTCGCTATACGTAAATAGCAAAGTATATTTTAAAATAGCAATCAGAAATATTTAAAATATAACTAATTACGGTTTAAAATAAAATTAATTAACTCAACTTAGGGGGAAGCCAGATAGAGGTAAAAACGCTGGAAATGTAAAAATCCTGACTGAAAGCTACAGTGCGGTTTAGATAAATAATAGTAGGCTTGCGAAAAGAAAACGCTGTTTGGTTTATAAAAGCAAGAACCGTATTTACATTTGTATTAATTGTCTTGAAAGGTAAATTTTGATGACTATCTTTTTCTTTACTTGAATGTTGATGACTATCATTGTAATGAATAGCTATAAAATCAAGTAATGAAATATTCTGACCAATGTTATCTTCTTGGTGATCTGAAAAGTGTTGTAGTAAGTTCGGCAATTTAAATAACTGTCCAATCTCTGTGTTAGCACACAAAAAAGCAAAAAGGAATGATATGACAACTATTTTTTTCAAGATTGTAAAAGTACTAAATTTTATTGATTGCCAAAAATTTAAAATTGTAAGTAAATCTTGATCTACAGAAATTCCTAGCTAATGTGTCTGATGACACATTAGCTAGGAATTTCTTTTTGATTGCAGTATTTATTATAATATTTTGTGTCCAAAAATCAACGAATATATTTGATGCAGTATTAAAAACTCAAGCGAAATGATGGAACACCAGGAGCAACATCACATCATTTTTGGATTCTTAAGCTCCATAAAGTATTATGTTTTTTGGTGAACCTGTAACTACTTTTGTGGGTACTACTTTATTTTGAACCGTTAGTTGCTAATAGAATTTTTACTCTTTTTTCTCCACTAAATTCATTCCGCATTTGGGACATTTTCCGGGTTTATCCAACGTAACTTCTGGATGCATTGGGCAGCTGTACGTTTTTTGAGTTTCCATTTTTTTTCACTACTAACCGACTAAATAAATTCAAGACAAAGGGCCACTTTTAACAGTAAGCCCTTTTTTTCATATCTTTTGGTTACCAAATCAAAAAAAACATTACAGCGGAATTAGCGTAATAAGAAACAACAGCCGAGAAGATACACCGCCCGACGCAATAATAATTGATTTTACAGATTAATCAAAAAAGCCCCGATAAACTAAAATGTTATCGGGGCTTTTTGTCTAGTAAAAAGTTATCAACATGTACAAAAGGCAACTAAACTGGCAACTAGAAATAAAAAACCCTTATAAATCAAACGTTTATAAGGGTTTTAGTGAAGGCAGAAGGATTCGAACCTTCGACCGCCTGCTTAGAAGGCAGGTTTTATTTAGTTTCCTTTGTTTTCCTATATTTTCTTTTTATTGATAATCAATAACTTATAAGTATTCACAGTTGCCTATTTCTTTCTTTTATTGTAGTTTTGCATATAAATGTTCGACAAATGTTCGACAAATATACAAACCTATATGATATCAACTAAATTTACAATCAGAAAAAAACCGAACAAAGACGGAAAGCATACAATTGTTATGACTTTGGTAAAAGACAGGAAAAACACTTTGGTTTCAACAAAATATTCTTGTGATTTTGAAGATTGGAGTTTTGAAGCTGACAGATTAAAAACTTCAAGCAAAAAGCATAAAATCATCAATGGTTTTATTGGAAAAACAAATAAAAAAGTTGAAGATTTCATTGACGAAAGAATAAAACTTGACGAAGATTATTCCCTAAGCGAAATTATAAATGAAATAAAAAGAGAAGAAACAAAGTCTATCACTTATGATTATTTTGGATTTCATCAAGAAATTAGGGATGAATTTTACGCCTCTGAAAAAATTGGTACTGCAGACATATACAAAGAAACGCTACAGTCTTTACAAAAATTTTGGAAAAGTGATACTTTGAAATTTACTCAACTAAATTTTGAGTTTTTACAAAAATACGAATCCTTTTTAAGAAGTAACGGAGGAACAGATAGCGGTATAAGCATTAGAATGAGGACAATAAGAGCTGTTTTAAATAAAGCAATTATGCGAAAACGTATTCCTGAACGGATTTATCCATTTAAAGACTATAAAATAGCAAAACTAAAAAACGAGGCTAAACGAGATTATTTATCTGAAATTGAAATTGGATTATTACTAAAAATAGACGTTTCAAACAACTTAAAACTTCAATTTGCAAAGGACATGTACTTGTTTAGTTTTTATTGTAGAGGTATGAATTTTATAGACATTTCTTGCTTAGTCAACTCAAATGTTTCTGATAATATAATGTCTTATACTAGAATAAAAACAGGTGTTCACTTGGAATTTGAATTAACTCCCATTTCAATAAAAATACTCGGTTTTTATAAAAGTAGATCCTTTGCAGATTATTTACATCCAATTTTAAGAGAAAAAAGCTTAACAAAAATTCAAATAAAAAATAGAGAAGAAAAAATATTAAAAGAAGTCAATAAATCTTTAAAAGAAATTGCCAATCTTATAGGAGTGAATAAGAATATTACTTTTTACACTGCAAGACATTCTTTTGCAACCTATTTAAAATTTAATGGTGTGCCAATTGATGCAATTAGCGAAATGCTTGGCCATACTGATATAAAAACAACACAAGCATATCTAAACAAATTACCAAACAAAAAATTAGATAAAATAGCTAATGATGTTTTTAAAAATTCTAAATATTTATAAAAGCTGAAAAACAATTTGCATAGACTTATTAAATCTACCTGCACAGATATTAAAAAAAAATATTTAAAAAACTAAAATGAAAGCTAAAGGAAAAGTAATTGGAATAATAAATCCAAAAGGAGGAATCGGAAAGTCAACATTGACATTGCACATAGCGATGGGTTTACATCACATTCGTGTTTTTAACCCCAATAAAAGTAATAATAGAGTCGTATTGTTAGATACAGACACACCTCAATATTCATTAGTTAATTTAAGGAAAATTGAGAGCGATTCTTTGAAAAATAATTCAATACTGGCATATAAAGAAAAATATGATTCAATATATACGGATGGATTTGAGCCTCTTTCAATCAATCCTAAATTTATATCAGAAATAGTAGAATCTCTTGAACTTATTAAAAATGAATATGATTTTACAATTGTTGACGTTGGCGCAAAATTATGCGACAAAGACTTTAACGAAGACTTTTTAAAATATTTTGATTATATTTTGATTCCAATGAATGAGGATTTTGAAAAACAGAGAATCACGGTTGAATTTGTTGAGAAAATAATCATACCTTCCTCAAAAAAATTAGGTTTTGAATATGATGTTGTTTTAAACAATATTCATCATACTAAAGAAACATATAGCAAAAACTTAAAAAAGATTTTAGAAAATAATGGGGTTCGTTTTTTGAACACATTAATCAGCAAAAAGGATAAGTACGTAAGCTACAAATTTGATGAACCAACAGGAATGTATAGTTCATTAATCTACACCTATGATGAACCTATTTATGAGTTAATAGATGAAATTATTAACAAATTTAATGTTGACGAAATTAATTCTCTAGATACACATTAAAAAAACAGACATCATGGAAAGAAAAATGAAAAAAATACACCCCGGACAAATTCTTCACATGGAGCTTGTCGAGGGAAGAAATTTAACTATTAGTAAAATTGCCGAACTACTTGGAACTACTCGATCCAATTTTTCAAACATCATAAACGGTCACACTTCTATTTCGCCAAATATGGCGTTAAGATTAGAAAAAGTATTTGGAAGTACTGCGAGTCATTTACTCAATTTGCAAAGATCGTATGACCTAGCAAAAGCAAAAGAAAATTTTTTAATCAACACACCAAATTTAAAAAGCTATGAAATGGCGAAGTAGGAGCTATCAAATTAGTATTAAATATACTGAATTACAGTAAAAAAAAATTATGAAAACAGATTTAGCTAGCTTTTTAAACCAAAGCAAAGAAATATTTACCGATTTAGGACTTGAGAAAGTAACAGGACTTAATTCAAAACAAATTCAGGACTTTGCAACTGGTAATAGTATACCAACAGTAAAGCAACTCAAGAAAATTGAGGATGCTATACATTGTTTTGGTCAAGAAATTTTAGATGATAAATGGATCTAAAATTAATTTTGTAGAATCCAAAGAGTAAATGTTTGAATCAAATCAAATTAGATAGAAAATACGGCATTATTTCTGTAATTTTCATTCTCATTGTATTTGATATATCCCAATTGATTAGTTACCAATTTGGTTTTACCAATTGTAAAATCAGTTATATTACAATGATGATGGCCATAGATCCAATAGTCTATTTCATTATTTTCTATGACAGATGACATTTCTGTCCCAAAAGCTTCATTTATATTGCTATTAGCATACTTCTCTGGATAATTGATAAAAGTTGGCGGATGATGGCTTATTACAACCGCGGGTTTATCTGTTTTGGTTTGGAAAGTTTCTTCTAAAAAGGATCGGCATTCAAGATGGAACTGATTATAATCATCAACAGTTAATCTTTTTTCATTATTTCGTATTACTCTAAAATCTGAAAGGCTTTGTTCTATTATAAATTGTTTTTCTACCGAAATGTGTGACCATAAGGTTGAAAATACTAGTCGTACTTCATTAATGGTTTTTACTGTATTGTTTAGTAAAGTTACATTGTCTCTTATTTTTTCTTCAAAAGAACCACTTCTTTTGGAAATATCTGCATTGTAGTATTCATGATTACCGGGAATCCAAAACGTTTGCTCAAAATTTTTGGATACATAATCAAAGAATTTTTGATGTTGGTGTATTTCCTTAAAAAGCACAATATCTCCAGCCAAAATTAGAATATTTCCAATAGGTATAATAGGATTTTCTAAAACCCATTTGCGGTTGTCTAAAAATTCTAAGTGAAGATCGGAGCAATATTGTATTTTCATAACTTTTAGAAAATTGTATTAAAAACTAATTATTCTAGGCTCTATACTTCTTAAAATTCTCTGCTTGCTCAAAAATTTCTTTATAAACTTCGTCTCTATCTACAGGGGGATAACCATTGTCTGCCAACAGAATAATCAAGCCTACTTTCAATTCAGCTTTAATATCGTCACGTTTACTCCAATCGGTATATTTTGCTTTATCATCAACGACCTCTTTTACTTTTTGAGCAAGTATAATAAGCTTGTTTTCTGGATAAACAAAATCATACTTAATCGCCAAGGCTTTTAAAATATCGTAAAACGCTTTTTCTTCAATGTCTATTCCTAAATCCTTAAAGGAATCTTTTTCTTTTTTTAAAGCAAAATACAAATCAATAATCTCATCGGTAAAATCCTCCAATACCATACTATCTAATACATCGCTTTCTTTTCGTTCGTTGTATTTATCGACAATAAATTGGAGGCGTTTTGTGAAATCAATCCCTATAATCTTATTGATTTTCTGTATGTCTTCAATAGCTTTTGCTAAGAGTTTTTGCAATAATTTGATTTTAGTATTGGGCAATTTGATTTTATCTAATTTTGCTAAGTAATCATCCGAGAAAATATCCACCTCTGTTTCGCCTGTTTCACCTAATTTAAAGATTTCCTCCACACCTTCACTCTCAATTGCTTCTTGAATCATGTTCCGGACACGATTATTCATTTGTGCAGTATCTGGCGCTATTCCTTTAGTTAATTTGAAAACAATGGATCTAACAGCTAAGAAGAAATGAATTTCATCTCTATCGTGATGCGTGAAAGCTTCACTACCTGAACAAATGTCATAAGCTAATTTCAAACGTTTTACGATATACATAAAACGCTTTTCTATTTCTTGTGTTATTTGCGCAAATTCAGCCCCTTTATTTAAGGTATTTAGCTGTTCGAGTGGCGTACCGTTGAAGTATTTACTACTATCGAATTTATGAAAGAGTTTGTGCAATAAATCCAATTGATCTTTAACCACTATAATAGATTGCTCGATATCTTCAAAAATATCGGAATCCTTTTTGTTATAATGTGCTAAAGCCAAGTTCATTTGTTTTTTAATACCTATATAATCTACGATTAAGCCTTTGTTTTTTCCTTCAAATTTACGGTTAACCCTTGAAATGGTTTGGATTAGATTGTGTCGCTGGATCGGTTTGTCAATATACATCGTATCTAAAAACGGAACATCAAAACCTGTTAGCCACATATCGACAACAATCGCTATTTTGAAATTGGATTTTTCATTTTTAAATTGGCGATCCATTTCTTTTCGATCCTCTTTTGTACCCAATAAATAATACATATCTTCAGGATCATCTTTTCCACGAGTCATAACCATTTTCATGCGTTCCATCGGTTTGATCTCCTTTTTCTCTTTATCCGTGAGGATAGCACCTTCATCACAAACTTTTATTTCGCCCCATTCTGGTCTTAGTTCCAAAACGTTTTTATATAACTCATAAGCAATGGGTCTGCTGCTGCTGCAAACAAACATAGCTTTTCCTTTTATTGTAGCCCCTTCGGATACTCGATTTTCATAATGGGTTACAAAATCCTCAGCCAAATCCTTTAAACGTTTTGGATCTCCGATGATCGCATTCATTTGCGCCATCACTTTTTTACTTTCTTCTATTTGGTGTTCATTGCTGCCTTCCTCTGCACAACGATTGTAATACTCTTCAATTTCTTGAAGTTTACGGTTATTCAATAAAACTTTGGCAGCACGTCCTTCATAAACGATGCGCACCGTGATTTCATCTGCAACAGATTCCGTCATTGTATAGGCATCAACAACATCCCCAAAAACATCAATAGTTGCATCAATGGGTGTTCCTGTAAAACCTACATAGGTTGCATTGGGTAGGGAATCATGTAAATATTTAGCAAAACCAAAAGTTTTAGTTACACCCTTCTCTGTTATTTTTACTTTTTGGTCTAAATTGGTTTGGCTTCGATGCGCTTCGTCTGAAATGCAAATTACATTTGTTCTGTCCGTTAATAATTTAGTGTCTTCCGTAAATTTATGAATCGTTGTCAAAAAGACTCCGCCACTATTCCTGCCTTGCATTAATTCACGTAAATTAGATCGGCTTTCAACACTAATAATAGTATCATCCCCTACAAATCCTTTGGCATTGGTGAATTGTCCCGACAATTGATCGTCCAAATCTGTTCTGTCTGTAATGAGAAGAATGGTAGGACTTCCAAAATAAGTGCTTTTCATTAGCAAGCGACTCAAAAACAACATGGTGTAGCTTTTACCGCATCCTGTGGTTCCGAAATAAGTTCCCCCTTTACCGTCACCATCTGGGCGTTGGTGTAATTTTATATTTTCAAAAAGTTTTGTAGCTGCATAATACTGCGGATATCGACAGACTATTTTTTCATTTTTCTTGGAACTATCAGGCAAATAGATAAAGTTGTGAATAATATCCCGCAATCTTTTACGATTAAACATGCCTTGAATTAGAGTGTACATGGCGTCAATGCCATCTACTTCATTGACCATGCCTTCAATTTTGCGCCAAGCATAAAAGAATTCGTAGGGCGCAAAGAAAGAACCGGCTTTGGTATTCACTCCGTCACTAATGACACAAAACGCATTGTATTTAAACAGTTCCGGAATATCTCTTTTGTATCTTGTGGTTAATTGTACATAAGCATCGTGTATCGTGGTGTTTTCCTGAATGGCTGTTTTGAATTCAAAAACCACCAATGGCAATCCATTGATGTACAGAATTAAATCGGGGATACGCATTTCATACCCTTTAATCGCCAACTGGTTGACAATCCTATAAGTGTTATTATCCTCCTCAGTATAATCAATCAACTGAATATAAACATCTTTCTGGTTACGGTCTTCGCGTTTCAACAGAAAACCATTACTCACCATTTTCATAACGGTTTTGTTGGTCTCGTATAAATCAGAAGCAGGCAAACGATCTAAATCCCTTATGATGGAATCAATTTCGTTTTCGGTAATATTTTCGGTCATGTATTGGTTGCGCAAATAGTTTTTCAGATCTTCTATAATCAAGACTTTTTCACTTACTACATGGCCATAAACAGTTGGTGGTTCCGCAAAACCGTTGAATTCTGTTTTACGCACTTCCCCGCCTGCAAGGTGCGTCATTTTCTCTTCTTGTAGTAGTGATATAAATGCCTTTTCTAATTGCGCTTCGGTGAATTTCATTTTTGTTCTATTATTTTCCAATACCCACTTTTTGTTGAACCTTCTCTTTCAATCACTTTATCATCCTTAAATTTAGCGATAACTTTTTCTATTGTACTTGCCGCTAGACCAAGAATAACAGCAATATCTTTAGACCTAATGGATGGCTCAAGCATGAAGAGCGTAAGAATATCAATTGCATTTCTTCCGTATTTCTTCCGTATTTCTTCCGTATTTCTTCCGTATTTCTTCCGTATTTCTTCCGTAAATACCCCGTAATTACCCTGCAAAAAAGCGATGTTCGTTTCCTTCCCGAGAGTAATTCGGTCTGACAATAACCCAAATTCTTTTTGGAGATCTTCTATAGACTTCGTTGTACCAGCTGGGATAACAGCTTGGTCGTCAACTTTATCGTTTGGCGACCAAGTTGTTTTTTTAAATACAGTAACCAAAATACCACCATCTAAGCTTGTGATTTCTGGTTCCGGCAAGCCCATCTCTTTACTGGCTTCATAAATCTTTAAAGTACCACGACCCCAAGAATCAATATAACCCGCTTTGAAACAAACATCGGCTATCAAAGGATTTCTGGGACGTGAAATATGGTGGCGTTTCAAGCTTTCCAGTTCCATACCTTCAGGCAGTAAACCTTCGTTCCAAATAGTTAATTTATTATCATACACACGCATTTGAATCATCGAACCCATATAGGAACGGTGTACCAAAGCATTCAGCAGCATTTCTCGTATGGCGGCTACAGGATACTCGTCTTTTTCTATGCGTAGCAAACCTTCGAAGTCAATGGGTTTGGTGAAAAACTTGTAGTTTAACTGATTGGGAACTGTTTTAAGCAATTCCATAATATTGCCTTCTTCCACTTCCTGAAAACGCAGGTCGGCATCGTTGACACCAAAACGACCTATTTTTACTTTAATGTTGGGATAAAAACGATTTGGGTCTTTACCAAAGAGGATTATGGCTGCTCTTTTGAGTTTCCCGTGATCGAGCAAACGAATTTTCTCCAAAAGTTCTACGGTAGAAAGTTCTCCAATATCATTGGGCATACGCCCGCTCTTTAAGGCATCTTTGATGAATGTTTTGATACTGGTGTCGTCTATATCATCCAAACCGGCACCTTCCTCAATGACATCATCCCAAGTTTTACCTGCTTTTTTGAGTAAAAACTCGTTTAGGGTATTTCCTGTCATTTCCATTTTGGAACTGCCCGAACGGTAATAGTAACGCCCCCGGAGCGACACAGGAACCGAATACGGATTGACTTTGATTTCGATATATTTTTTCCCTTCTTCGTCATGCAAGTTGACATCACAGATGATACCCAAATTTTCACGAATTTTATTGGGAAGGGACTCCATCAAGGCTTTGTAATGCTCCAAATGCATTACCGCACCACCATCATCATCCTTACCGATGTAAATTGTACCACCCACCGCATTGGCAAAACCGCATACCCATTTCAGATAGTCGTCATGCCAACTTCGTTTCCATTCTATGTTTTGTGATTCGCTCATATTTATTTATTTTTAAATGTAAGTTTTTTGAACAGAAAACTTGACATTTTAACTATTCATAATACTCAAACTAATATCAACATCAGTAAATTTTTCAATTACTTTCGCTTCTACAAAAAAATCTTTCTTCATTTCAATGGACTTCTGTGCATAATCCTCAAATTCTTCTACTGAAAAATCTGTAATAGGAAACCCAAAAACATGACCTAGAAATTCAATCTCAACAAATTTATTGTCTGAATACAAGTAATTCATCCTGTCAAAATATAAAATTGGTGTTTCAGCCTCACTTTTAAAAAAAATCATAACTCCAATTCTTCTAGTAAAATATAAAACAGGTAAATCACTAAAATTGTATCGGGCAAAATGTCTAATAATATTATAGTCTAATTCAAATCCTTTACCATATTGCCTATTTAACTCCTCTAAATACATTTTGTACAAGCCTCTTTTAAAAGCTCTACAAAGTTCTATTTGTGAGGCAAACATATATGATGGTCTAACAGCTAATCTATATTTACCATTTCTTTCTTTCATCTCAAAAAATTGGGATTTAAATTCCCCAACCTTTCTTTTAGGTATACCACCTAATAAAAATCTTTTTCTAGAAATAGAAAATGCTTCTTTCAAGGCAACTTCTATCGAATATTTTCCGTTATGGCTATCTCTGTTTCCAAAATAATAATTACAATCATCACATACATTATTATTGTAATTCTGTCCTCCTAATGATTTAGGAATAGTGTGTGCTTTTTTAACAAAAGTAACTTTTGGTTCTCTCGCTAAACACCATAAACATATTTTATCAGTTTGTGAATTTTTCATTTCAAAATTTAAGGTACAGGCCATATTTCTCAGCTGCCAAAACTGAACCAATATCATCAACAAGGTGACCATCCAACTGAAATTTTTTTTAGAGTTGAGTTCTCAACTTTTGTGTAATCTTCAGAAGTTATTTGATTTCTTGCCCTTCTATTTTTTATCTAGTTGTCTTAGCCTATTAATTAATCCCAAATCAGGATTATTACTTTTAAAAATATGTTTTGCCCTGCATTTTTGCATTAATAAATCAATAATTCTTCTTTGATCAATTTCCGTTGTTTTATAATTATATTGGAATTCTAAAGTAATTAGGACATCCGATAGAAAGAACGAATTTTTATCTAAACTGATAATGTAGTTATCAATAAGTTTATTCCAATTTTTTGGTCTTTCTGCTAATATCAAAATCATTAATTCATGTTTTATAAGACTATTAGTTTCATTGACGGCTTTATCACAAATAAGAGGAGCCATTTTATTTGAAAATAAATCATCTTTAAAAAGCCTTACAATATTTGATGGAATTGCAAGTAAAACAGCTAATCTTTTCTCATTTGGGTCTGTAATATTAAAATCATCTTCATTTAGAAAAAAGCTAGCACCTTGAAACGCAATTTTTCCTTTATCTGCAAGTATTGGAGAAAGAACAATTAACATTTTATTTATTTCATTCCATGATTGAACAATTTTGTCTAACATCTGTTTTTTTAATTCTGGATTAACAAAATCACTATTTCTTAAAGCTCTTGAAGCAGCTGATATTTGACGCATTAAAACCTGATATGAAAATTCTCGCAAAACAGAACTAATCACTTGATTATAAGGTCTTATTTGGTCATAATGCTTATCATCATATTTATCCTTAACTTCATCAGGAAAACCAGAAGAAATAACATTTTTACTGATTTTTTCTTGTTCTTTTTCTAAAACAGAAACATCTGGATTCCATGAGATGGATTTGTATGGATTTATATTATCATCAATTTTGACTTTATTTCTCACTAATTTTAAAGTCTCTTCAATATCCTCTATAAGCATTACTAATGCATCTGATTTATTTCTATCAATTCCCGTGTAAAATTCAATTATTTCAGGAAAATCAATGTATCTACTATTTTCATATACATTATCAAGAAATTCTTTATTTAGATTCATGTGATGAGCTAAAAAATAAAAGACCCAATAGGAATTTTTGAAATAAAAGTTATTTACTCCAATTCTACCAAATATTGAGTTATCCACTAATGCATTGAATAAATAATTTAAATCTAATTCAATATAATTCTTAGCACAAAAATCTCTAAGATTAGACATGAAAAAATCTTCAGTGAATTCAAAATCGTTTTGAATTGTTAGTAGTTCACAAAAATACCCTAAAACAAATGTACAGTCTTTTATATCTGGTTTTTTGTCTTTGTAGGTTGGTATTTCATATTCTTCAAAAACGATACTGAGTAAAGTATCTAATAATTTTGTTCGGTTTATTGGTGAATATCCAGTTCCTATTTTTGACGAAGCTCTTAAAATTGAGATACAATTTTTTGCTGTTCTATGCATGTTTAAAGTCTCTAAGTCCTTAGTAACCATACTTAACATAGATTCTTCATCTTCTTCAATGCATTTTATGAATGTATAAGATTTGACTAACTTTCTTACTTCTGTTTGAGGCAGAGGTAATAAATAATAGGATGTGAATTTCCTTTTAATTTCTACTTTATCATCTTCATCTGATTTTAAGAAAAAATTATTATCAATAGTGTTAAGAATAATAAGTGGGATTTCAGTAAACGAGTCACATATATTTTTAACCATTTGCATAATCCCATTTTCTTCAAGGCAAACAGAATCTAATAGTATACAATCTATTTTATTTACATCCTTTGTGAAATAATAATTTTCTAATGTGCTATAAATATCTCTTACTATTTTATGCTTTTTAGTTCTTTTAGCATCAATATATAAAAATGTTTTTCCATTTTTCCAAGCTTCCAATTTTATAAAATGAGCTAGGCTTGTCAATCCAAATTCAGAAGGAGCTTTAATAATATAATTATTAGGATTATTAATTATCCCTTTTAAATCTACTTTGAATTCGTGATTTTTTGTTGGATCTTTTGGTACTTCACGTTTAGAACTTATAATAGGATCAATCCATACAGGAATTGCCTCATTATATGATTTTAAAGATTCATCTAAATCATCTTGCATTTTTTTTGCAATCAAATCAATTTCTTCAATTCTTTTTTCAGGTTGAGAAATTGCGGAATTTTCCTTTATAAATAATTCAATTTTTTTTTCAAGTAAATTTTCAAAATTTGTAATACCATCAAAAGCTATATACAGTCCTTCATCCCCAATTTTTCTTTTAAACTCTTTTACTTTTTGATATTGCTCTGGATCAAAATTATCAGGATCTATAAGTTCTTTTCCAAAAAAGAATATTATTCTAGGTATCGAATTATCATCTTCTAATTTTCTTTCCAACGCATCATTAAATTCATGCTCAGTACCACTGCCTGCTTTTTTTGTTGGATGCCCAAATCTATTTTTCATTATACCAATAAAAATATCATATTTAGACTTTACAATATATTCATCTATTATTTCTTGCCCATTTTTTCCCATATCTGGTAGTACATCATATTCCCACATAAAGGTTTCAAAATTAACACCTAAGTGTTTCGCTAAACCGATGTTTATTTTATCTATTGCTTTCTGACAAGCCTCTCTTTCATTTTTACAATCTCCAGGAGACGATATGAAGCATTTATATATTTTTCTTGTTTCCATAATTAATTATAGTATTTCAGTTTTAACTTTGAACATTTTAAAGAAAGCATTTGTTTAAAAATTATTCTTTTTCTCCGAATAACTCTTAAATAAAAACACCGCCATTGAACCTGCTAAATTTACGGCAAGCTCACTATGTCTAACACTTGGTTTCACATTCGTTTTACTTTTTCCATGTGCATCACCTAATTTATTTCGTAAAGCTCCCAAACCAGTTACAACACTTGTTACACCACCAAGTATTTGCTTAAATATTCCTTCATTATGAAGTTCAGGAGCTAAATTTAAGAATTTTGCTACTTCTTTATATAATACAGGAAGATCGGCACCTTCATTATAAATAATTGATTGCTCATCAAGAATATGTTTCAATACACTTTCGATTAAAGTTCTGGCAGCTGTAATTGCTCCTTCGGGATCACTTTCTTTTCTTTCAATTGTTTTTTGCCACAAAGCATGAATATGTACTTCATCAAAAATAATTATTTCATTTAATGGCGATGTCTTACCTGTTTCAAGATGAGAAAGTAAATTATTGAATTCACTCCAAATAAAATCTCTTCTTTCCTGATAAGTGCTGTAACGAGCTTTTATAAAAGTCCAAAACTGATCGATAGTACGATTATTGTTTAACCACTTAGGTAATAAATGAGAAATCGATTTATTTCCAATCAATAAATTTCGACTTTTAATATAAGTATCTTCGCGAAAACTGCCGCCGGTAGCACGGACAATTAAATTATCTTGAAAATATTGAACCAATTCAAAATCATTCAAAGAATCGATGTATTTTAATTCATCATCCATATCAAACATCGATTTTAACTAATTGTTTTTCAGTATCAACTTTTGTCATTTTTGCTAATAGTAACTCTTTCAATTCCTCTAATTTTTGGTTCTCATTATTTTTTAAATTTTTTCGACTAAAAACTTTTTCAATTTAAACTATTGTACTTTCATTAACTTTATCCGTAACACCTTTCATCAAAATGGGACATAGCGGTTTAATCATGTCTTTTAATTGTTCATTTATTCTTTTTCGAGTTTGAAGAGCATGAAAAATAGTGACAATTGATTTTTGAATTTCAATATCAGGTATTGGTAATTTTATATCAATAAATCGTTCCCATTCAAGACTCGCTCTTACACTACTATCACTAATAAACCAACCATATCGATTAAATTCAGGTCTATGAAACCAAATCATTAAAAATTCTGGAAGTACAACATTTGTATCTTTTACCCTGAAAACATTATACGCAGGTGATATTATTGCTGGCTTATTTTTTTCATAAAGTGCAACTCTAACGGTTTCATCTCTACCAACTTGCATTGCACTATATGCGAATTGATTTTTGTTAATTATTTTGTATTTTCCCAAATCTGTATTTGAAACATTAGCTTTAGAAGGCATAAATTCTTTTTTTACGTTTATGCCCAGTAAAGTTTTTACGTCATAATTTGAATTTTTTTCATCAACAAGCTCAATTACTCTTCTTAATTCAGTTTTGGTTTTTAGATTTTTAAAATTGTCTAAAAAAGAATTAGTTGTAATTTGTAAATCTTCAAGACTTTTTTGATATGTTTTTTGATTATTGAGTAAACCTTGATACATGTCAACATAATACTTTTGAGCATCAATATCAGGTATTGGCAATTGTATTTCACAAAAACGGTCCCATTCTAAACTAGCACGTACTGTACTATCGCTGATAAACCATCCATACCTGTCAGACTCAGGGCGATGAAACCACATCATTAAGAATTCAGGATATACTTCCGTAATATCAATTACTTCAAAGACCAAATAAGCTGGTGAAATTATAGCTGGTGCATCATCGGTAAATAATACAACTCGAACAGTTTCATCTCGTCCTACTTGCATGGCGCTATAAGCAAATTGTCCTTTTTCAATAACTTTATACCTCGATAAATCAGTTTCTGAAACATTAGCAACCGAAGGCATAAAATTTTTAGTGATGTTAATACCTAGTAAACGGTTTACTTTCATATTAGTATTCCGGTTATCCACTAGCCTTATGTAATTACCTAAACGCTTATAATTTGATTTCATAACCCAATCCTTTAAAAGCATTTCTTAATTGATTTTGCGACTCTACTTCTTCAGCAAGGATGGTTTTAAATTCCTTTTGAATTCTAACCATTTCAGTATCAAAATCAATTGTACTATCTCTATCCTCAAATTCTATGTACTTACTTGGAACTAATGAAAAGTCATTTCTTTTAATTTCATCAAGGTTTGCCGAATAACAATATTCTGGAACATTGTTGTACTTGGTTTCAAATGAAGTCTGTTGCCAGTTATGATAATTCTCTGCAACTTTAGTAATATCATCAGACAATAATTCAATAAATGATTTTTCATATTCGGAACCCCATCTTCTTAAATCTACAAAAAGAATTTCTTCTTCTCTATCACGGAAGTTTTTTTGAACACCATTTATTTCTACAACTCTTGCTTTTTTATTTTTATTTAGAATCCATAGGGTAACACTAATATCAGTAGTGTAAAATGTATTTCTAGGGATAATAACAATCGCTTCAACCAATTTGTTTTCAATCAGTTTTCTACGAATTTTATATTCTTCACCACCACCAGAAAGGGCTCCATTTGCCAATATAAATCCAGCAACTCCGTTATCAGATAATTTGCTTACCATATTTAGAATCCATCCATAGTTAGCATTACTAACAGGAGGAACTTCATAACCTCTCCAGCGAGGGTCATCAATTAATTCATTAGCAGCTCTCCAGTCTTTTTGGTTAAATGGTGGGTTTGCCATAATGTAATCGGCTTTCAAATCGGGGTGTTGGTCACGCCCAAAAGTATCGGCAGGAATATCTCCGAAATTTGCATTAATTCCTCGTATAGCCAAGTTCATTTTGGCTAGTTTATAAGTTGTGGCCGTATATTCCTGTCCGTAGATGGAAACCTCTTTTTTGTTCCCGTGGTGGCTTTCTATAAATTTCATAGACTGAACAAACATACCACCAGATCCACAAGCGGGGTCGTAAATAATACCTTTGTAGGGTTCAATCATTTCAGCGATAATATTTACAATACTTTTTGGGGTGTAGAATTCGCCTTTTCCTTTCCCTTCGGCAATAGCAAATTTTCTTAGAAAATATTCATAAACACGGCCCACAATGTCAGTTTGTTTGTCCTTGATCGTGTCAATATTGTTGATGGTATCCAACAAAGCGGCTAGTTTACTCACGTCCATATTCAGGCGGGAGAAGTAATTATCGGGCAAAGCGCCTTTCAGGGCAGGATTGTTCTTTTCTATAGTATGCAAAGCGGTGTCTATCTTCAGGGCAATATCGCTTTGTTTAGAATTTTCTATAATGAATGACCAACGGGATTCTTCAGGCAAAAAGAAAATGTTCGACATATTGTAGAACTCCTTCATTTCGATGTACTTTTCTTTTCCATCAGCAATCAGTTCCTTACGGCGCTCTTCAAATTTGTCACTGGCAAATTTCAGGAAGATTAATCCTAAAACCACGTGCTTGTACTCTGATGATTCTACGGTTCCTCGTAGTTTGTTGGCTGAATCCCAAAGGGTTTCTTCTATGCTTTTTTCTTTTTTGGGTTTTACTTGTTTAGGAGTAACTTGTTTGGTCATTATTAAGAAGTGTTTTCTGAAAAATTATATTATTCGCTAAGGTATTGAAAAAAAAATCTTGTAGAATGCGGAAAACCGTAAAGGCAACAAATAAAATCAATTTTTACTTTCCTTTTGTTTCTAATAGTATAGTTTTAGTCATTTTGGTAAAAAAAATCGGCACACTTTAATTGGAATAATTATAATTCACAACTAAGTTTGCCACCATTGAAAATGAAATAGTAGTTACATTCTTCGTTTCTTTTTTCTCTTTATAACTGGTAATTTTGATTCCTGATTGGTAGGAATAGATGAAGAAAAGATGCTTAATAAGTTATCAAAAACATTTAAATGGTTTTCATAGGTGTGTTCTTCATTTTTTGGGAATGAAATTGCGTTTTTTTCTTCATTTTTTTCTGAAAGTAAATCACTTATTCCTTTCGATGATAAATTTTTCATATCGTCATCTATCGTTCCTAAAAAATCTTTTGTTTTAATTCTGAGATCCGAAGCAGTGTAAATATGTCCTTCCCTAATATCTTTAAAACGCAATCCATAAATTGAATTGGGGTTCTCCCCTGTTTGGCTTCTTTTTACTTCTAACTCAATCCCTTTCCGCTTTAATTGAGTTATTAAGCCACTTAATTTTTCTGGTTTTAATGAAAGTTCAGCGTTTTTAAGGATAGGATTGATAACAAAATAAACCCTACCCATCATATTTCTGAGCAGTTTTTCTTTTTCAACTTTGTTATTTAGTAGTGTGTTTTGAATATTTATAAATCCATAATTCGGGTCTAATTCTGATCCTTGAATTTTGTTTGATTCTTTTAAATATTCTATCTGACCTTCAATGTATTCTATTGGGCGCAAATCAAAATAATGTCCTTTTTGTTTTCCTTTTTCATCACAAACAATGGTTCTTATTAGTTGAAATTCTTGTAACAAACTGTCAAATTGTTTTTCTTCAGTTGGCTTTTTTTCTAAAACGTCTGTCAATATTCTTTTCATTATGGCAGACAAACTGTGTTTTCCTTCTTCCAAGTGTTCGTTAATCGCCTTTGACAGATCCTTTTTATCAAAGATTTCGTTTTTGTCAACTGCTTTTGTAATCTGGTATTTTTCTTCGAGTTGTCTAGTAATTTTATAACTTCTTCTTTTGACATGAGAATCATTAATTTTTTTTCCTAAATGATTAATTTGTGAGGATACGATGTGTACGTGAGGGTGTTCTTTATCAAAATGTCTGTAAACCGCATAAGGTTGCTCTGAATATTCCAGGTCTTTCATGTAGTCTTCCGCTATCTTATAAATGGTTTCATTGTCTAAAATATCGTCTTTATGGAAAGATAAACTTATATGAATATTGGGTTTTGAAACGTTATTATTTCTTGAATTAGCATTTGATATAGCGTTTACAATAGCATTCAATTCTTCTGAATTAATGTTATTTGTACCTAATATTATTCCTTTTTGTTCTTCGTTTTTTGTTTGACTTATTTTACTATGATTGTAATTAACCATTCCAGTAACGCAACTTCCAGTAGAGATTTTAGCTATCATTTTTCAAAAAATTTTCAATTTTAATGTAATATTTTCTAATTTCCTGTAGATTAAAAATTATGATATTCTTTTCATCAGTAGAAAAATTATCCAGTTTTTTTTGATTTAAATGCTTTAATAGTTGGTTAAAATTATTTCCAATCTTCTTAACGGAACCAATTAATAAATTTGTCTCTAATGTTAATTTTTGATCGGTTGTTATAATTTTATATTCATTTTTCAGTAATATATCTCTCATCATTTCCGTCAAATTATGATAAATTTTTGAATCCGAATATATTTTATTTAATGTTTCAAATTCTTGATCAGTAAACAATATTCTTTTTTCTTTAGTCCTTTTTTCTTCTTTTTCCGGTCTACCTCCTCTATTTAATTTATTCATAATTTATATATTTTAGAAACCCGACTTCGGAGGTTTTCAATTCCCGATAGGGCAAGGCGTTTTAATGCCGTTAAAAATGAAATTCGCAGAATGGAGTTTTTAACGGCATTAAAACACACCTTGCTATTTTTTGCTTTATCCGATGAATACTTACTTGTCTTATTACCCTTTTGTTAAAAGGGTTTAAATGTGAATTTTATATGTGTTGTTTTCAAATCTTACTTTAGGATTTTTTCTAATTTTAATTGCATAAATTTTGAACAAAAGGGAAGAAAAAATTACCTAATAATTTGTAATACTCTGCTCGTTTTTCAATTTGTACATTTTTTATTTATTGGCTATTATTGTTTTTCTGATGAAAAATCATAAACCCTATTAAAAGCCAAACCACGTCCTACACCTCCTACATTACCTACACTCACTGATTTTTAATGCATTACATTGAATAGTAACAAAAAAGGTGTAGGTTCTGGTAGGAAACATTAAAATGTCTTCCTACGGTTTCCTACTATTTCCTACTATGTTTTCTACTACTTTTTAATTATATAACACTAATAATCAATACCTTAAAAAAAACGTAGGAAGTGTAGGAAGTCAAAACAGTACTTTTTTGAAAAATTGAATTTAATTTATCTTTTATACTGTCATGATAATCATACGTTTAACCCACTGATTAAGTATTTTTTTATTTTATTGTTCACAAATCTGCCATTCAACTGCATTTACAATTTCTCCATGTATTTGCAATTTGGATAGATCTACTAAATAACCAGAAGTAATTCTTGCATCTTTACCCTTTTCAAATTTTATGCTACTTATCTCTTTAATAAAACAAGAATCTTTTTTCAAGTAATCTTGAATTAGTCCCTTGTTTGGTGCAGTTTCCCTGTATTGTAATACCCATTGTCTTTGGATTTTGTTGTAACAAGAGGTAAACTGAAAATACAGATTGTTTCCTTCTAGTTTTAAATCTCGAAACACTACAATTCTATCGTCCTTATTTCCTCGCATCGATGCCAAGAAGCAGTCCCAAAATTTTGTACCAATACTTGAAGAATTCAGTTTTCTTGTTTGGTTTTCTGTACATTTTTTAAAATGCGAAACCATTTCATTGTAAGTGAATGGAAAAGCAACCAAATCCTTGAATATTTCATAAGTAGCTCCTAAAACAGACAAGTTACCTATTACCCTAGTATGCTGCACTTCAATTAATGGGGTAAAATTCTCTTTACACATTCTATATTTACTTTTGAATTTTTCTTCATATAAGTCTCTGTAAATTAGCAAATCGTCTGTAAAATGACTAATCCCTTTCTTTGTCATATCTTTTAAAAGATCATAGTTTTTAGTTTCTTCAAGGCTAAATGTTTTTGCTTGAAACTCCAACCACAAAAGTCTTGAAATTAAAGCTTCTGATTCGGGGTATTCGTTCCCTGTCAAAAGTGTAGAAGACAAAATTGGAACAGTATCAGTAGAAACTTTACTTTCAATAGTTCCGAACTCGTATCCACGTCTATCCCAAAAACCCTTAATTGTGCCGTCAAGCTTTGAATCTCCCCGTTTGTATTCCGATAAATGGCAAATGATATTTGTAAATTGAGCAAACTTCCTAATTTGTCCCTTTAGCGTTGAAGCACCACCTTCCAGATTTATGGCTGTTTGTGGAATTCCGAAGAAGCTTTGGCATGACTCTGCCAATTGATCCTTGCCACTTGAACCAGCACCATACAAGAATAGGATCGGAAAATTTCCTATCTGATTAACAACAATATCCTGGAAAATACTGCTGATAGTAAATAATACCGCTGTAATAGAATGATCTTTATGCACCTCCATCATCTTTTGTAAATAGGTACTCATTGCAATATCAGAATTAACCAATTTCATCTTCTTTTGTGGTTGATATGCTGACAGATTATTAATGTATATCTTGTTTGCAGATGGAACATAAAAAGATTTTTGGTTATGATTAAAAATTCCATTTTCATCGATCTCAATACTTTTTCCGTTCAATAAATTTACTTTGTTGTTCCAAATCCAAAAATCATAGCCATTCTGATAGCCTAAACTTTCCAATTTCTCTCCATTTCCCATCTTATCGAAAAGAAAAGCCTTCAACAATTTAAAATCGCTTGCATTTCCGGTAAATAAAAAATTTCCTTGACGTGCTATACTATTTTCAAAACCACCCAGAGTATTGAACAAATCAGAAGAAACATCGAAAATCCGCTGCAAACCAAAAACGTTTTTAACTTTCAAGAGTTTCATTGGAAATTTTTCATCCTGAATATGTTGCAAAATTTGAATTTCAAAATTAGAGATCGATTCAAAATATTGTTTTGATGAAGTCCCCTTTAGAATATAAATCCTATTATTATCAGTAAATAAATGGTAATTATTAATATCCGACTGTAAAACGCTGTAAGGAGTCGTAACTTCCTTAGGAAGCTCGAAAATTTGTTTCTCCATAATACACAAATAGATTATTATTGTGCATATATTTGCATACACAATAGGTTGAAAACTAAATAACACACAATAATCATAGTCGTTAGCTATGTTTATTGTGTTTATTTTTTCCAGTGGTTTTGTGGGATTGAATCTTCTTCCTTTATTGTTTCGCTAGGATTGCGTAGTAAGAAACTTTCGAGATCTTCTTTCTTGAAGTATAATAATTTCCCATTCGGTTTATAAAACCTGATACGTTTGTCCGAAGTTAGTTTGTAGAGATACGATGGCTTTAAGTTTAAAAATGCACTTGCTTCTTCAACAGAAAAGATTGTTTTAACTGCTAGACTTAATTTTGATATGCTATTCTGTATATTGAATAGTTTCTCTTCGATTTGTAGATTGCTCATGATACATTGTTTAGTTATCCTTTCCTTTAGTTAGGAACGGCAATGCAAATCAACAATAAGAAAAGAGGGTAGGAAATAGAGAGATAGAAGTTACTTCTATCTCTCTATAATAATTTATGCTTTTTATTTGTTTTTCCAACGGCTAAAATGATTAGCATTCATTTCTTTTTCGTTTGGAAAATTTTCACTTATGAATGAAAAATAATTATTTACATGAATAACTATTTCAGATGCTATTAATTTTTCGTAATCAACATTGAATAAAACTTTATACATGTCTAATAAGTTAGCCTTGCTGATTTTCTTATTTCCTTTACGTCCATCATTAACTTTTGCATTATTCACTTCAGATAACCAAGTGATTTTGTTTTCTATACTTTTGCCTTGAGCAAAGGAATTAAAATCATCAAAAACAACAATTAAATCTCCATTTTTAATTCTAAAATTATATTCATTCTTTAATTCATCTTCGGCTAAATATGATTTAAAAATTGCTTTTTTTGGGATAGACGAAACGGAAACTTCTTTTGTTGCTTGAATGTTTTCAAAAGTATTAATTTGAAAATTATTTGGTTTTAATTCTTCAAGTATAGAAGTATTAGAATTTGGGCTTACTATATTTCTATAGTAATTCATTTTAGCTAATATTTTGGTACGATAGTGAAACGAAAGCATCAAAATTAACCCCAAAATAAAAAAAAATACGTTTAAGTATCCTGCATAAGTAAAAAAAGGACTGCCTTCAGTGTGCGATTGAATACATTTAATAGTAAATAAATACGAAATCAAAAAACAAAAAATTAATTGTGTTTTTATTTTCACTTTATCAAACTCCGATTTTAAATCGATTCCAGTTTTGTCCTTGAATGATTTTTTTAATAATACAAAACTATCTTTAGTGGTATAATAATATATCCACACTCCATAAATTAAAAACAGGCTTAGTACTGTAATATAAATAAAGTTTAAGCTATTAATATCCATAAGATTAAATTTTCATCAAATATAAGAAAATATAATCTTACTTTTTTTGCCTTTAATGTTCGGCAAATGTTCGTCACAAGGCATAAAAAAAGCCCTTACATTTCGGTAAAGGCTTGATTTTCAAAGTGAAGGCAGAAGGATTCGAACCTTCGACCGCCTGCTTAGAAGGCAGGTGCTCTATCCAGCTGAGCTATGCCTCCATTGCTCATGTAAAAAACTAGTCGGGGTGGCAGGATTCGAACCTGCGGCCTCCTGCTCCCAAAGCAGGCGCGATAACCGAGCTACGCTACACCCCGAAAAAAATATAAAGCGGAGGGACAGGGACTCGAACCCTGGCACCGATTGCTCGATGACAGTTTAGCAAACTGCTCCATTACCACTCTGGCACCCCTCCAAGCTCAAAGAAACGTGTCCTGTTTTGCGGTTGCAAATTTAACACATCTTTACGTTCCTCACAACTATTTAGACCTTTTTTTTAAATATTTTTTATCCTAATTCTAAAAAGACTTCACAATCAAACATATAGAATATAAATAAATTTTTAAAAGAGATTATCCCAACATCAAAATACGAAATTGTTTAAAAAAGATTAAATTTGCTACATAAACCAACATTATATAAATCATGAACAAAAGAGTTGTTATCGTTTCTGCTGTTAGAACACCTATCGGTAGT
Source organism: Flavobacterium sp. LB2P53 (assembly GCF_003970305.1). Classification (NCBI taxonomy): domain Bacteria; kingdom Pseudomonadati; phylum Bacteroidota; class Flavobacteriia; order Flavobacteriales; family Flavobacteriaceae; genus Flavobacterium; species Flavobacterium sp. LB2P53. The sequence goes on from NZ_RYDG01000006.1 coordinate 137,665, forward strand.
TTTATGGGAGGATTATCTACAGTTACCGCTCCTAGATTAGGTGCTGTGGCTATAAAAGGAGCTTTGGACAAAATAAAATTGGATCCAAATTTAATTGATGAAGTATTTATGGGTAATGTAGTTCAAGCTGGTGTAGGACAAGCTCCTGCTCGCCAAGCTGCACTATATGCTGGTTTACCTAATTCTGTTGCTTGTACTACAGTCAACAAAGTATGTGCCTCTGGAATGAAAGCTGTAATGCTAGGTACTCAAGCCATTTTATGTGGTGATGCTGAAATTGTTGTTGCGGGTGGAATGGAAAACATGAGTTTAATTCCTCACTATATGAATTTGAGAACAGGAACTAAATTTGGTCCAGCAACATTTATTGATGGTTTACAAAAAGATGGACTTGTTGATGCTTACGACAACAACGCAATGGGCGTTTGTGCGGACTTATGTGCTGCTGAATATAATTTTACCCGAGAAGACCAAGACAACGCCGCAATTCAATCCTACGAGCGAAGTGCAAAAGCTTGGGAGACCGGAAAATTTGATAATGAAATTGTCTCTGTAGCCGTTCCTCAAAGAAAAGGAGATCCTATTATAATTTCTAAAGACGAAGAGTTTTCTAATGTAAAATTAGACAAAATACCTTCATTAAATCCTGTTTTCACAAAAGACGGTACAGTTACCGCAGCAAACGCTTCTACAATAAACGATGGAGCAGCAGCTGTGATATTAATGAGCGAAGAAAAAGCAATCTCTTTAGGATTGAAACCTCTGGCGTATATAAAAGGGTATGCAGATGCCGCACAAGAACCAAAATGGTTTACAACAAGTCCATCAAAAGCAATTCCTAAAGCATTAGAAAAAGCAGGAATAGCCATTACTGATGTTGATTATTTTGAATTCAATGAAGCTTTTGCTGTAGTTGGCCTAGCCAATGCCAAAATTTTAGGACTAGAGAGCAGCACGATTAATGTGAATGGTGGTGCTGTATCATTAGGACATCCTTTAGGTTGCTCCGGAGTAAGAATTATTGTTACTTTGATCAACGTATTAGAACAAAATAATGGTAAAATTGGAGCTGCTGCAATCTGTAATGGTGGTGGTGGTGCTTCAGCAATTGTTATTGAAAGAGCTTAAAATAATTATAAATTAGGAGTTGTATATTAAAAACATATAACTCCTAATTCTAAACTCATAAATTACCCTAAATGTTCGGAATTTGTAATCTAGCAATGATACCACTTCGGTTTGAACCCAGTGATAAAAGCGAAATTGTTTCTCAAATTTTATTTGGAGAACATTTTGAAATTTTAGAGCAAATGAAACAATGGTCTCGCATCAAAGTACAGTACGACGAGTATGAAGGCTGGATCGATTCTAAACAATTACAGTTGATTTCAGAATCAAATTTTAATCAATTATCCGCAGAAACGATCATATTGAATTCCGATTTAATTGAATATATCACTACTCCAGATAATCAATTAATTCCTATTCCGCTCGGATCCTCGGTTTCATTTATAAATAACAGTGAGATAAACATTTCGAATTTTGAGTTTGATGGAACAAAAACAAGTGGCAAAAAAACAAAAGAGCATTTGATAAAAACTGCCTTTATGTATTTAAACGCTCCTTATCTTTGGGGAGGGAAAACTCCTTTTGGAATTGATTGTTCAGGATTTACTCAAATGGTGTATAAACTGAACGGATATAAATTGCTTCGTGATGCCTCTCAACAATCAAAACAAGGGGAAGCTTTAAGTTTTATAGAAGAAAGTGAACCAGGAGATCTCGCTTTTTTTGATAACGAAGAAGGCAACATAATCCATGTAGGAATAATTATGGATGATAATTACATCATTCATGCCAGTGGAAAAGTACGAATTGACAGGCTTGATCATTTAGGAATATTTAATGCCGAAACCAATAAGCATACACACAAATTAAGAGTAATTAAAAAAATCATATAAAAAAAACCTCTCTCAAAATAGTAATTCGAGAGAGGTTATTTTTAAATTTAAAAATCTAGCATTAATTCTTTGCCTTCAATGCCTTGTATTCAGCTGTCATTTCTAAAGCGCTATATACGCCTAAAAGTGTTTTTGAAACATCCTCATTTTTAGGATCTAGTTCAACTGCTTTTGCAAGAAAAGGAATTGTAGCTTTGAATAAATTTTCTCTTTTCTTTTTCAATTCATCATAGCGCTTCATATCCTTAGTAGAAGTTCCTAATTTATTCATTTCATCGATAATTACCTTTTCATCCTCTAACTTCATGGCCGCTAAATTGATGTAAGCATTAATGTATTTAGGATTAATTTCAATAACTTTTAAATAGTACTTTTCAGCGTCTACCTGATTTTTTGCATTAGCACTAAGAACTCCTAAATTAAAAACTAAATCAGCATCATTAGGATTTTTCTCTAATACTTGAGCGATCAGCTTTTTATACATTTCAAAATCTTTTGTTTCTAAATAAAGATTTGCTTCTGTCAAAACCAATGAAGTATCTTCCGGATTTGCTTGTCTTGCATCCGATATTGCTTTTTTAGCCTCTTCAATTTTTCCGTTTTGCACTAAAATTAAAGCTATGTTTTTATAGATCTCTCCTCTTTTAGAAGGAATAGCCTCTGTTCTTGGTTTTTCGTGAGTCCCTATTTTCACTACTCTGTCTCTTTCCGGAGCCGTTGTAAAAAGATCTTCTTCATTAGTGATTTTATTCACCGCAAAAAAACTGGTTCCTTTTCCAGAATAATTTAAGTTTTTCAAATCATCATACAACTTAAGTGCTGTGTCATATTCTGCTGCATTCACATAAGTAGAGGCCGCATAATACAAATTGATAGTGTCTTTTTTATCTAATAAATATGCATCATACAGTTTTTTTGCACTATTTGAATGCTTATTGATTTTTGAATCCGCTATGGCAGCATTAATCAATTTATATTTAATTTCTGTAATTGAAGCTGCAGCTTCTGTAGAAAATTTCAATTTACCGGAAACTTTTTCAGCATCAATTAAATCTTGATATGCTTTTGCCGCAAGCGAAAGATTAGCATCTGCATCCACTTTTTTATTGGCTAAATCCAATAAAGCTTTTCCTTTTACAAAGAAAAATTGTGCTTTCTCCGCCTCTTTAGCATTAGCGATGAGAGATTCGGCTTCCATCAAAATGGTTACTGCTTCTTGAGATTTACCCCCTTTTAATGCTTTTTCAGCGGCTTTAATTTGATCTTTTTGAGCAAAAGTGGCTACTGAAATCACTAACGCTGATGCTAGTACTACATATTTACTTTTCATGGTATTCGATTTTGTTTAATAGTTCTTGTTTAATAGTTCTTTTTTAATCTACACTTATTTAATTTCAAAATTTCCAATCCAATTGGATTGGAAGTTTTGAAACCAGTTATTAGTATTCATACTAAGCTTCGTCATCTGAATCGTCTTCGTCTTCAGTGTCTTCGTCTTCACTTTCAGAATCGTCCTCTTCATCCTCCTCTTCAGCTACACCATCCTCTTCAAGAACTTCAAGAACAGGTTTTACTCTTTCGATAGCTTCCGACTCAATAATATTTCCGTCTTCATCAACAACTACTTCCGCCACATCGTCTTTCATTACTTTAGTGACTGCAGCTATGGAATCGTTTCCTTTTATATTGATCAGTTTTACACCTTGCGTAGCACGTCCCATTACTCTCAAATCCTCTACAGCCATTCTGATAGTCAATCCAGATTTATTAATAATCATTAAATCATCCGCATCAGTAACGGCATTAATAGAAATCAGCTTCCCAGTTTTCTCCGTAATATTCAAGGTTTTTACTCCTTTACCCCCACGATTTGTAATTCTGTATTCGTCAAGGCTAGACCGTTTTCCATAACCGTTTTCAGCAACTACTAATATTTCGCTGCTCATATCGTTTACAGTGACCATGCCAATTACTTCATCCGTATCATCCTTAAGTGTAATTCCGCGAACTCCTGAAGCTGTTCTTCCCATTGGACGGGTTTTAGTTTCTTCAAAACGAACTAATTTACCAGATTTCACAGCTAAAATAATTTGGCTTTGCCCGTTCGTTAATTTTGCTTCTAATAACTCATCCCCTTCTTTAATAGTAATTGCAGCAACTCCATTCACTCTGGGTTTAGAATATTTCTCTAAAGATGTTTTCTTAACCTGCCCTTTTTTAGTCACCATAATAAGGTTGTGACTTTTGATGTAATCTTGATCTTTTAAATCCTGAGTACAAATAAATGCTTTTACTTTATCGTCGCTTTCTATATTTACCAAGTTTTGGATTGCTCTTCCTTTGGCCGTTTTACTTCCTTCTGGTATTTCGTAAACACGCATCCAGAAACATTTCCCTTTTTGGGTAAAGAACATCATATATTGGTGATTCGTAGCCACAAACATGTGCTCTAAGAAATCCTGATCCCGTGTTCCTGCACTTTTTTGTCCAACTCCGCCTCTGTTTTGAGTTTTGTATTCCGTAAGATTTGTACGTTTAATATATCCTGCATGTGAAATCGTGATAACTACATTTTCATCGGCAATTAAATCTTCAATACTTACATCTCCTCCTGAATATTCAATTACAGAACGGCGTTCATCTCCATATTTATCACGAATTTCAGTTAGTTCTTCTTTAATCAAGGCTATTCTTAAGTTTACATCTGCTAATAAAGCTTTTAGATGCTCGATTAACTTCATGATTTCATCGTATTCTGTTCTTAACTTATCTTGTTCAAGACCTGTTAATTGACGCAAACGCATTTCAACAATGGCTCGAGATTGAATATCGGATAAATTGAATCTTTCGATTAGTTTTTCTCTTGCTTCTTCGGTGCTTTTTGAAGCTTTAATTAAAGCAATTACTTCGTCAATATTATCCGAAGCGATAATCAAACCTTCTAAAATATGGGCTCTTGCTTCTGCTTTTTTCAATTCAAATTGCGTTCTGCGAGTCACTACATCATGACGGTGCTCTATAAAATAATGAATCAGATCTTTCAGATTCAACATTTGCGGACGCCCTTTTACAATGGCAATATTGTTTACACTGAAAGAAGACTGTAATTGTGTAAACTTATAAAGTGTATTCAAAACTACGTTTGGCGTAGCATCTCGTTTCAAGATATAAACGATACGCATCCCGTTTCTATCCGATTCATCTCGGATATTCGCAATTCCATCAATTTTTTTATCGTTAACCAAATCAGCCGTACGCTTAATCATATCGGCCTTGTTAACTTGATAAGGAATTTCGGTAACGATAATACATTCTCTTCCGTCCACTTCTTCAAAACCTACTTTGGCACGCATTACAATACGTCCTCTACCTGTTTTGAATGCTTCACGAACGCCTTCATATCCATATATAACACCTCCTGTAGGAAAATCTGGGGCTTTGATATGCGTCATCAACTCATCAATCTCAATATCGCTATTGTCCATGAAAGCCAATGTCCCGTTTATCACCTCAGTCAAGTTATGAGGAGGCATATTAGTGGCCATACCCACTGCAATTCCTGTTGCCCCATTTATTAATAAGGTAGGAACACGTGTTGGCATAACTGTTGGCTCCTCCAGCGTATCGTCAAAATTTAATTTAAAATCAACAGTTTCTTTATCTATATCCGCCAAGATTTCTTCTGAAATTTTACGCATTCTAGCCTCTGTATAACGCATTGCTGCAGGACTATCGCCATCTACTGACCCAAAATTACCCTGGCCATCAATCAATAAGTAACGCATACTCCATTCTTGTGCCATACGAACCATTGCATCATAAACTGAGGTATCACCGTGTGGGTGATACTTACCAAGAACTTCCCCAACAATTCTTGCGGACTTTTTGTGGGCAGATCTAGAATTTACACCCAAATCATGCATTCCAAATAGGACTCTTCGATGTACTGGTTTCAAGCCATCTCTAACATCTGGAAGTGCTCTTGATACAATTACCGACATCGAGTAATCGATGTAGGCCGTTTTCATTTCATCTTCAATGTTAATAGGAATTAACTTTTCTCCTTCAGACATAAGTTGTTATATTAAAAAATTATATTAGTTTCAAAACGTGCCAATATACATCTTTTTGAAATTTTTAAACCTATTTTAAAACACTAATTTCAATGATTTATTAACAAATAAAACTTCGCTTTTAGTTGATAATTTAAGGTAAATTTAACTTTAATATCTTGATAATTTTTGTCACTTAGCTGACACGACTTCATATAGGAATGGTTTTTGTTTTTCTATCACTAATTCACTAAATTTACGATATCAAATATATATTATGGATGATAATTTTTCACCAAGAGTAAAAGACGTTATTACTTACAGCAAAGAAGAAGCTTTGCGACTAGGACATGACTTTATAGGAACAGAACACTTAATGCTGGGAATTCTAAGAGACGGTAACGGAAAAGCAATTCAAATATTGAATAACCTTGACGTCGATTTAGACCATTTACGCAGAAAAGTAGAGATCTTAAGCCCCGCAAGTCCTAGTGTAGAAGTAAATGTTGAGAAGAAAAACCTGCACCTGACACGCCAGGCAGAACGGGCTTTGAAAACCACTTTTCTAGAAGCTAAGGTTTTTCAGAGTTCCTCTATCAGCACCGCACATTTATTGTTATGCATATTAAGAAATGAAAATGATCCAACAACCAAGCTATTGAATAAACTGAAAATTGATTATGATATAGCTAAAGAACAATATCTAAACATGACTCCAAACGAAGAAGAATTTATAGAGAAATTGCCAAGAAACGAATCGTATAATGACGATTCAGGACAAGATGACAGTCTAAAAGAAGGCACCTTTAACAATCCAGCCAACAAATCCAATAAAAAATCGAAAACCCCTGTTTTAGATAATTTTGGAAGGGATTTAACAGAAATGGCCGAAGAAGGAAAACTGGATCCTGTTGTAGGGCGTGAAAAAGAAATCGAACGCGTTTCGCAAATTTTGAGTCGTAGAAAAAAGAACAATCCATTACTAATAGGAGAACCAGGTGTGGGAAAATCAGCCATTGCCGAAGGTCTAGCGTTGCGAATTATTCAGAAAAAAGTATCACGTACTTTATTCAACAAACGTGTTGTTACCTTGGATTTAGCCAGTCTTGTTGCCGGAACAAAATACCGTGGGCAGTTTGAAGAGCGTATGAAAGCAGTGATGAATGAATTGGAAAAAAATGATGATATCATTCTTTTTATAGATGAAATTCACACCATTGTAGGTGCTGGTGGTGCAACTGGATCTCTGGATGCATCCAATATGTTTAAACCGGCATTAGCGCGCGGTGAGATTCAATGTATTGGCGCTACAACATTAGACGAATACAGACAATACATAGAAAAAGATGGTGCATTAGAGAGACGTTTTCAAAAGATAATTGTAGAACCTACATCCGTCACTGAAACGATTACAATTTTGAATAACATCAAAAATAAATATGAAGACCACCATAATGTTACTTATACACAAGAAGCTATTGAGGCTTGTGTAAAATTAACTGACAGGTACATGTCTGAGCGCTTCTTACCGGACAAAGCCATCGATGCTTTAGATGAAGCAGGCTCCAGAGTTCATATTACCAATATTGAAGTTCCTAAACAGATTTTAGATTTAGAGCGTCAATTAGAAGATGTTCGAGAACTGAAGAATGTTGTGGTAAAAAAACAAAAATATGAAGAGGCCGCTAAACTTCGTGATGACGAAAAACGTATTGAAAAAGATTTAGCTATTGCACAAGAACAATGGGAAGAAGATTCAAAAAACAACAGAATAGAAGTTACGGAAGACAATGTAGCCGATGTTGTATCGATGATGACCGGAATACCTGTGAACCGAATAGCACAAACCGAAAGCAATAAATTGGCTAAATTACCAGAACTTATTGAAGGAAAAGTTATTGGACAAAGAGAGGCCGTCATGAAGATTGCACGTTCGATACAACGAAATCGCGCCGGGTTAAAAGACCCAAATCGACCTATTGGATCCTTTATCTTTCTAGGACAAACCGGTGTTGGTAAAACACAACTTGCTAAAGTATTGGCTAAAGAGTTATTCGACTCTGAAGATGCTTTGGTACGCATTGACATGAGTGAATACATGGAGAAATTTGCTATCTCTCGTTTAGTTGGTGCACCTCCGGGATATGTAGGGTATGAAGAAGGCGGTCAACTGACTGAAAAAGTGCGAAGAAAACCCTATTGCGTGGTCTTATTGGATGAGATCGAAAAAGCGCATCCTGATGTTTTCAATATGTTATTACAAGTGCTGGATGACGGATATTTAACGGATAGTTTAGGTCGAAAAATTGATTTCAAAAATACCATAATAATCATGACTTCGAATGTTGGTGCCAGACAATTAAAAGATTTTGGACAAGGAGTCGGCTTTGGAACTGCTGCCAAAGTAGCGCAGGCTGATGATAATTCAAAAAGTATTATTGAAAACGCCTTAAAGAAAACTTTTGCTCCTGAATTCCTTAATAGAATTGATGATGTAATTGTATTCAATGCTTTAGAAAAACATGATATTGATTTAATTATCGAAATCGAATTAAAAAAATTATTCGCCCGTGTTGCCGAATTAGGGTATCAATTGAGTCTTTCTGACAAAGCAAAAGCATTTATAGCTGAGAAAGGTTTCGACAGGCAATTTGGCGCAAGACCACTAAAAAGAGCCATTCAGAAATATGTTGAAGATACCCTTGCAGAAGAAATTATCACTTCGAAAATAACAACCGGAGATGAAATCTTCATGGATATCGAAGAAGGGGCACAAGAATTAACGGTTCAGGTTCATAAAGCCGGCGAAGCCACAAATCCTTAAATAATTCCTTTGAATCTTAACCATAACCCGTTACGTTTTTATAACGTAACGGGTTTTTTCTTTATGATAAAATACACTTTTTTTGAAAACAAATATTTACATTTGGTTTTTATAACATTGATCCATTAAAATTACTTTATGTCTGAAAACAAAGTTATCCTAGGTAGTGAAGAATGGTGCTCATTCCCTGAAATAGGGATTCCAACCATTAAAGCACGTGTTGATTCCGGTGCTAAAACATCTGCGCTACACGCTATAAATATTGCTCCATTTATTAAAGACGAAAGCAATTGGGTGAAATTTGACATTAACCCAATCCAAAATAATTTAAAAACAATAATTCATTGTGAAGCGCCTTTAATTGATAAACGCATCGTTAAAAGTTCAAGTGGCTTTAGAGAACAACGCTATGTAATTCAAACAAATCTACAAATAGGAAGTTCAAAATGGCCTATTGAGATGACATTGACCAATCGAGATTCCATGGGTTTCAGAATGCTTTTAGGCCGTGAAGCCATGAGCGGAAGAGTATTGGTTGATCCGGAGCAAAAATATCTTTTAGGACAACCCACACCCGACAGTCTAAAAGAATTGTATAAAAATTCCGAGAAAGCAAGTTCCGGATTACGCATCGGACTTTTGGCCAGTAATCCTGAATTGTACAGCAACAAGCGTATAATGGAGGCTGGCGAAATGCGTGGTCACGAAATGCACTTTCTGAACATCAAGGAATGTTATATGAAACTGGATGCAAAAACGCCAGAAATTCATTATCGTGGCGGTAAGATACTAAATCAATTTGATGCCATTATACCCAGAATTAGACCTAGCATTACATTTTACGGTTGCGCTTTGACCAGACAATTTGAAGCATTAAAAGTATATTGCTTAAATTCATCGAATGCTATTACACAATCACGAGATAAATTATACTCTTTGCAATTACTATTGAATCATGGGGTTGAAATTCCTACCACCGGTTTTGCTAATTCCCCTTTGGATACGGATGATTTGATAAAAATGGTGGGCGGTTCTCCACTAATCGTGAAATTACTAGAAGGAACACAAGGAAAAGGAGTCGTGTTGGCAGAAACAAAAAAAGCCGCAGAAAGTGTCATAAATGCTTTCAAAAGCTTAAATGCCAATATATTAGTTCAAGAATTCATCAAAGAAGCCAATGGAAAAGACATTCGTTGTTTTGTAATTGATGGAAAAGTAGTGGCTGCTATTCAGCGTGAAGCAATGCCGGGCGAATTCAGGGCTAACATTCATCTTGGAGGAACAGCATCTATTATAAAAGTAACCGCTGAAGAAAAACGTATTGCCATCAAAGCAACCAAAGCAATGGACCTCAAAGTGGCAGGTGTAGACATTATTCGTTCCGCTAAAGGCCCGTTGTTATTAGAAGTAAATTCATCGCCAGGACTAGAAGGAATTGAAGGAGCTACCAATAAAGATATTGCCGGCGAAATGATCAAAGCAATCGAGAAAAATTTTAAAATAAAATAGCAGTCAGTAGCCGTTTACAGTCTATTGAAAACTTTTAAAATTACTTTAAAACTAAAAAAATGAACGAATATCTTGATATAATTCTTCGAAGTATTTTCGTTTATTTTTTTATGGTTATTGCCTTGAGACTTTTTGGCAAGAAAGAATTATCTCAACTAAACACTGCTGATGTAATATTAATTCTGCTAATCAGTAACTCTGTTCAAAATGCAATGGTAGGAAACGACACCAGTTTATCGGGAGGTTTAGCTGCGGCAACTGTATTGTTTACCATCAATTTTATTTTAAAAAAATTGATGTTTAAGTACCCAAGATTCAGTGATTTCATGCAAGAAAAACCAGAAATCCTTATACACAACGGCAATTTGGATTTTAAGACTCTTAGCAAATTAAATATCACTTCTGATGAATTAAAAGAAGCCATGCATGAACATGGAGTCGAATATTTTAAAGATGTAAAATTAGCAATCCTAGAAATAGACGGAAATATTAGCATTATATCCGGAGATGCTAATTTAAAACAGACCCATTACAAACGAAGACGCATTCATAAAAATTTGAGTGGAATAAATTAGACATAAAAAACTCAATATATATTCACGAAATTTATTTTCTTGAAATAAAGTGCTGTTAAAAAATTAAACACACCTATAAAATCACAAAATTTGACCTTAACGCCTTTTAATAAAAAACATATTTAACGAAAGAAAGACAAGATCTTCTGTTTTAAACAAATATATTTTTGGAGCATAAAAAAACCATTCTCAGTAAGAATGGTTTTTTATTATGATTTTTCTTTTAGTATTAAATAAAAATACTAAAAATATAGTAAATGATTGCTGCTAATATTGCTGAAATTGGAATGGTTAAAACCCAAGCCCATAATAAACTTACGGTCATTCCCCATCGCACGGCTGAAACTCTTTTAGTAAGTCCAACTCCAATTATAGATCCAGTAATAGTATGCGTTGTACTTACGGGCACTTTAAAATGCTCTGTAAAATATAAGGTCAGTGCCCCGGCAGTTTCTGCGGCAACACCTTCAAAAGAGGTCACTTTTGTTATTTTAGAACCCATTGTTTTCACGATCTTCCAACCGCCGCTTAAAGTCCCTGCTGCAATAGCAGAATAACAGGCAAGTGGAATCCAAGTTGGCATTTTAAAGGCTCCTTCGTCATTAGGAAGCACCACATCTAACCAAGCTGGAAGCGATTCCTGAGCAACACCACTGGTGTGAATATAAACCGCAACCGCTGCTGCAATAATACCCATTACTTTTTGGGAGTCATTCCCTCCATGCCCTAAACTAAAGGCTGCTGAAGACAGTAATTGCATTTTTTTTAACCAGGCCGTAGCTTGATTTAAATTTAAACTACTAAATATCAAACAGAAGGCGCTTATGGACAGAACGATGAATGCCACTAAAAACCATTTGATATTATGGGATTCAAACGCAACACTCCAAAAAGTAGACGATGGAAAACGAGGGTCTTTAATCTGGTCGTAATAGATCATTTGACTTTCTACAAACCAGATGGTCAAAATCATTAAAGAAGCTGTAAATATTTTAGGATAAATACTTTTTTTAGAGGCATTTAGTAACCAAATTGATATTAAATAAGACATTAAAGCGCCTAACAAAGGTGCCAATATAATAAATGCAATGATGATCAAAACACCCGAAGGCATTCCTCCATCTTTTCCAACATTGTACCAAGAAACCACACCAAATCCGGCATGAGCGATAGCTGCTCCGGCAAAACCACCAATTAAGGTATGTGAAGAACTAGAAGGAATTCCTTGCCACCAAGTGAATAAATTCCAAATGATAGCGGCGATTACACCCGCTAAAATAACGACTAAATTGATATCCATCGTATTGGCTGTTTTTGCCACAGTATCTGCAACACCAAAACCAAAAACCCAATACGCCAAAAAGTTAAAAAAAGCGGCCCAAACAACTGCTTGAAAAGGAGTTAATACTTTTGTGGCAACAACGGTTGCTATAGCATTGGCAGCATCATGAAAACCATTAATGTAATCAAAAATTAAAGCCAGGACTATAATAACTATAAGTAGAGTAAATTCCATAATTATAATTTCAGAATAAAACGAATGAATTAAGAATGTTTTACAGAAATGGATTCTAAAACACTCGCTACACTTTTACATTTATCAGTAGCCGTCTCTAAAACTGACAATACTTCTTTGTACTTGATAATGTTTTTTGCATCCGTTTCATTTTCGAATAAATCAAGAACTGCTTTATCATAAACATTATCTGATTTATTTTCTAATTTGTTAATTCTGACGCAGGCATCCGTGATGTTCTTCATATTTTTTAAATCTCTCAATTCTCTTACCGCTACATCAATATTTTGACATGCTTCAAGATTGATTTCAGTCAATTTTCTAATGGATTTCGTGATTTTATCAACTTGATACAATTTCATCCTGCTCGCTGCACCATGAAGATTATCCGCTACATTATCAATTGAAGTGATTAGAGAGTGTATGTCCTCTCTATCAAATGGAGTAATAAAATTTCTACTCAACTCTAAACTTGTTTGACGTGTTATATCCTCTCCTTTTTGTTCTAATGCATCAATTTTTCGAAAAAGATCCTCACGCTCCTTTAATGGAAGGTTTACAGCTTCGTGCAAATTTGTAGCAATTTCAATTAAATTACTTGATGCTTGTTCAAAAAGCGGAAAAAACTTTTTGTCTTTAGGAACCAAAAATTGGAAAAAATTATTTATGTTCATTTCATTAAAATTTAGTCCGGCAAAATTAATTCATTATTAATTGTTAATGTTAAGCTATTGTTAACAAATCATTTTCTATTTGAAAACTGTTCAAAAAAGAAACCGTCTTTTCAATATCATAATGCAAAATTCGATCTTCTTTAATCAAAGGAACTTCTTCACGATAGGCCTGTAAAAACATTTCAATAAAATCACTTGACAGCATTGGCCGTCTGTATTCAATGGCTTGCGAAGCATTCATCAATTCTATTGCTAAAATGCGTTCCAGATTATCCAAAACCCGCAATGCTTTAGTAGCAGCATTTGCCCCCATACTCACATGATCTTCCTGCCCGTTGCTGGAAACAATACTATCTACACTGGCGGGAGTTGCTAGTTGTTTATTTTGGCTGGCAATACTGGCAGCTGTATACTGAGGAATCATCAAACCAGAATTCAAACCGGGATTATCTACTAAAAATGCCGGAAGATTTCTAGTTCCGGAGATCAATTGATACGTTCTTCGTTCAGAAATACTTCCCAACTCAGCCAAAGCGATTGCCATAAAATCTAAGGCTAAAGCCAAAGGTTGTCCGTGAAAATTACCTCCGGAAATGATTTGGTCACTTTCAATAAAAATATTAGGATTATCAGTAACGGAATTGATTTCAGTCTTGAACACTTTTTTTACATAATCAATTGCATCTTTTGAAGCCCCATGCACTTGTGGCATACATCGGAACGAATATGGATCTTGGACATGATTTTTTTCCTGTTCGATAATTTCGCTCCCTTCCAAAAATCCTTTTATGCGGTTAGCAGTTACAATTTGCCCTTTGTGAGGCCTTATAAAATGGATCAATTCATTAAAAGGTTCTATTCTTCCATCAAATCCTTCAAGTGAAATAGTACCTATTAAATCTGCTAAATAAGAAAATTTGCTGACTTTCATTAAGATATGTACTCCATAAGCACTCATAAATTGTGTTCCGTTCAATAAGGCCAATCCTTCCTTAGACTGCAGTACTATTGGCTCCCAGCCAAAATGTTTTAGAACTTCGCTGGAATGCACTTTCTTACCTTCAAAATACACATCACCTTCACCTAATAAAGGCAATGATAAATGCGCCAAAGGAGCCAAATCTCCCGAAGCGCCAAGCGATCCTTGGGTATAAATTACCGGAAGAATATCATTGTTATAAAAGGCAATCAATCGTTCCACTGTTTGTAATTGAATGCCGGAATGACCATAACTCAACGATTGAATTTTTAGCAACAACATCAGTTTCACAATCTGAGTTGGTACTTCCTCTCCCGTTCCGCAGGAATGCGATTTGACTAAATTTTCCTGAAGTTTTGATAAATTTTCATTCGAAATCTTAACATTACAAAGCGACCCAAAACCTGTATTTATACCGTAAATGGGATCCGAATGTGAAGCCATTTTTTTATCTAGATAATCGCGACATTTTTGAATATTTATTTTTGCTTCATCAGACAAAGACAATGATTTATGATGTGTGACAATTTTCTCCAGTGTTTCCAAGCTAAGCAACTCAGTACTAATGTAATGCGTATTATCCATTTTGATAGTGTTTAAAAGGTAAAATTGAATAAATCTTTATAAATACACAACATTTATTGCTAATAATTTACATTTCATAACCCGTTGGGTTCAATTAATTTTTGATGATAATTTTCGTCAGTTCGAGTGATCCCGCTTTTGGGCGGGATTATATCGAGAACTAGAAAATTAGTATTAAAAACGGTTCTCGATACATTTTTTGTTCCGTTTTTACTACACAAAAAAACACTCGAACTGACGTTTTGAATAATTACACCCAACGGGTATTTTATAGTTAAACAAAAACCAAATAATAGCTTTCAGATAACGATAACTATATGACTTTAACAGATCAAATTTTGATTGTTCCTTTCCTTTTCCTTAGAACATTAAAGCACTAATTCATAAAAACACAAACCCATTAACCTGCTTGGAATGCAAATTAAGGAGAATTAAATTCTTTAAGCACTACAAAAAATAGAACTTCAGCTGCACACAATTTTTATAAAATTTAGAGATTTATACGAATAGTTTTATCTGAGACTTGATATATAACACAATATTTCATAATCCGCAAATAGCTTCTCCTATTTTAAAATATTCGCAAAAACACTGTCAAACGCTTTGTTTTTTATAAAAAACTGTACTTTTGAAAGATCAAAATGGAAAACAACAAAGCTACATATCACGCTTCGATAACAACTCAAATCTGGGTTAGCACTGCTGTTACGTTTACTACAACAACTACAACTACCCCCTTGGGGTAAATTTTCAACATATAATCCTATTTATCATATTTTTTTCACAAGAAAGAAAGACCTTGAGTGTATAACAAACATTACATTTTTCAAAAAAAACAACACACACCATTAGATCTCCTGCAGGCAATTAATCCTGAAAATGGCGACTCCCCATTACATTAAAAACAAATAACTTGCTATGAAAGTATTAAAATTTGGCGGAACTTCGGTTGCCAATGCACAAAATATAAAACTGGTTTTAGCTATCGTTAGCGATAAAGCAAAAGAAGAAAAATTAATCGTTGTGGTTTCTGCTTTCAGTAAAGTTACTGATTTGCTTCAAATTGCCTCCCAAAAAGCGGCCGCTGGAGACGAAAATTTCAAAGTTATCCTTGCCGATATAGAAAAAAAACACTTAGATACCTTAAAAGAACTTATACCAGTAAGCGAACAAAGCAGTCTTTTGAGCCATATCAAAAGAATCATCAATCACCTGGAAACCTTATTGGATGGATGTTACCTTTTAGGCGAATTATCTCCCAGAACTTCAGATACTATTTTGAGTTTTGGTGAATTACTGTCCTCGTATATCATTGCTGAAGCATTAAAACAAAACCTAAAAAACAGCTGTTATAAAGACAGCCGAGAATTAATAAAAACCAATAACCATTTTGGAAAAGCAATTGTTAATTTTGATGCTTCCAATGAATTAATTGTTGCTTTTTTTGCTTCGAATGAGAGTCAGGTAGTGGTTATGCCCGGATTTATTGCTGCCTCTTTAGACGGAATCAATACTACTTTAGGGCGCGGAGGATCTGATTATACAGGCGCTATTCTTGCAGGCGCTCTTGATGCAACTGACTTGGAGATTTGGACTGACGTCAACGGAATGTATACTGCCAATCCAAAAATTGTAAAACAAGCACAACCTATAGCTTACATTTCGTACCAAGAAGCCATGGAGTTGTCACATTTTGGTGCCAAAGTCTTATATCCGCCAACAATTCAACCGGTATTAAGAAAGAATATCCCAATTCTGATCAAAAACACTTTTGAACCTAAGGCTGAAGGAACCTATATTTCAAATCAGGTTTTTGCGCAATCAAATCCTGTAAAAGGTATCACACATATTGATGCTATTACCTTAATTACGCTTGAAGGCTCAGGAATGATTGGTGTTTCCGGTTCATCCAAAAGACTTTTTGAAGTATTATCCAATAAAAATATCAACGTAATTTTCATCACTCAAGCCTCCTCAGAGCACTCGATTTGTATTGGAATTCTAAATTCGGATGCCGATGTGGCGCAAGAAGCCATCAACAAAGCTTTTGAAGTGGAAATTTTACAAAATAAAATAGATCCATGCATTGTTGAAAATAACCTTTGCATCATTGCTTTGGTAGGCGAAAATATGAAAAACCACCAAGGATTGAGCGGTCGAATGTTCAGTACTTTGGGTAAAAACAACGTCAACATCCGAGCGATTGCTCAAGGTGCTTCCGAAAGAAATATTTCGGCAGTAATCAACGAAAGAGATGTGAAAAAAGCATTGAATTCATTGCACGAAAACTTTTTTGAAGAAAATACCAAACAGTTAAACCTATTTGTAATGGGCGTTGGAAATGTGGGGGAGAAATTCATCGAACAAATTCACCAACAAAAGAAATTCCTAAAAGAGAAGCTCAAGATAAACCTGCGCGTCATTGCGTTGTCAAATTCCCGAAAAATGCATTTTGATGAAGACGGAATCTCCTTAAAAGAATGGAAATTTGCTTTAGAAACTGGAGAACCTGCGGATAAAGAACAGTTTATTGCAAATGTAAAAGAGCTCAATTTACGCAATAGTATTTTTGTGGATATCACGGCAAATGAAAGTGTGTCTAAAACCTACGAACAGTATTTAAAAAGAAATATTGCCGTAGTAACCTGCAACAAAATTGCCTGCGCCTCCGAATACGACAATTATAAAAAACTAAAAAAATTATCCAGACAGTTCAATGCGCCTTTCCTATTTGAAACCAATGTGGGAGCTGGATTACCAATCATTGATACGATAAAAAATCTCGTTGCCTCCGGCGATAAAGTCAATAAAATCCAAGCCGTTTTATCTGGAAGTTTAAACTTTATTTTTAATAATTTTGATGAAAATAACACTTTTCATGACGTTGTTAAAGAAGCTGGTGTACAAGGATTTACAGAACCTGACCCGAAGATTGATTTGAGCGGAATTGACGTTGCCAGAAAGATATTGATTCTGATACGAGAAAGCGGTTACAAAATGGAAATCGATGAAATCACAAACGAATCGTTCCTGCCAGCAGAATGTTTGAATACGACTTCAAATGAAGCATTTTTCGAATCTTTACAGACACATGCCGCTCATTTTGAAACTATTTATAAAGAAGCGTTAAGCAAAGAATCTCGTTTGAAATACGTAGCGCAATTCGAAAACGGGAAAGCAAATGTTGGGTTGCGATTCATTCCTAAAGACCACCCCTTTTACAATTTGGAAGGAAAGGACAACATCGTATTATTCTTCACAGATCGTTACGTAGACCAACCTTTATTAATAAAAGGTGCCGGTGCTGGAGCTGCAGTTACCGCATCAGGAATATTTGCAGATGTAATTAGAATAGGAAACGTATAAATTAGGTCGTAAGGTCGAATGTCGTAAAGTCTGAAAGTTAGCCACTTGATTTTATGTTCATTCCTAAGACTTTACCACTTTATGACTTTAGAATTTAAGACTACTATTATGAATGAAATAAAAATATTTTGCCCTGCCACAATCGCCAATCTTTCTTGCGGGTTTGATGTCCTTGGTCTGTGTTTAGAAACTGCTGGTGACGAAATGATTATTCGGAAATCAGACATAAAAGGGATTCGCATCACTAAAATTGTGGGTGCCGACTTGCCTTTAGAAACCGAAAAAAATGTGGCTGGAGTATCCGCTTTGGCTATGCTGGAAGCTGTTGAAACGGAATTTGGATTCGAAATCGAAATCTACAAACACATCAAAGCCGGTAGTGGAATTGGCAGCAGTGCCGCAAGTTCAGCGGGAGCAGTTTTTGGAATCAATGAATTATTAGGGCGTCCATTTACACGCAAAGAGTTGGTTTTATTTGCCATGCAGGGCGAAAAACTAGCCAGTGGAAATGCTCATGCGGATAACGTTGCTCCTGCCCTTTTGGGTGGATTCACGCTAGTAAGAAGTTCCAATCCATTGGATATTATCAAAATAGAAAGTCCTTCTGAATTGTATGCCATCGTGGTTCATCCTCAAATTGAGTTGAAGACTTCGGATGCGCGATCGGTGTTGAAGCAAACAGTTTCCTTGAAAAGTGCGATTATGCAATGGGGAAATGTAGGCGGATTAATCGCTGGATTGTACACCAAAGATTATGACTTAATTGGTCGATCATTGCATGATGAAATCGTAGAACCGTTGCGTAGCGTTTTGATTCCGGGATTTGATTTAATCAAGCAAACTGCTTTAGAAAACGGAGCTTTAGGTTCCGGAATATCAGGTTCTGGTCCTTCTATTTTTGCTTTAAGCAAAGGAAAGGAAACTGCCGATAAAATTGCCAAAGCCATGAGTGTTATTTACGAAGAAATGTATTTACCATATGAAATTCACGTTTCTAAAGTGAATGATGAAGGAATTAAAATAATAGCCCCCTAACCCACTAAAGAGGAATAAAAAAAAACACAGCGATTTTAAAATTACAATAAATACATTCTAAATCCAGTTTCGTCTCCCTTCCCTTTGGGGAGGGTTGGGGTGGGGATTCTATAAATACTATACACAATGAAATATTACAGTTTAAACCATAACGCACCAAAAGTTTCTTTCAGAGAAGCCGTAGTACAAGGATTAGCCACAGATAAAGGATTGTATTTTCCGGAAACAATTACCCCATTAGCACCTGCTTTTTTTGATACCATCGAAAACTTAAGCCATGAGGAAATTGCTTTTGAGGCGATTAAACAATTTATAGGTGACGAAATTCCCACAGACACTTTAAAACAAATCATTGCCGAAACCCTGTGTTTTGACTTCCCCGTGGTCGAAGTCGAAAAAGATATTTATTCCCTTGAATTATTTCATGGACCAACAATGGCTTTCAAGGACGTAGGCGCGCGATTCATGTCGCGTTGTTTGGGGTATTTCAATAAAGATAACGCCGACAGTAAAAACACGGTTCTTGTTGCCACTTCCGGTGATACGGGAGGTGCTGTCGCCAGTGGTTTCCTTGATGTAAAAGGTGTGGAAGTGATTATCCTTTATCCATCAGGAAAAGTGAGCGACATCCAGGAGCGACAATTGACTACTTTAGGACAGAATATTAAAGCGCTTGAAGTGGACGGCGTTTTTGATGATTGTCAGGATATGGTAAAGAAAGCGTTCTTGGACGAAAGTCTAAAACATAAAAACTTAACATCAGCGAATTCAATAAATATTGCGCGCTGGTTGCCACAGATGTTTTATTTTTTCTTTGCGTACAAAGCATTAAAAAAACGAAACAAACCGTTAGTTTTCTCTTGCCCAAGTGGGAATTTTGGGAATATCTGTGCGGGGATCATTGCTAAAAAAATGGGCTTGCCTGTTCAACATTTTGTAGCGGCTACGAATGTAAATGATACGGTTCCTCGCTTTTTAGAAAACGGAATTTACTCCCCAAAACCTTCTATAGCTACTATTTCGAATGCGATGGATGTGGGGAATCCAAGTAATTTTATCCGAATTCAGGAAATGTATCACAATGACTTAGAGCAATTCAAAAAAGATTTCTCTTCGTTTACTTTTTCTGATAAAGAGACTTTAGAAGCCATGAATACCATCTATAATATATCCGGCTATATTGCTGAACCTCACGGAGCAGTGGGTTATTTAGGATTGAAAAAAGAATTACAAAATTACCCAAATGCTATTGGTATTTTCTTAGAAACCGCCCACCCTATTAAATTTTTGGATACGGTTGAACCAACATTAAACGTAAAACTCCCAATTCCTACCCAAATTGAAAGTGTTTTAGGAAAGGACAAAGTAAGCGTGAAAATTAAAACCTATAAGGAATTGAAAGCATTTTTGGAATAAAATTTTCTCAAAACAATTAAACTACTATGGCTTAAATATCCATAGATTTGGTTTGGCAGATTAAAGTCTGCAAGGTTAAAATGGGAACAAAAAAATCAAACCGCAGATTCGCAAATTAAACACATCAAAGCTGAATAAATAATTCGCATGTTCTTGGTGAAATTTTTAGAAGCGAAAGTGAAATGTACCAAAGTGCATAGTTTTAACTATATTCTGTATGAAATAATAAAAAACGACTTAGAATTCAATTTTAGTCATTTTTTATATCCAAATAAATCTGGTCTTAAGATGGTTCTAAACTTTTGTTTTAGAACACAAAAAAAACAATTCTACCAATTTAACGCATCAATTTTAAATATATAATTATGAGTAATTTACAGGAAAACAAAGCGATAAATTCTGTCACAGAAAAATAAAATTCAAGATCTAAAAATATAGCTTGAATATGACTTATTTAATACTTACTTTTGCAAAAAAATTGAGTTGTCTTCTTTAGGCCTTGTATGGGTATAAAAAACAACATCAACCCCATTAAAAAAACGAAGTATTTAAGAATCTGTTTAAATGTAACTAAAACAACAGATAAAAACACTCCAAAAAAACTACCTGATAAAGTAGCTTCCCATATCAACATAATTTATTAAAAAAAGGAGAAAAAAGTGTATGACGGATCATAGCATGAATGCTGTTAGTTTTGAAATTGAATTATTGGATAAACACAAAGACTATAGAAATCATTACAGATCAAATGATTTGTATTGGGGCGTAGGAATCGAAAATGAATGCTATTTAGAGTTTGAAAACCATCGTGTGGTGGACAAAGATTTTTTGCTTACTAAAGGACTTCATGAAAAGTATAGTGTTAATCATTTTAAGAATTACAAAGAAAACATATACCAGAATTCATTGCTGAAAATATTATCCGATAAAGAATATTATTTGCCGGTACTGATGAATTCCCATTCGTTTACAAAAACGGACATTAACAACCAACATAAGACTTTTGATCCCATAGATAATGAACCAAATCCTGACTATTCAGGGGAAAGTATCTTTGAAATACTACAAAAAAACAATCCTTATTTTATAGACGAGCTTCAAAAAGAATTCATTTTTGATGGTGACACAGTTGAATTTGTTACGCAAAAATTTTACAAAACAGATGTTGACTCGGTTATTGCTGAATTAGCTACAATAAAACAAGGTTTCATACACCATTTACAAAACGCTTTTGATAAAGACAAAATCTTTACGGAATACGGCCCTGTAAAAATATGTGCTGTAAACCATCCCTTTGCCATATTTATTTCAAACGATACGAATTATTCTGTTTTTAATAATATGACCTATCACTTCAATTTAACTATTCCAACTGAGTTAAATAGTGATGGAGAAATTAAGGACAAATTAGGTTTTATAAAAAAACACCAGAGGGCTATTCGATTATTCCAATGGCTGAGCCCCTTGTTTATGATAAAATTTGGTTCTTCTGATTATTTGTCGCACAATGACAGCAGCGTCAATTTGACAAAAGCATCACAACGATGTGCTATGTCAAGATACATTGGCGTGGGCACTTATGACACCTGTGTGATGAAAACCGGGAAGATTGTCCAGATGAATTTTGACGAACATCCCATGCATGAAAATCCAATGTGGTGGGTGAACCGTTATTCTGAAATATCAGATTACGAAAAGATTGATAAAATTGGCCTAGACATCAATTTTCATAAGCACAAAAATCATGGTATTGAATTCCGAATATTTGACTATTTCGACGAAAAACACCTACAAGAGGTTTTGAATTTTCTTGTTTTTATTCTGGATCATGCCTTATTAAACGAAATAGAAAATCCTATTTGCGATTTAGAATGGAATAACTTTGTTTATGAATCTATTATACACGGCAAAGAAACAGATGTACCAGCAAACCTTATCGCACTTTTAGAAAACATATTGTCTATTACAATTGAATCAAATGATCCTTTAGCAATTTACGAACAAATATACAACAGTTTACACGCTCGTTATTACGAAAATGGCTTTTGCAGTTCTTTACTAATTAAAAAGTAAGTACTGCAAATGCACTAGTGTCTTTATAGAAAAACCTGAAAGTATGTATACTTCTTAGTGACTTAACCCCACAAGAAGTAAACTATTTACAAGAGGTTTTAATTAATCATGATAATAAAAAATAGCAGAAGCATACCCACTTTCAGGATCATTATTACTCCACCAATCTTCTCTGATTTCTGAAAAATAATTATAATTATCAGCTCCTGCCTGAGACTGCAGCGGATAAATAACTTTGCCCTCTTTCCTGTAGGCTTTATCAGTATCTGTTTCTGGCACCACTACTACTATATGCCCGGATTTATTCAAAACAATTCTTTTGGCACAGATGATTCCTACACCACCATTAGCATTTACTTTCTCTTGAAGTTCATTAACATCAGCGATTCTTTCCCATCCAAACTCATTTCCGGATTGTAAAAACCAATCATAGATGTAATTTGAATAAAAAGGCCTTACCGTTTCATCAAAAATAACAGCCACTTCGTTCCCTTTCTCCAGTTGCTCAATTGCCTTATCCGTCCATCTCAATCTGGGAATATAGACCTTGGCAAAAAAGCAATAATCAAAAGTATAAATATTACAATAGGTATCCGATGCGTCTTTCTGATACCGAAAACTTTTTGAAACATCCAGTGCAGTGATGATGTTGCGAATTGACGTCAGTTTAGACTCAAGACTAGTTAAATCCCTAAAAGGAATTGAAGGATCACCAATAGGTTTGTACGTTTCCTCTTTACTGTCCAGACTTGCTCGTGCACCCAGTTCAAAATTAGGCACTTCAATATCCGTACTTTTTTCAGTGGTTTCATCTACGAGCTCAATATCTTTTGATAATACAAAACCCTCTTTTTCAGTGTTCAAAAGCTTTACTTTCCACCAATCTGATGCAGTTTTTTCAATTAATTTAACGGTATGTCTAAACGGTATTTTTATTAAAATTTTGGAATTATCATGCGTTGCCGGAAAATCTCTTAGATTTAATGACGGGGTAGCTACTCTATATTTCATACTAATCAGTTTCTTATAAATGATTCTACTGCCAAAATACTAAAAACAACTAAGAAAGTATCACCAGAAGCCGTTAATTTAAGATTTTTTTTAGAAACTAATAGTCTCCAATAACAATAAGGAGCGCTATCTAGCCTGTAATAAAGAGTGTGCACATTCTGGACATGCTAACTTTACCAGCATAAAAAGCTAAGAATAAAAACCTTAATTTTAACTTATGAAACAAGTGCGAAAAATTTATGACCGAGTTCTTAAAGAGAAAGCAGTTCAATTGAGTTATGAGAGACATAATATCTCCGAACTTGCCAGAGAATTAGGTATAACTGCTTCACAGTTATATAAGTGGCGAAAAGAGTATGAAGAGTTCGGACAAGGAAGTTTTCCAGGTAACGGCAATTTAAAGCAAACGCCAGAACAGGAACGAATTTCTGAACTTGAAAGAAAACTAAAAGATGCGGAACTAGAGCGAGATATATTAAAAAAAGCAATTGGCATCTTTTCCAAAAACGGTCGATGATTTATACTTTCATCAGAAACAATGAAAAGATATTTCCGATTGAAAAGATGTGTAAAGTATTGCAAGTTGGTCAAAGAAGTTATTATCAATGGAAAAGTTTTATGAATGTAAAATTAAAAACAAACAATTATTCTTTTAAAACATTTTTTTAATTAAGTTATTATTAAGAGTTTTGTTAATAAAAAATTAATATTTAAATAAATTAATAAAATAATCAAACAATCTTAATAATGTAAAAGTATGTGTTTTTTCTTAAAAAAATTACAACAAAAACTTATTTTTTTATTTAAAATGATACCCGTACTATTAATTAACCGTCTTGCAAAGAATATTTATAACATACAAAAAGTCATATTACAGTCATTTATAAATGTAGTTTTTAGGCAACCAATAATTAATTACGGCTTACTACTTATTAACTATCTTATTACCAAGACCTAAAAGCTGATTTAACAAAAACCTATGTTATAATTTTTATATAAAAACAATACTCTAACGCCAAAATTAATTTTGAATAGCCAAAAACTACTTGTTGATAATTTAGATGATTCTGTCCTTTGGAAAGCTTTAAAATCAGGAGACGAAAAGGCTTTTTCATCACTTTTTAAAAAGTATTACAGTCATTTAGTGCGATATGGGAATTCGTTTACTCCTTTTCCTGAAAAGGTACAAGATTGTGTGCAGGACGTATTTACAGACGTATGGGTTTACAAAAATTCCCTTAATGATAATGTTGTCGTAAAAGCTTATTTGTTATCAAGTGTCCGAAAACGTATTGCCAGACTTCACGAAAGAGACCATATTTTCAGAAAGTCCACTACTTTAGATTTGATTCCGTTTACTTTTGATTTTACCATCGAGGATATTCTTATCGCTGATGAATCTATGGCTATCAAAGTTTTAACACTCAACCAGCTCATCAATAATTTACCAGCACGACAGAAAGAGGCTTTATATCTGCGATACCATCAAGGACTAAGCGTTGAACAAATTGCAGAACTACTCGGAGTTAATTATCAGTCAGCAAACAATTTGATTCACAGGTCTTTACTAAATATTCGTAAAAATTGGAAAGAAAATAAGTCTCTTCTTTTTTTATTGTTATCTCAAGTATTTTAAATTTTTTGAAAAAATTTAGAATTAAGTGAGTATCAATTTAAAAAAATGTCCTCTTTCCTTTTATAACCCATTTTTATTCATGCAAAACCGTAATAATTATATTGAAATAGGCGATTTTTTGGCCGATGAATCCTTCAAAAGATGGGTACTACAACAAAACGACCAACAAAATTGGGAGCTTTGGACTTTGGAAAACCCCGTAAGAGCTAAATTAGTTGAAGAAGCGCGCGTATTGATTTTTGCAATGAAAGTTCCCTCAGACGATTTATCAGCTGATGCAGTTCAGACTGCTTTGGAAGCTACTTGGCATAAAATTGAGAATAAAAAGAAAACCACTCGCAAAACCAAAGTGTTGTTTTTAAGAAACAATTGGATTAAAGGCATTGCAGCAACACTTGTATTTGGGCTGATATCAACTTGGTTTTATCATAATTTTTTTAATGCCAATGATGGAGAGCTTAATTATAATGAATTAATTAAAGAGAATTCCGATGGCCTGTTAGAGCAAACAAACAACTCCAATAAGTCCCAAGTTATAATCTTGTCAGATGGCAGTTCGGTTTTATTACAACCGAAAAGTAAATTGAGTTATCCTAAAATATTTGTCGGAAACGAACGGAAAGTTTATCTGTCTGGTGAAGGTTTTTTTGAAATAAGCAAAGATGCTAAAAAACCGTTTTTGGTTTATTCAAATGAAATAATAACTAAAGTTATAGGAACAAGTTTTAGAATAAAATCCTATGAAAACGATTCTAATGTGGAGGTAATAGTTAGAACAGGTATTGTCAAAATCCATTCCAATAAATCTGCTTTTAATTCAACAAAGAAAGAAGTGATTTTATTGCCTAATCAAGCACTTCGTTATGGTAGAAAAACCCTTATATTCAATAAAATTACCAATATAACACAAGATGAATCATTAACTAGTGCTCTTGGTGACGTAGAAAAATTAAGTTTTGAATTTACCGATATTCCAGTAGTCCAAATTTTTAGAACTATAGAGCAAGCGTATTTAGTAGATATTGATTTTCCAGAAAATAAGTTAAAAGAATGTCATATTACTACTTCACTAACTGACCAGCCCTTATCTGAAAAATTAAAAATAATCTGTAAAAGTATTGGAAATAACACAACGTATCAAATGAATGGTAACCAAATTAGTATTCAATCAATTGGTTGCAACTAAATTACAATTTATATTAAATTAAAAAAAGCGCCGAAAATGCTGTAACATTTACGACGCCGTAAAAAATCAATTGATCTCCTGTAAAAGACAATTGTAATGTTTCGCTAATAACCAATTAAAGTATTAACCAAAAAACCAAAATTATGAAAAAAACTGTAGTAAAACAACGACGACGCTATCGTATCATAAAGTTAACATTATTCCAATTTGTTTTAGCTCTCATTTTTTCTAATGTAGTATTGGCAGATAGTGGTAAAGAACAAAGAAAACTTGACACTAAGGTGACAATTAGCATGACGAATGTGAGTCTGGATGATGCTTTATTTAAACTTGAGAAATCAATACACGTTAAGTTTTCTTATAATTCAAGAATGACTCAGTTAAAACAAAAAGTGGACATAGAAGCCACTAATGAATTATTATCCAGCGTACTTTCACGCATTTTAAAACCACTTAGCATTAAGTATGACGAAATAAACAATCTGATTGTACTACAAAGAGAGCGCATTTCGATGATAAATACAGCAACAGAAAGTTTGGATCAGACAGAAATTAAAGCAATAGCTGCTATTATAATAAAAGGAAAGGTAGTTGATGAAAAAGGATTAACGATCCCAGGAGCTAATGTTCACGTTAAAGGATCTACTATTTCGGTTCAAACAGACATTGATGGAAGTTTTGTTATTGAAGTGCCTTCTGTAAGATCCGTTTTAGTAATATCATTTATTGGGATGGAAACCAAAGAAGTTAATTTAGGAAGTGGTTTTCTTACTGTCGTTTTAAAAGAGGAAGGACAAAGCCTTAATGAAGTTGTAGTTACCGCTTTTGGTATTCGACGCAAAAAAAACACGCTTCCTTATGCGGCTCAACAAATAAGTGGTGATGATGTCAATAAAACGCAAGTAGGAAACGTTGCAAGTGGACTATCCGGAAAGATTTCAGGTTTACAAATAACTCAAGGTAACTCTGTAGGAGGATCAGTAAATGTTGTAGTTAGAGGAAATAAATCATTGACAGGAAACAATCAAGCATTATTTGTAGTAGATGGAGTTCCGGTGGATAATTCGAATACAAATTCAGCGTCGCAAAGATCAGGGGCAGGCGGTTATGATTATGGTAATGCAGCGGCTGATATTAATCCAAATGATATCTTATCGATTAACGTGTTAAAAGGAGCCGCAGCCTCAGCACTTTATGGTTCAAGAGCAGCAAATGGGGTAATAATGATTACCACCAAAAAACCAAAAAACGGGCTTGGAATTTCTGTAAATAGCGGAGTTACGGTTGGCAATATAGATAAAACAACATTTGTAAAATACCAACAAGAATATGGCGCTGGGCGTTCAATTCCTCAGGATAAAGATGGGTTTCTATTTTTTGATGCTAATGCTGATGGAATTAAAGACTTGGTAGTACCTACATTTGCGCCACGTTCATGGGGTCCACGTTATGACCCAAATTTATTAGTATATGATTGGGAAGCATTTGATCAGGCATCACCAAATTATCAAAAACCAAAACCTTGGATTGCACCTAAAAACGGACCGGACAGTTTTTATCAAACCGCTATTTCTACGAATCATAATGTTATGATTGATGGATTAGTTGCTGACAAAGGTTCTTTTAAAATTGGATATTCCAGAAATGATGAAAGAGGCGTATTACCAAATGCAAGTGTTTTAAAAAACATTGTAAATCTTAGTGCTAGTTATAATATAACAAACAAACTGGTGGTAAGTGGATTAGTAAATTATTCCCAAGTTGATGGCAAAGGAAGATATGGAACAGGTTATGATAGTGGAAGGAATGTGAATAGTAATTTCAGACATTTTAATCAGACTAATGTTGATGTTTTAGAATTAAAAGATGCCTATTTTAGAAATAGAAAAAATATTACTTGGAACTGGGCTGATCCTACAAAACTTACCAATTTAACTCCCGGTTTTTCAGATAATCCATATTGGGTTGTTTATGAGAATTATCAAAACGATACTAGAAACAGGGTCATTGGAAACGCAACAATCACCTATAAGGTTACCGACTGGTTAGACCTTTTAGGCCGAGTTTCTGTAGATACCTATTCAGAAATGCAACAGGAAAGAAGAGCCGTGGGAAGTGCTGGAATTTCATCTTATTCTCGTTTTGATAGAAATTTTAATGAAACTAATTACGATTTATTGGCAACAATAAATAAAAAATTAAATGACGATTTCAGTCTTAATGCCTTAGCTGGTCTCAATATTAGAAGAAATACAATAAGTTCAATTTTTTCTCAAACTGCAGGAGGTTTAGTTGTTCCAAAACTTTATGCCGTTTCTAATTCAAAAGGAACTGTCCCTGCAGCGATTGAATCGTATCAACCAAAAGCAGTAGATGGTGTATTTGGTGGCGTAACAATAAATTACAAGGAATTACTTCTTTTAGATGCAACCTTGCGTAGGGATAAATCTTCAACCTTGCCTGAAGAAGCAAATGCATATAATTATTATGCCGTTTCCGGCAGTTATATTTTTTATAATCATCTTCAAAATTTACCCTGGTTATCTTCTGGAAAGCTTAGACTAAATTATGCTACTGTTGGAAATGATGCCGCTTGGGGAAGTCTAAGAGATGTGTATGATAAGCCAAATCCTTTTGATAGCACATTGCTTTTTTCTTTACCTAATACTAAAAACAATAGTGCATTAAAACCTGAGAATACAATCAGTAAAGAAATTGGCTTAGAAATGTCCTTTTTTAATAACAGAATAGGTTTTGATGCCTCTTATTATCATACTAACACAGTAGATCAAATTATTCCTGTAGCTGTTTCTACTGCTATAGGTTACTCCAGCAAATTTATTAATGCCGGTGATATTGAAAACAAAGGTATCGAAGTTTCTATATTTGCAACTCCGGTAAAAGGCGCCGATTTCTCTTGGAATGTGAATTTAAATTTCACAAGAAATCGTAATAAAGTTTTATCCTTATACAACGACAGTAAAAACTTGCAATTAGGAACTTTCCAAGGTGGAGTTAGCTTAAATGCTTCGTTAGGTAAACCTTATGGCGAATTACAATCGGTGACTTATGAAATGTTAAATGGGGAACGACTTATAAAGGATAACGGTTTATATCAATTTACAACTACTACCTCAAATGTAATTGGAAATGTTAATCCAGATTGGATTGGTGGATTGAGTAATAGTTTCAGATATAAAAATTTTAACTTAAGTTTTTTAATTGATGTAAAAAAAGGAGGTCAATTATTTTCTTTAGACATGTACTACGGTACAATGTCGGGTATTTTACCCGAAACTGTTGGGCTTAATGATCTTGGAAACCCAAAACGAGATGCTGTTGCCAATGGAGGAGGTATAATTTTGGCAGGAGTTACAGCGAATGGAGAACCTAACACAAAAAGAGTTACTATAGTTTCAGGCACTAGTGGATATCTTCCTCAATCAAATTTTGTATATGATGCGAGTTTTGTTAAACTTCGCGAGGTAGCGATTTCATATTCTCTTCCAAAAAAAATAATGTCAAGAATTAAATCTATAAATGAAATAGAATTTTCGTTGACTGGAAGAAACTTATGGTTAATCCATAAAAATGTTCCCTACGCTGACCCTGAAGAAAACTTATCTTCAGGCAACATACAAGGCTATCAAAGTGGATCTTACCCTACAGTACGTGCTATTGGGTTAAACGTAAAAGTAAAATTATAAACTTACAATCATGAAAAAAAGATTTATTTCAATAGTAGTATTGGTGTTACTAATTAGCGCCTGTACAGACGACATTACTCGTTTTAATGATGAAACTAAACGGGCTAGTGAAGTCCCTCCGGGTAGTTTATTCTCAAATGCCGTTAAAACATTGTCAGATGGCTTAGCCTCAGCCAGTGTAAATGTTAACATCTTTCGACACTTTGTAAATCATTGGGCTCAGGCTGTTATTCAGGAAGAGGCACAATTTAATTATGTCACAAGGTCGATTAATGATGCATGGTGGACTAGAATGTATAGAGATGTTTTGAATGATTTAAAAGAAAGCTCCCGTATTATAACAAATGATGTTACTTTAAATCCAATTATAAAAACAAATCAATTAGCAATTATCGATATCATGCAAGTGTACACCTTTAACATTTTGGTGACTACTTATGGCGATATTCCTTACTCCAAGTCGTTAGATGATCAGCTACTTTTCCCAGTTTATGATGACGCCAAAACTGTTAACAAAGAATTAATGATCCGATTGGAAAATGACATAGCCAAATTAAGTATTAGTGCTCCTGGCTTCACATCGTCAGAAGATATTATTTTTCAAGGTTCTGTAGCAAAGTGGATTTCTTTTGCAAACTCTTTACAGGTAAGAATGGCTATGACAATATCTGACATAGATAATTCATTAGCGAAAACAGCCTTTGAAAAAGCCAATCCAAATGCTATTAACGCGATATCTAATAATGGTTTTGTTAAATATTTTACCGCAATACCTAATAATAATCCGTTGTATGATCAACTGGTGTTGGCCAATCGCACCGATTATATTGCGGCAAAAGATTTAATGGATGTTCTGAATAGCTTTGAAGATCCACGTAAACCAGGTTTTTTTGGAGTGAATAATGTAGGCTTATACGTTGGAGGCATAATGGGCATCCCAAGTGATTATCCAAAAATGTCAAAGCCAAGTACTCGTGTAGCTGACCCTAGCGCGCCAAACGTATTAATAGATTACGTGGAAATGGAATTTTATAGAGCTGAAGCAAAAGAGCGTGGCTACAACGTAACCGGTTCTGCAGAATCTCATTATAATAATGCCATTAAAGCTTCAATACTATATTGGGGCGGTACTGAGGCAAATGCTGATAAATACTTATTAAGATCGGACGTTGCTTACACGACCGCTGCAGGTGGATGGAAACAAAGAATAGGTTTCCAAAAATGGATTGCATTATACAATCGCCCATTTGAAGGATGGTTGGAAGTTCGCAGATTAGATTTCCCAAAATTAACAATACCCGTAAATGCTTTTTCAGGTTATCCAAACCGGATGAAATATCCAGCAAATGAGCAACAGTTAAATGGAACTAATTACACGAACGCGGCTACAAAAATAGGTGGTGACAAAAGCGAAACTAAATTATATTGGGATATAAACTAATTAAAATCATACACAAATGAAAAATCGATTCCTCTTTTTGTTGCTGATATCAACAACATTTATACTTGCTCAAGACCGGTTAACGGGCAGGAATTTTGCTTCAAGATCTGAAGTTATTGGGCAACACGGAATGGTAGCATCCAGTCAACCCTTAGCAACACAAATAGGAATCGATATTTTAAAAAAAGGAGGTACAGCAGTGGATGCCGCAATAGCTGTAAATGCCGCATTAGGCTTGATGGAGCCAACAGGTAGCGGCATTGGTGGTGATCTTTTTGCGATAGTGTGGGATGCAAAAACCAAAAAACTCTATGGCTTGAATGCCAGCGGACGATCTCCAAAAGCACTAACTTTAGATTACTTCACTAAAAATAACATTACACACATTCCACCAAGTGGTCCCCTGCCAGTATCGGTTCCAGGTTGTGTTGATGGTTGGTTCGAATTGCATAATAAATTTGGAAAACTACCCATGCAGGACATCTTAAATCCAAGTATAAAATATGCTGAAGAAGGTTTCCCAACTACAGAATTAATTGCTTATTATCTGCAAGTCACGATAAATAAATATATGAAACAGTACCCTAATATCAAGGAAACTTATACTGTAGATGGCAAATTACCTCAAAAAGGAGATATTATTAAAAACCAATTTTTAGCTAATACCTATAAAAAAATTGCCAAAGGAGGAAGAGATGCTTTTTATAAAGGAGATATTGCCAGAGAATCTGCTAAATTTATTCAAGCTCAAGGCGGATTTTTAGCTTATGAAGATTTTGCAACACACCATTCGGATTGGATTGAACCTGTCGCAACAAATTACAGGGGTTATGACGTATGGGAATTACCACCAAACGGACAAGGAATGGCTACTTTGCAAATGCTTAATATTATAGAAGGTTATGATTTTAGTAAAATACCCTTTGGTAGCGCTCAACATTTGCACATTGTAAACGAAGCAAAAAAACTTGTTTTTGAAGATCGCGCGAAATATTATGCGGACTCAGATTTTATGAAAGTTTCTGTAAATGATTTATTGTCTAAAGAGTACGCAACTGAAAGAAGGGATTTAATTAATCCTGACCGCGCAGGGACTTTTAAAGCTGGAAAAGAAAGCAGTGGCGGTACAGTTTATTTGACTGTCGCCGATAAAGAAGGAAACATGATTTCTTTAATTCAAAGTAATTATAGAGGCATGGGATCTGGAATGGTTCCGCCAAAATTAGGTTTTATGCTTCAGGATCGAGGCGAATGCTTCAATTTGGCTGAAGGAACGCCAAATTCGTATGCCCCTCAGAAAAGACCTTTTCATACTATTATTCCGGGTTTTGTTACTAAAGATGGACAACCATTTATGAGTTTTGGTGTAATGGGAGGCGATTTTCAACCTCAAGGTCATGTTCAAATATTAATGAACCTGATTGATTTTGGTATGAATTTACAGGAAGCAGGAGATGCACCAAGGTTTGAACACATTGGTTCAACTGATTTTACGGGCGAGCTGTCAACAGGCAAAGGCGAAATCCTAATTGAAAGTAGTTTTGATTTTGAAGAAATAAAAAAATTGATCCAGAAGGGACATAAAATTGGCTTTGGAGGGTATTATGGAGGGTATCAGGCAATCATGTATGACGCAATAAGAAAAGTGTATTTTGGAGCCTCAGAAAGTAGAAAAGATGGTGCGGCCGCAGGATATTAACTGTCTGTTTTTAAGTAGTATAATGTTTGAAAGAACTTTTCTTTATTCGAATAGTCTCATCAAAATAAAAGAACAAATAATATAATTTATCCTGATCTTATTCCAAAATTATTAATTTAAATTTTAATGAAATGTTAATAAAAAATACATGTGCTTTTATTTTCTTTTATATTTTATCTGTCCAATGTGTTACTGCACAGACAGATTTTCCAGCACCAATTGAGGGAGATTATCTAATAAAAGATTTTACTTTTAAAAGTGGAGAATATTTAGACCAACTAAAACTACATTACACAACCATTGGGAAACCAACAAAAAATAAGAAAGGTCAAATTAACAATGCTGTTTTAATTATGCATGGCACCACCGGAAGCGGAAGCGCCTTTTTGAGCAAACAGTTTGGAGGCAATTTATTTGGAAAGGGTCAATTGTTAGACGCCACAAAGTATTTTATTGTTTTAACAGATGATATTGGACACGGAAAATCGAGCAAACCAAGCAATGGCTTAAAGATGGCATTTCCCAAATACAATTATGACGATATGGTTTTGGCAAACTATAAATTACTGACTGAACATTTGAAAATAGATCATCTTCGATTGGTAATGGGAACATCAATGGGCGGCATGCACACTTGGGTTTGGGGTTACACCTACCCTGATTTTATGGATGCACTAATGCCTTTGGCAAGCTTACCAGCAGAAATAGCCGGTAGAAACCGCATTCAAAGAAAAATGGCGATTAAATTAATCGAAATGGATCCTGAGTGGAAAGAGGGTAATTATATTCAACAGCCACAACAAGGAATGACTGGCGCTATATTATCTCTGATGTTTATGGTGAGTAGTCCGTTACAATGGCAAATTGCAGCCCCAACCAGAGAGAAAGCAGAAATAATGATGGAAAATACTTTAGCCCGATATTCATCAACATTAGATGCTAATGATCTGATTTATGCTTTTGATTCCTCAAGAGATTACAATCCGCAACCTTACTTGTCAAAAATTAAAGCCCCTTTAATTGCTATAAATTCTGCCGATGATCAAGTAAACCCTCCTGAACTCGGATTGATGGAGAAAGAAATTAAAAACGTTAAAAACGGAAAATATATCTTATTACCTATTACAGATAAAACCACTGGCCATGGCACACATTCCAATCCAAAAATATGGGGTAAATATCTTAAAGAATTACTTAAAAAATCTGAACCCAAAATTAAGTAAAATTCAAGCTTATAATATTGTTTTCCAGAAATCAAAACTTACTAAGGTAGATTTTAAGTTTACGATTTATGTTTCTTAACGGAAAACAGGAAAACACTTTTATGTTGCCTCCAAATTAGCCATATTGATTTCAAGTGAGTGAGTGCATTTGTTAATAGTAAATTTTGTTAACTACTGAAAAAACAATACAAAATTTCCATTCCCAGAAAAACTTCTTTGTCAGAACTCTTCTTATTCTTTTCGCCATCTATACAACTGGGGAGCGGTAACTTCCAATTCTCTGGCTAGTTCAGAGATCTTATGTCTATCATAACTCAATTGAACGGCTTTCTCTTTAAAAGCTCGGTCATAAATTTTACGCACTTGTTTCATAAGTTAAATTAAGGTTTTTGTTCTTAACTTTTTATGCTGGTAAAGTTAGCAAGTCCAATATATCATCGGCAAAGGCAAGTAGAGACTTAAAAAAGGGGGGGGCATTGAATCTCTTTGAAATCGTAGGGACTCTGAACAAAACAAAATACCTGATAAAATAATTATTGTCAACACTACTGTAGCATTCCTATTTACACATAAAAAAAGCCCCTAAAAAAGCCGAAATGTATCAGTTTTTTAGGGGCTTGGTTTTTAAACTTACTTTTTACAATGTAGCCATGTCTATTACAAAACGATACCGGACATCTCCCTTTGTCATTCGGTCATATGCTTCATGAACATTTTTGATATCAATCATTTCTATTTCAGAAACAATACCATGTTCCGCACAATAATCTAACATTTCCTGAGTTTCAGGCAAGCCGCCTATAAGCGAACCTGCAAGACTTCTTCGTCCGCCTATGAGACTAAAAGCTTGAATTTCATAAGGTGTTGGTGGTACGCCCACACAAATATGCACGCCGTTTACTCTCAATAATGACAAATACAAATTTAAGTCGTGTGGTGCAGAAACAGTATCCAGAATAAAATCAAAAGAACCAGCTACACTTTCGAGTTGTTTGGCATCTTTAGTAACGATAAAATTATGTGCTCCTAATTTTCTGGCATCGGCTTCTTTATTTGCTGATGTACTTAACACGGTAACTTCAGCTCCAAAAGAAACTCCAAATTTAACCGCCATATGTCCCAAACCACCCAAACCAAGAACGGCTAATTTATGCCCTTTCCCAACTTTCCAGTGTCTCAATGGAGAATAGGTCGTGATTCCGGCACATAATAAAGGCGCTACAGCAGCCAAAGGCAATTTATCTGAAACTTGCAAAACAAAATCTTCATGTACTACAATGGTATTCGAATAACCGCCATAAGTAGGTGTTTTTCCGTCTTGTCCTAAAGCATTATACGTGTCGGTTCTTCCTTTCAAACAAAATTGTTCTAATCCCTCTTTACAGTTTTCACAACTTCTACAAGAGTCTACCAAGCAACCTGTCCCTGCTATATCTCCTATTTTAAACTTCTTTACATGACTTCCTACCTTTACCACTTTACCTACAATCTCATGTCCCGGAACCATTGGGTAAATCGATCCTCCCCAATCGTCTTTAATTTGGTGTAAATCACTGTGACAAACACCACAAAACAGGATGTCAAATTGTACATCATGTGGTCCAACTTCTCTTCTTTCGAAATCCCAAGGTGCTAAATCTGTCTTAGCATCTTGTACTGCGTATCCTTTTGTAGCTATCATTTTTTTTATATTTTCAATAAAATTATTGAATTTATCTTGAAAAACGAGTTATCGAAATGTTAAAGAAATCTAAAGAAATTATAAAGGTCTACTCCGTTAAAAAAAACCTCATAGTAATTGCATAGCCTTTAATGCTTTAAATCCATAGTTTAATTTATATTTAATTTTTTTTAAACTACATTAATGAAAGCACAATCTTATAAAAATCACATTCGGTACTATCCGCCTCATCATTTTATTCATTATCCAATAATCATGACATTGCTGCCTTCAGTATTTATTTTAGTTGTACCAAAAGAAGATTCTTTAATCTGGATATTTATTAGTGTACTCTTTGTCGTGCTTTTGCCTTGTTTTTATGTTGCGTCAACATTATGCGTTGATCCTACAAAACCGAATTGTCTATTTAGAACTTCGGTACCGTTATTTTTCTCTTACCGGAAAAATATTGGAAGATTTTTAACGTCATTTAAATGACGATCAGCTATTTGCGTTACGTTTTGCCTCAGATGATGAATTTCAAGCGTTAACTCTAAGAGCGCTGAATGAAAATCTTTCGGCAAAGGAAATTAAAAAAGCGATTCAGCA
This sequence comes from Flavobacterium sp. LB2P53, assembly GCF_003970305.1. Lineage (NCBI taxonomy): Bacteria > Pseudomonadati > Bacteroidota > Flavobacteriia > Flavobacteriales > Flavobacteriaceae > Flavobacterium > Flavobacterium sp. LB2P53. The sequence continues at coordinate 174,402 of NZ_RYDG01000006.1, forward strand.
CTGGAAAGCGGATTACGAAAGAGTTTAAAATTCCAAAAATAATAAGACTAATTTATCCAATTTAACAATTTCGAATTTTGTTTCTTTGTGATGAAAAGATAGCAATAAAACTGAATTTAAAACCACTAAATGCCCGAATATTTTCTAGATATTGAATACAAAGACATTACGTACAAGGAAGAGGAAGTCAATTTTAAGGAATTTGAATGCTGTACTTTTACAAATTGTAATTTCTCCCAATGCGTTTTTTTAGCGGTAACTTTCATTGATTGTACCTTCAATGACTGCACTTTTAGCAATGCTAAAATTAATTATGTGGCCTTTAGAACCGTAACTTTTAATCGGTGTGAAATCAAAGATGTCAATTTTGCCATGTGCGATAAATTAATTTTCGAAATCGCTTTTAAGGATTGTATTTTGGATTTCTCTAAATTTTACACTTTAAAAATCAAAGGAACCTCCTTCTCTAATTGTAGTCTTATTGCCGTTGATTTTATGAGCACTGATTTGACCGAAGTTGTTTTTGAAAACTGCGATTTATACCGTTCTGAGTTTGCTAAAGCAATTGCCAACAAAGCTAGTTTCAAAACAAGCTATAATTATACAATTGATCCCAAAACAACAAAATTAAAAAAAGCCGTTTTCGCTTTAGAAGGATTGAAAGGATTGCTCTATAAACATGAAATCATAGTAAAATAGTGCTTTATGAATCAATATCTGATCGTCATACTCCGTATCCATCGTAGAAAGCAAATACAACAACGTCGATTTTCCACAGCCAGATTTTCCTATGATTGAAACAAACTCTCCATGTTTGACACGCATATCCAGTGATAATTATTTAATGAAAGTAACATTAGTTTTATTTACAAGTTTTTAAATAGTTATTTTACTGATAATCAAAGAGTAATTATACGTTCATTAAGTAAAAAAATTTGTATTACTATTTTTTTGAAACATTCCTTTTACAGACATCAAAAAGGCTCGATTTAAAATTAAACCGAACCTTTTTGATGTCTGTATATTTTTAAACTAAGGAAGCAGTCGAAGAAATTGCAGCATTCAAAACTTTAGAAATAGGACAATTTTTTTCTGCTTTAGTTACTAATTGTTGAAAAGCATCTTCTGTTATTCCGCTAATTTTTGCTTGAAGCATCAGGTGCGAGGTAACAATGGTTCCATCAACTAAATCAATGTCGCATTTGGTTTCGATACTTTCGATTTCAAACCCTTCTTCACTAATGTAGGCCGAAAGTTGCATCGTAAAACAGCCTGCGTGTGCTGCGGCGATAAGTTCTTCAGGATTAGTCCCCACTCCTTCTTCAAAACGAGATTTGAATGAATATTGGGTATCTTTTAGTGTGGTACTTTGTGTAGTTAGTTTTCCGGCTCCTTCTTTGAGTGAACCATTCCAGACTGCGGTTGCATTTCTTTTCATAATTATAAATTTTCTGTTTTCTCAAATTTAGTTCTTTTTAAAAAAAGAGTATAGTATATCCACTATTTTTAACTAAAATTTAAAATTAAATCAAAAAAAATTAACAAAAACGTGGTTAAAATAAATACTGTTTAATTTTAATAGTATCAGTAAATTCTTTATGTTTGCTTTTTGAAAAAGTATACTTTACTTACAAAAAAAACTAATTGACAACCAATAAAAAAAACTAATTAATCAGCAAATGAAATTAACTACAATTATTTTTTTATTATCGATTGTAATTTTACTAAATAGTTGTGCTTCAGGATACAAACCAATACAACCCGCTTCACTTAATTATATTTCGAACAACACACTTCATGGAGTAACGCTGGAATACAAATATGATTTATTAAATAAGAAATACGCAAAGAAAGAGACTAAAAAAGGGCTTCGACTAGTGGCTGTTAAAGTAAAAAACAACACTGAAAAAGATTTGGTTTTTGGAAAAGATATAAAATTAAATTTTGAAAGCGGAAATGAATTGTATCTATTGGAGAATGAAAAAACATTCAAATCTTTAAAACAAAGCCCAGCCTCCTATTTGTTTTATTTATTACTATCTCCAATTCAATTTTTTACCACAAAAACCAATTCAAACGGAATGACGGAGCAAACCAGCTCGACACCAATAGGACTGATTATTGGACCCGGATTAGCCTTAGGAAATATGATTGTTGCGAGTAATGCCAATAAAAAGTTCAAAACTGAGCTGAACGATTACTCCATTAATGGCAAAATAATAAAAAAAGGAGAAACTGTTTTTGGACTTATTACTTTTCAGTCTGATAATTATGGTGCTATTAAAGTTAGAGTAGAATAAAAATTACCCATAAAATAATAATAATAATAACCAATTCCATCTGACAATGAAAAAATTATCTCTTCTCGTTTTTGTATTTTTAGCTTTTAGCTGTAGTCCAAAAATCACTTCTAATTTTGAATCTTCAGAAAAACCACTAACAATTGAAGACCCCGTAGCCTTTCTTGATGTTCATCATGCAATTCCTGAAGGTGCCAAAAAAATAGGAAATGCCAGATATCAGGACAGTGGTTTCACAACCGATTGTGATTTTAACTCACACCTGACAAAAGCCCGAAAATTAGCCCGAGAAAAAGGCGCTAATCTTGTAAAAGTAACCGAAAAGAGAACTCCCGATATATGGAGTCTTTGTTATCGCATCAAAGTAGATTTCTATTATTATGACGGCGACGTAACCACAATCCCCCAATATAAATTACAACTTAATTAATTATACACACTCTAATGAAAAAAACAATCCTTATTTCTACATTATCCCTAGCGCTACTAATGAGTAGTTGTGCTACAATTGTTTCCGGCTCTAAACAAAAAGTAAATTTTAGAAGCAACCCTGCTGCTGCCTCTATTTTTATTGATGAAATCGAAGTAGGAAAAACGCCTTTTGAAATCAAACTGGAACGAAAAAAAGAACATCATGTGATGATTAAATTAGAAGGATACCAAACTTTTGAAACTAACTTGACCAAAAAATTCAATGCTTGGTATATTGGAAATATTTTATTTGGTGGCTTGATTGGTATCATTGTAGATCCTATTACTGGAGCAATTTACAACTTAACACCTAAAGAAGTCAATGCTGAAATGAATAAAGGAACTGCTTTCAAAGTAAATAAAAGTGAAGTGTACATCGCTGTCGCTTTAAATATAGATCCAAACTGGAAAAAAGTAGGTCAATTAGAAAAAATAAACTAATACTAAGTATTTACACCAAAAGCTAAGGTGGCAAAAATATGGTATTAGGTGTACTAAAAAGCACCGGTTTTGCCGTTCTCTTTTTATCCCTGTCATAAACTAAAAGCTGTAACGCTATTCCAAATCAAGAATAGAATTACAGCTTTTTTTTATATTGCACCTAGTAATCTTGTTGTTTACAGTGCTTAAAATATTTTCTCAGATTTCGTAAGCCCTAAGAAGAACAAAAACACATTAGAAAACTATTTTTAGCCCTTTTTTGTATCAAAAACAATTGAAAAAGTAGCCCCTTTATTTGTCCCACTGCTTTGTGCATAAATTACACCGTTGTGTCGTTCTACTATGTTTTTGCACAAATACAATCCAATTCCTGTAGAAGGCTCATTTGAAGTGCCAGACATACTCATTTTAGTGAATTTTTTAAATAATTCGTCACTCTGTTTTTGAACAAAACCTACTCCTGTATCCTTCACTTTTAAATACAGTTTAGTGCCATCAAGATACACATGAACCTCAATTTCACTATTTGGGTAGGAGAATTTTATAGCATTATCAATTACGTTGACTAAAACTCGAATCAACAACTCGTCGTCAATTGATAAAAGTGCTTCCTGAACGTCAATTGATAAAACTAATTTAATATTTTTGACCACTAATACCTGATCTAATTGTTTTGCCACCATAGAAAAAACAGGTGAAAATTGAATTAGGGAGTCCTGAGAATTTCTTTTTATAATTTGATCTTGTTCTTTTAATAATGTGATAAAACTTTCAATATAATGAAATTGTTCACCACTGGATTGAACTATTAACTCCGCTAATTCTTTTATATAATCCGAAGAATCCTCTTCTAAAATAAGCAATGCGGCCGATTTTGAATTTCCTACAAAATTTCTTAGATCATGCGAAAGCAAATAAACTAAATCTTGTTTTTCAGTAATGAAATTTTCGTTATCAGCTATTGATTCTTGAATATTACTCATTAACAACCCTGCTTCATCCGAAAAATTAGTTGGCAAAGAAGGTATTGTTCTGTCTTTTCTATAGGCAATTAATGACCTGGAAGCTACCTCAATTGGTTTAATTAGTTTTTTTAAAAAAAATAAAGTGACCGCTGTTGCTAATAAAGTAATAATCAGCGCAAAAATTAAAATAGAATCGGCTGAAATTGTTTTACTTGCATAAAGCACAAAAAATAACAATCCAATTAATGGAATGTGAATGCCTATAAATGCAACAAACAGGAATTTGAAGGCATAACTATTTTTGAGAAAACCAATCCGAGACAATTTTTCATACAACTGCATAAATTTATTTTTTTAAAATGCAAATGTATTAGTAAAAAATTACAGAACCCAAAAATTACAATTAATTTTTATCTTATTTGTAACACACAATGAATATTCTAAAAATAACTCATCAAACTACTTTCTTCGAGTGTCAATAAGATAAATAATTTTCCAGTGGTTGTCTTTTTTGAAAAGTGTAAACGCATTTACCTCAGTATGACATAGTGTACCATTAACATAAAACTCATACGTTGTCCAGACATGCGCCATGGCTCCGTTTATTTGAATGGAATACCTGAGAATTTTTTCTTGAAATTTTAAGCTATAGATTTATAAAATGCCCCCTGGTTTTTCATGAGAAAGCAAAGTGCCTTTTTCATTCTCAGCAATGGATTGCAATATCTTTGTATCATCACAAAGTAAATGCAATTGAGGTGAATCTCTGGCATGGAAGGCTTGAAAAAAAGTGTCAATTACGCTTTGAACTTCTTGATATTGAGACTTCTAATATACTGAGGAGAGCAATAAAGTCAGTACTAGAATTTTTCGTATGATTACTTTTTTGATTAATTTGTATCCGATATAATATAAGTGCTACATTTTCAACCTAAAATTATACATTTTAGTACCTTTACACTCTCAAAAAAGGAAATATGTCTGTCGCAAAAAAAGATTATAAAAGAATTACAACAAAGTCATTGATTGAAATGAAGGCTAATGGAGAAAAAATTTCGATGCTCACCGCATACGATTACACCATGGCAAAAATCGTTGATACGGCAGGAGTTGATGTAATATTAGTGGGAGACTCCGCTTCAAATGTTATGGCTGGTCATGAAACTACATTACCTATTACGCTGGATCAAATGATTTATCACGCCTCCTCTGTGGTAAGAGCCATTGAAAGAGCTTTGGTAGTGGTGGATTTACCCTTTGGAAGTTACCAATCCGATCCTAAAGAAGCCTTGCGCTCTGCCATCCGAATCATGAAAGAAAGCGGTGGTCATGCCGTAAAACTAGAAGGTGGTAAAGAAATTAAAGACTCTATCAAGAAAATATTAAACGCCGGAATTCCAGTTATGGGACATCTAGGTTTAACACCACAATCCATTTATAAATTTGGAACCTACACCGTTCGTGCCAAAGAAGAGGAAGAAGCACATAAGTTAATCGAAGATGCTAAATTACTAGAAATACTAGGCTGTTTTGCCTTAGTTTTAGAAAAAATTCCAGCTCATCTAGCCGAAAAAGTAGCCCAAAGCATCTCGATTCCAGTTATTGGTATTGGTGCTGGGGGTGGTGTTGACGGACAAGTATTAGTAATTCATGATATGTTAGGAATGAACAACGAATTCAGTCCTCGTTTCTTAAGAAGGTATATGAATTTATATGACGGAATGACAACGGCCATTGGCCAATATGTTGCAGATGTAAAATCAAGTGATTTCCCTAATGCAAATGAACAATATTAAATTTGACTTCTTAGATGAGTAGCCTTTAAGAGAATTTGATTATTGTCGAATACTCTAAGAGTATTGGAAATCCAACAATCTAAAAATCCAAATGAAAATAATTTCTACTAAAAACAACCTTCAAATCCTTCACGAAGACAATCATCTTATTGTAATTAACAAACGTGTAGGAGATATTGTTCAAGGGGACAAAACGGGTGATAAACCCTTATCAGATGTGGTTAAAGAATACATCAAAGACAAATACAACAAACCCGGGGAGGTTTTCCTGGGTGTTGTACATCGCTTAGATCGGCCAACAACTGGAATAGTTGTATTTGCCCGAACCAGTAAAGCTCTGACTCGAATGAATGAATTATTCAGTACCCGTGAAACTCAAAAAACATATTGGGCCATTGTCAAAAACAAACCTGCCAAGCCCACTGATACACTCGTTCATTATTTAAAAAGAAACGAAAAAAACAATAGTTCAAAAGCGCACGAAAAAGAAGTCCCTGAAAGCAAATTAGCCAGTTTAGAGTATACAATAATCAAAGAACTAAACAACTACTATGCGCTTGAGATCAATCTTCATACTGGAAGACACCATCAAATAAGGGCTCAACTTTCAGCGATTGGATTACCTATAAAAGGGGATTTAAAATATGGTTTTGACCGAAGCAATCCGGACGGAGGAATCCATTTGCATGCTAGAAAATTAATGTTCATCCATCCTGTTACAAAGGAAAATATAAAAATAATTGCTCCTGCTCCAAATGATGTGATCTGGAATGCCATTTAATACTAAAAAAACAGTATTTTACTTTCAACCTTTCAATAACTCAATAATAAATATTCACAAAAACAAATTGTATGAAAAAACTACCTATTATTTTTTGTTTCATTTCGTTCTTAAACATGACCGCTCAAGACCATTTTTCAGGAATCAATATGTCTACTAGAGTCGGAATACTTAATGCCGGTATGAATCCTGCGGAACTGTCTAATTTAAGTTCAAAATATGAAATAAATATTTTTTCGGCCAGCGTAAATGCTTCTAATAATAAAATAGGATTTAGTGATATTGTTAATGGTGAAAACTTAGAAAATTTGTTATTTACAGGAAATACCCCTGTAAATATGCGCGTAGATGCTGAAATATACGGCCCAGGTTTTGCTATGAAAATGGATAAATGGGCTTTTGGTTTTACTACAAAAGCTGCTGCAAAATTAAATTTAATTGATATTGACCCACAACTTGGTGCGGCGATCAATACCGGAAATCTTATTGGTTCTTCATCAATAAGCAATGATTACAACCAACGTTTAAATGGAACAAGCTGGGGAGAAATAGGAATTTCAGCAGCCAGAAACGTATTTGAAAATGAAAACCATAAATTTAATGCGGGTGCTACCTTGAAATTATTATTTCCAGGCTCGTACACCAACTTAGGCCTGGATCAATTTCAGGGAACCATTAATACTATTGGTGCCGAAGCGTATTTAAATAATACTCAAGCGTCAATGAATATTGCGTATTCCGGGAACTTCAATGATGGTTTTACTGATTTTAATAATTACTCTGAATCCGTTTTTGGAAAACTAAACGGAGTTGCAGCTGATTTTGGTGTAAATTACCAATGGAAAGACCAAGACGGTTACAAAATAAATGCGGGTATCGCAGTGCGAAATATTGGTACGATGACCTTCAAGGATGATGCAAATTCCTCTACTAATTATGCATTAAACATACAGTCTACTTTTTCTAACCCAAATGGTTTGGCATTAAGCCAATTTCAAAACACTACTACTTTAAAGGAAGTAGAAACCATTTTAGTAAACGACGGATACTTAACTAAAACCACATCCAGCAAAAACTTCAAAGTAACCTTACCTACTGTTTTCTCCGCCTATGCAGATATAAAAGTAATACCTAAATTTTTTGTTGCGCTTTACACACAACAAAAATTAAAGGATGACACCAGCGATAATCAGGTGACAACACAAAATGTGGTTTCTATTACACCTCGATTTTCTTTGAAAAATTATGAAATTTATTCCTCTTGGTCAGATAACGAAATTTCCGGAATTACTGGTGGTGTCGGGTTAAGAGTGTATGGCTTTTATATGGGATCCAGTTCTATAGTGACTGCTTTGGCCAGCGACAGTAAACAAGCTGATTTTTATGTAGGCTACCGACTTGGGTTAAAATAATAAATCTGTACCTTTAAAATCATAATATGAAAAATGAAAATAGTGTAGACTACCGAAAAGAATCTTTAAAAAAACTATTGCATACCATCATAAAACAGGAACAAGCAATTATTAAAGCGCTTTACGATGATTTTAAAAAACCAGCCTTTGAAGCCGTTTTAACAGAAACAAATTATGTCGTAAGTGATTTAAAAGAAACCATTAAAAACATTGATTCTTGGGCTAAACCCAAAAAAGTTCTCGCTTCTTTTTTGAATTTTCCATCGTCAGATTACATATATAGTGAGCCTTACGGAAATGTATTGATCCTTTCGCCTTGGAATTATCCGTTTCAATTAGCCTTATGCCCTCTGATTGCTGCTGTTGCTGCCGGAAATAAAGTAACCCTAAAACCCTCTGAACTTACCCCAAATACGTCTACTATAATAGCGAAAATTATAAATGAAACTTTCCCTGTAAAAGATGTCGTCGTCATTACCGGAGACGCGACTGTTGCTCAGGAATTATTAAAAAAACGTTGGGATTATATTTTTTTTACAGGAAGTGTTGCCGTTGGCAGAATTGTAGCAAAAGCTGCAGCCGAAAACCTAACTCCAGTTACGCTGGAATTAGGCGGGAAAAGTCCTTGTATTGTTGATGAAACTGCCAATTTAGAATTGAGTGCCCGCCGCATTGTCTGGGGAAAAATTATAAATGCCGGACAAACATGTGTTGCCCCTGATTACATAGTGGTGCACCATAAAATGAAAGCTACTTTCATAACTTTACTAATTCTGGAAATTGAAAAGGCACTAGGTCCAAATCCGGAAGAATCCCCTGATTACGCCAGAATTATCAATTTGAAAAACTGGCAACGCCAATTGCATCTATTGGAAAACCAAAAAATACTTTTTGGAGGTCAATACAATAAAGACACTTTATTCCTTGCTCCTACGCTATTGGACGAGCCAAAAATGGACAGTCCGGTGATGACCGAAGAAATTTTCGGCCCCATACTTCCTATACTCTCATACCATTCAGAGGCAGATATTGAAAAAATAATTTTAAGTTTCGAAAAACCATTATCCTTGTATTTATTCTCTCAAAACAAATCTTTTATTGCAGAAGTTTTACAAAAATATTCTTTTGGCGGTGGCTGTATCAATGATACCGTAATCCATTTAGCGAATAATCGCTTGCCTTTTGGCGGTGTTGGTACTTCAGGAATGGGAGCCTATCACGGAAAACGGAGTTTTGATACTTTTTCGCATAAAAAAGCCATTGTAAAAAGGGGGACATGGCTGGATTTACCCCTTCGGTATGCGCCTTACAAAGACAAATTAAAGACCTTTCAAAAAATATTAAAATGGATGTAACCCATGAAAAAACCGTCAGTGCATCCATAAAATACCGACGCTCAGTTCGGGTTTTTATAAATGAAACTATTGTGCGAAAAAAGTAAAAAAGTGTATTTACTTAGCCACAATATGGCAACAAGCTGGAAGCAGAATATTCAAAAAGAGAACAATTTGCTTTTCATTATTATCAAAAAATCGTTCCGTTGTTTTACTTTGATATCACAGGAATTATTGGAATAATCAAATTTATTGCATTTCAATTCATTGGGTTATTCAAACCCATATATGGACAGGTAAGACAAAGTGACATGCACATTGTAGCCCATAAAAGTGCCAGACTTACGGCACAAAATTTCATGATCAACATGACTGCTATAAACTATGATACGTGCCAAATGGAAGGTTTTGATTCGCTACGAATAAAAATATTACATTTACCGGCATCATCCGAAATTAATATGCTACTGGGTAGCGGAAAAGGAGTGTACGGAAAACGATTCAGAGTTCCTTTTGAATACGTTTATTTTGAAAAATAACAGAATAATTAACCCACTAAAACGACCAACAAATGTTGAAAACTACACAAAACCGAATACACGAAATAGAAAAAAATGGATATCCTTTAGATTTTGGAATCGTTTTTAACCATGCTTTTGAAAATTATAAAAAAATTGCGATTTATGCCGGTTTAATTATTTTTGTGTTTTTTATACTGCTGATTGTTTTTGTATCAGTAATATTTGTTGCCTTTTTTGATTCTGCCATGATACTGGAAAAAATGAAACCGGAAAATTTACAACCGGAAAATTTAAGTTTAAACTTTATTTTAATTGTATCCGGGGTTTCTGTTTTACTATCGAGTTTATTTAGTCCTATTAGCGCCGGTTTAATCAAAATGGCGTATTGTGCTGAAAGAGATGAAGAATTTCATGTATCAACCATGTTTGAATACTATAAAATATCGTATTTCAAAGAACTCTTCATTGCTACTTTACTAATTTCAATTTTTAGCACCTTACTATCATCATTGATTGACTATGCACAAATACCCTTCATCGGATTTATTATCACAGTAACTATAACATTATTCACGATACTGACCATTCCACTTATTATTTTTGGAAACTTAAATGCTATTGAAGCTTTAAAATCAAGCATACTAATCGTGGTAAAACAACCGCTTATTTTGCTGGGTTTATTGGTAGTGGGTGCCATTTCTACATTAGTGGGACTCATTGGGTGTTGCATTGGTATAGTATTTACAGTACCCTTTATGTATTCTTTATACTATGCGATTTATAGTGAAATTATTGGTTTTGAAACTACACTAGAACCGGAACAAATGTTCTAATAAAACCGCTTTTTACTAAAAGCCAGAACATAATTACAAGCTGATTTTGGCTTTTTGTAAAAAATAATCTTATATTTATTTTTTACAAAAAGCCAAATCTAGTCTTTAAACCTAACAAACAGTTTCTATGGTGTTATACTGTAGCTTATTATTTACCATTGACTCAGAGTCAATTTTATTCAGCGTTTATAATTCTTTTGCAATCAATAATTTTTTGTGGATTGTAATTCCTGTTTTATTTGTTTTTCTAGTCTGTAAAATTTTTAAAATAAAAATACTATTAAGCAATTCCTTTATTAAATACTATAATGAAGAGGATAGTAAAAACATAGAAAACCAGCGCTATCTTTTATATTTGGGCATACTAATTCCGGTACTTGAAACCCTATTTGAAATTTTCAAAATAAGACCTGTAAGCTTACTGATTTCAAATCTTGGTATCGGTACTTTTTTACTGATTCTCTATTTTATCAGCAAAAAATCAGCTGTTGTGTTTCAAAACCTGGGAAAAATATTTATGATAGTGTATGTAATCTGTTTTAGTTACATATCAATAAATTTGATTTTTACACCCTCTGACAGCATACCTATAGCCGCTTTTGTACTAGCTTTATTCTTTTCGTATACCATCATCAAACCCACCAAACTATATTGGATTTTCCTTATGTGCGTATTTATCTTTTTATTTATACTGTATTTTTTTGAAATAATACCCTTACGATCAATCATTATTTTATCGAATTTCTCATTAATGATCCTAATTATAAACTACATACGGTACACCTCTTTATTAAAAATTACTGATAAACTACGTTTTACTAATGAAATTGTAAATAAAGGCAACTCTCTCATTCTTGCTACCAATAAAAAAGGAGAAATTGTATTTTGCAGTGAAAATGTAAAGACTATTTTAGGTTATTCAGTAAATGAAGTTATGGGATTGGGCTACTGGAAAGTTACTGAGGACAAAGAATTTTATGGTGAAGAGTATCATATTAATTTTAAGGATGATCAGTTGTTTACCAGCAAAGTAAAATGTAAAAATGGAGCATACAAACACATTCAATGGAATGATAAAAAATTCTCAGATGATTTGATCATTGGGATAGGACAGGATGTAACAAATGAAATTAAAATACAAAACCAATATAAAAATTTAATTGAAAATGCTATTGATCTAATTTTTGAAGTCGATAATGAAGGAGATTTTATATTTGTCAATGATTATACTATTAAATCTTTGGGATACAAAATAGATGAAATCATAAATCGAAATTATTCAGAATTTATACGAGAAGATTACCTTATCAGTATCAAAGATCTCTACCAGAATTTATTAATAAATGAAAATTATTTTTCTACCATTGAATTTCCATTGATAAAAAAGGATGGGCAAGAATTGTGGGTTTCCCAGAAAGTGATTATCCGGAGAAATGAATTTGGAGAAGTGGTAGCTTATTCTAGTATTGCCAGAGATATCACTAAGTTTAAAGACATAGAAAACGATATTAAAATACGTCAGGAAAAAGTAGAGGAATACAATGAAGCTGTAAAAAAACTATCAACAACCAACTTTAGTAATTACAAAAACCTGGATGTTAGTGTGATGCAAATAATTGAATTAGGTGCTAAAGTATCAAAGTGCAATCGGGTAAGTTATTGGAAATATACCGAAGATACAATTACCTGTGAAAATTTATATGACTTGGACCATAATTCTTATTCTAAGGGCTCCGTTTTAGAAAAGAAAAATTATCCTATTTATTTTGAGTCCATCAAAAACAAAACACAAATCAGTGCTCCTGATGTTTTTAATAAATATGAAATATCAGAATTTATAAATGACTATTTTTTAAAAAACGATATCAAATCACAACTTGCCATTCCCATTTTCATAAATGGAGACTTATCTGGAACCATTAGCTTTGAAACAGTAAAAACACAACGATACTGGGACAACGAGGACATTATTTTTGCCCGAACCATCTCGGATATTATATCGTTGACTATGATTTCTCACAGTCGGTATGAAACAGAGAAGAAATTAGAATACAAGAGTGAACTTTTATCTGCTATGGCACTTTGTACAGAGAAATTTTTGAACAGCAATGACATCAACGATATTTTCTCAGATGTACTCATTATTATGGGTAAAACTACAAAATCCCATAGAGCGTATTACTACGAAAATGATAGTAATACAGGTTTTATTAGCCAAAAATACAGATGGATAATTAACAATCATAAAATAACGGAAAACAATATTAAACTTCAAAATCTACCACATGTGTTTTTTGAAGAATTGTTGATACCGCTTTTAAACAACAAAGTTTACGATGCAATAATTTCAAAAATTGAGAATCCTTCCTTAAGGAATAAATTAGAAAATCTTGATGTTGTATCAATAATCCTTTTTCCAATTTTTATCAAAAATAGGTTTCATGGCTTTTTGGGATTTGATGATACTCAAAATGAGAGATGTTGGTCCGAAGATGAGGTCAATATTTTACAAACATTAGCTAGAAACATAGCCTCATCAATAGAACGTATTACGAACGAGACCGCGATATATGAAAGTGAAGAGAAATTTAGATTATTAGCCAATAATATTCCAGGAACCGTTTATTTATCAAATTATGATGAAAACAACACAAAGATCTACATTAATGATGAGATTGAAAAGCTTACCGGATATCCAAAAAATGATTTTCTAACGAACCATTTATCCTTTATTGATTTAATTCATCCCGAAGACAAATTAAAAACCATTGCTACTCAAAAAAATGCAATAGATACTAAAATTCCGATTCATATTGTTTACCGGATTATACACAAGAACAAAACGGTTGTATGGGTGGAAGAATTTGGTGATACCATATACAAAGATGGGAAAATTGCATTCTTGGAAGGAATTTTTATTGATATTACAGCAAGGAAACAAACCGAAACCATAGTCAAAGAAAAAGAACTAGCAGAAGCTGCCAATAAAGCAAAATCAGAATTTCTGGCCAATATGAGTCATGAAATAAGAACACCGTTAAATGGGATTATTGGATTCACAGATTTGTTAATGAAAACACAACTTGGCTCAACCCAAGAAAAATACATCAATACAGTAAAACAATCCGCATATTCCTTGCTGGATATCGTAAATGACATTCTTGATTTTTCAAAGATTGAAGCCGGAAAACTAGATTTACACATTGAAAAATATAACGTAAAAGATGTTCTGGGTCAGATTATTGATTTAATATTATACGAATCCAACCAAAAAAATCTAAGTTTAAAACTAAATATATCGTCTGAAATTCCTGAATATTTTTGGATAGACATTGTCCGATTAAGACAAATTTTAATTAATTTATTGTCAAATGCTGTAAAATTCACAGAAAAGGGTTCCATTAAATTAAATGTTTCTGTGATTGAAAAAATTGATGCGTCGCATGTTAAGATTCGATTTGCAGTGATCGATACAGGAATTGGAATATTAGAAAAAAACAAATATAAAATTTTTCAGGCTTTTTCACAAGAAGACAGTTCTACGACAAGAAAATATGGAGGAACAGGATTAGGCCTGACAATTTCAAACCAATTACTTGGTATAATGAACAGTACCCTGCAACTGGAAAGCACCATCGAACTGGGAAGTACTTTTTATTTTGATTTAGATTTAAAAACCAGCAACGAAACCCCAAAAAATAGTACTGATCCTGAAATAGATCTAGATAAAAAAATACCCATTACAACCGTCAAAAATGCTAAAAAAATAAGCGTTATGATTGTAGAGGATAACAAAGTAAACATGTTACTGCTTAAAACCATTATCAAAAATTTATTTGTAAATCCAATAATTTTCGAAATAGTCAACGGCAAAGAAGCTATCGAAAAATTTGAAATACTCCGGCCTGATCTTATTTTTATGGACATTCAAATGCCCGAAATGAATGGTTACGAAGCAACAAAAATAATAAGAAGCTTGAGTTCGGGTAAAAACCTGCCTATTATTGCAATAACTGCGGGCACCGAAAAAGAAGAGAAAGAAAAATGTCTCGCTGCAGGAATGAATGATTATATTTCAAAACCTATAGTCAAAGGAGTCATTGAGGAAACAATTGCTAAATGGATACTGTAGCCAACTATTTTTCTTTTAATTTATGTACATTTTATTTAAGTACATGACAAAAAGCTAAACAGATTGTTTTCTAAAGACTTAAATCCTGTCAAAAGAAATTTTGACAAGTAATCTAATCCGATAGCGGATTTGCAAGCTGATTTTTATGCGGGCGTATGAACACATTACAATCAAAAAATGAATGATTTACAGGAGGAAGGTGATATTGATGAAGCTTTAAGTGCAGCACATGCAGTTGGTGATGATGCGATTCAAGCTAAAATTCAAGGACACATTGTTCCGGAATCCTTTACACACGGAAGTTCCGCACAACGGAAAGTCTGGTTTATGAAAGGGTATCAATCTGGAGATATTACTCAAGGCGATACTTTTGTAGGAATTAATTAAAAAAGTGTTTAGTCTAATATGAATACTGAACTTTACATTATTTTCCTTTTTTAACTTAGATAATTGGTACCACCAAAGCTTTAGTATAGGAACGGATTAAAAATAACGTACTCGCTTTAAGTAAACAAAGTTAAACAATAAAACCATAACAGGGAAATTAGCAGTACCTTTGCGCCAAATTAAAGGAGTAAACTAAATAATAGTGTTTGCTTCATAAACACCATTTATGTCATTTAACTCATTAGGCTTATCGGATGCTTTACTTAAAGCCATCAGCAAAAAAGGATACACAACCCCTTCTCCAATACAACAAAAAGCAATTCCACCCATTTTAGAAGGCAAAGATGTATTAGCATCCGCACAAACGGGAACAGGAAAAACGGCTGGTTTTACACTGCCTATTTTACAATTATTATCGCAAGGGCAACAGTTGCGACAAAGGCCCATTCGTGCTTTAATATTAACGCCAACCAGAGAATTAGCCGCACAAATATTAGCCAATATAAAAGAATACAGTGAATTTTTAGACTTAAAAAGCACCGTTATTTTTGGAGGTGTAAACCAGAATCCACAAGTAACACAACTGCGTCAGGGTATCGATATTTTAGTCGCCACACCAGGTCGGTTAATCGATTTGCAAAACCAAGGTTTAATATCGCTTGCCAAAGTTGAAATTTTAGTTTTAGATGAAGCGGATCGCATGCTAGATATGGGTTTTGTGCGAGACATTGAGCGTATTATAAAAGTATTACCTGCAAAAAGGCAAAATTTGATGTTTTCGGCAACCTTTTCAACAGATATAAAGAAATTGGCCATGGGCATTTTGCATCATCCCGTTCATGTGGAAGCAACCCCAGAAAATACAACCGTGGATGCTATTACTCAAATAGTGTATCCTGTTGCTAAAGAGAAAAAAACTGAACTGATCATCAAATTGATTACAGAGGGAAACTGGAAACAAATTTTGGTTTTCACCCGTACGAAACAAGGTGCTAATAAGCTGACGGAAAGCATGATTAGTGCCGGAATTAAAGCAGCTGCTATTCACGGAAATAAAGGCCAGGGCGCACGTACCAAAGCCTTGGCGGGCTTCAAAGACGGAAGCCTGACCGCGTTGGTCGCTACAGATATTGCGGCCAGAGGTCTGGATATACCATTATTACCACATGTGGTCAATTTTGAATTACCCAACATTCCAGAAGATTACGTTCACCGCATAGGCCGTACAGGAAGAGCTGGAGCTAATGGAGAAGCTATTTCATTATTCAGTCCGGACGAAACAGTCTTTCTACGTGATATAGAAAAATTAGTGGGTTTGAAATTACCTAAAGAAAACATCAAAGGTTTCGAGCCAGATCCTAACGCTTCCAAAGAACCTATCAAACAAGGACAAGGAAGACAACAACGCGATTCAACTCCGCGAAAACCAAAAACAGAGACCACAAACCGCACCAGCAATAACAGTTTTGGTCCAAGACGCCCGAGTCAAAATAATGATCGACGTTAAACTAAATAATAGTTTAAGAAAATACATTTTTTTTAGGAGCAGAACGAGTTCGTTTTTTAAGAACGTATTTCCCGCTATACATTAAAATCCTTATTAGGGCTGAACACCAGCCCTAATAAGGATTTTCATTTCTATCGGGGCTATTTAGAGCGTTTTTATTTTTATCATAGCATTTTGTATTCAACTCTTTGAAAAACAAAGTCGAGCTCGTTTCCCGCTGCCCGCTGCGCAAAGTCTCCGACTTTGAGTATGTGTTTTTCAGTCTCCGACTGATCTTAAAATTCAAAGATTCAAAAAACAAAATCGGTTAAAAACCGAAAGGCACTTCCTCAAAATCCGAGATTTTGTGGAACGTTGTGATAAACATCTGAAATTAAAAATTGTTGATCAAAAACCCCAACTCTACTCCACTTTACACTGAAAACTGTTGTTTCCAAATACAACAATAATTTAAAGCTTTATTTTACAAATAAGTATTCTATTCATATGTAGATAATATTTGTTATTTATAGGAATATGGTATCGCCAGATCTTCATTGGTGTTTGCGACAGCTTCTGTCATGGCGATTTCATACGTATTCAAATCTAGCTTAAGAATAGTACCTACTCTGCTAAACTCTTCATTAATCTTTGCATTCAAGATTAGTTGTTCATTTGTTATTGGATGATTAAAAATTAACTGATGTGCATGAAGCATCATTCCTTTCAGTTCAAAATTCTCCAACCATAATTTATTATGCTTGTTACAACCATGTGGCCGACTTCCTAAAATGGGATGAAAAATATGTTTGAAATGTTTTCGTAATTGATGCATACGTCCAGTTTCAGGAATCGCTTCTACCAAACAATATCGTGACGTTGGTTGATTGTTAAATTCTAACTCAATTTCGGTAGTTTGCAATCGATGAAAGTAGGTTATTGCATTTTGTATAACACCATCATTATTGGTTAAATCATAATCAATCGTTAGTTCTTCGGGTGACCAACCACGTAAAATTGCTAAATACTTTTTTTCGACTTCGCGCGTGGCAAAACGATCATTCATAATTTTTAAAACCTTTTTATCCAACGCAAATAACAAGACACCAGATGTTTTGCGATCTAACCGATGAATAGGATAAACGTGTCGCCCTCCTATTTGATTTCTCAATTCTTGAATAGCAAAAACTTTTGCATCACGCGCATAGAATGATTTGTGAACCAACAAGCCACTTGGTTTATTAATTGCTATAATATATTCGTCTTGGTAAAGAATTTCTAACATTTGGCAAAAATAAAAGAGATTTCTATCGAAATCTCTTTTTTAACTTATTTATTTCTATTCTTTTCTTTTTCCCCCGCTAGCGCGAAGGTATTCTCATTTTTGCAGCCGTGAAACATCTGAAATCTATTTTAGCCCAACCACCCATCACGATCCAAACTTCTATACTGAATCGCTTCAGCAATGTGGCTGGAAACCACTATTGGAGCCGCATCAAGATCAGCGATCGTGCGTGCAACCTTCAAAATACGATCATAGGCTCGAGCCGATAAATTTAATCGTTCCATCGCTGTTTTCAATAATTGTTTTGAAACATCGTCCAAGGCACAATATTCCCGAATGTGTTTGGTATTCATTTGGGCATTGTAATGGATATTTTCCATTTGCTCAAAGCGTTCGGTTTGAATTTCTCGAGCCGCTGTCACTCTTTTGCGAATGTCTACACTACTTTCTGCTTTTTGATCATCCGATAATTTTTCGAAAGGGACTGGTGTCACTTCGATATGAATATCAATTCTATCTAATAAAGGTCCTGAGATTTTACTCAAATACCGTTGCATTTCATGTGGTGAAGAAGTTTGTGGCGAATCCGGATCGTTGAAAAAACCACTTGGACTCGGATTCATACTTGCCACCAGCATAAACGAGGATGGATAAGTAACTGTAAATTTAGCTCTGGAAATAGTCACTTCTCGATCTTCCAGTGGTTGGCGCATCACTTCCAGAACATCGCGTTTAAATTCCGGCAATTCATCCAGAAACAAAACGCCATTGTGCGCCATTGAAATTTCGCCGGGTTGCGGATAACTGCCGCCGCCAACAAGCGCCACATTCGAAATAGTATGGTGCGGGCTACGAAACGGACGCTGATTCATCAAACCTACTTCCTTCAATTTTCCGGCAACACTGTGAATTTTTGTGGTTTCTAATGCTTCACGCAACGTCATGGGAGGCAAAATACTGGGCAGTCGCTTAGCTAACATGGTTTTTCCGGCACCCGGTGGACCAATCAAGATAATATTATGCCCGCCGGCAGCCGCAATTTCCATACATCTTTTTATAGACTCCTGCCCCTTGACATCACTAAAATCAAATTCAGGAAAGTCTAATGTTTTATAAAATTCGGCTCTAGTATCGATTGTTGTTGGTTCCAAAGTCCCTTTTCCTTCTAGAAAGTCAATTACTTCCTGTATGTTTTCTATTCCATACACATTTAATCCTGCAACAATTGCTGCTTCTTTCACATTTTGCTTTGGAAGAAAAAAACCTTTAAAACCCTCTTCTTTTGCTTTGATAGCAATCGGCAAAGCGCCACGAATGGGTTGCAAACCTCCGTCAAGCGAAAGCTCTCCCATGATTACATACTGGTCAATTTCATCGGCTTTAATCTGCCCAGAGGCTACCAGAATACCAATTGTCAAAGTCAGATCATACGCAGAGCCTTCTTTACGTAAATCCGCAGGAGCCATATTGATGGTGATTTTTTTGCCGGGCATCGCATAGCCATTGTTTTTAAGAGCAGCCGCAATACGGTAACTGCTTTCTTTAATAGCATTATCTGGTAATCCAACTAAATGGTATCCAATCCCTTTATCAATATTTACCTCAACGGTAATTGTTGTGGCTTCAACTCCAAAAACTGCACTTCCAAAAACTTTAACTAGCATCTGTTTTTATTTGATTCTAAAATTAATGAAACTTTTCTTATTGTTATTATAAATCTTACATAAATTCCAATAAAATAATGAACAGCAAAGATTTCATCAAAAGACACTCAAAATACTTTGGTATACAGCTCTATATGATACATTTTTCGCGAAAACAAAATGTTAAAATTAAAAAAAGTGAAGGTATAATATTAACATTTTTCTACTTTTAGAAAATAATTAGAAACCACACTATGAAAAAAATCCTACTCCTACTCTGTTTGAGTTTTTTGGTACCAAAAACCTATGCTCAGGAATACTTTCCTAATAACGAAAGTGTTCAAAACAAAAACACCAATTTCACTGCTTTTACCAATGCCAAAATTTATGTTACCCCAACACAAATTATTGAAAAAGGCACTTTATTAATTCAAAACGGAAAAGTAATTGGTGCCGGTGCTACCATTACTATTCCTAAAAATTGCGTTACTATAAATCTGGAAGGAAAATCAATATATCCTTCCTTTATTGACATTTATACCAGTTTTGGAATTGAAAAACCAAAAGGAATAACAAGTACGGAAAGAAATCCTTTGTACGATACTAAAAGAGTGGGATATTATTGGAATGAAAATATTCGCTCAGAAGTAAATGGATATGAAAGTTTTAAATACGACCCAACTAAAGCAGAGGAGTTGTTAAAAGCAGGATTTGGTGTTGTAGGTACTCACGTTCCGGATGGAATTGCCCAAGGATCCGGAATGTTAATCGCTTTGAACAACGCTGATAAAAGCACACAATTATTATCTGACAAAATCACTAATCACTTTGCATTTACAAAAAGTGCCACTACAAATCAATCCTATCCTAGCTCATTAATGGGAATGATGGCCTTATTACGCCAAATGTACTTTGATTTAGATTGGTACAAAAAAGGGAATGCTGCAACCAAAGATTTATCATTAGAAGCCTTATCAAATAATGAAAAATTAGTTCAAATTTTTGCTTCGGAGGATAAATTAAATAGTGTTAGAGCTTCTAAAATAGCAAAAGAATTTGGATTGAACTATGTATTGAAAGGCATAGGAAATGAATTTGAAAGAATTGAAGAAATAAAAAAAACAAATTCTAAATTTATTATTCCAATCAATTTCCCTGAAGCTTATGATGTGTCTGATCCGTACCAAGCCAATCAAATGGAATTGAAAGATTTGCGTTTCTGGAATCAAGCCCCTACTAATCTGAAGGTTTTGTCTGATAACGGTATTGTTTTCGCCTTGACTACAGACAAATTAAAGAAGGTGGAAGATTTCAGAACTAACCTTCTAAGAGCCATTAAATATGGTTTTGATACAACCAAAGCATTAGAAGCACTGACAACAATTCCAGCATCAATTTTAGGAAAAAGCAACGAAATTGGAAGTTTAAAAACCGGAAGTCTAGCTAATTTTGTGATCACCTCCGGAGAAATATTCGAAGAAAAAACCATCGTTTACGAAAACTGGGTTCAAGGAAGTAAGTATGTCATCAATGATATTATGGTTAAAGACATTCGTGGCAAGTATGACTTAACGGTCAATAACACCAAATACAAATGGACTCTTGACGGCGACATAGCTGCACCAAATTCAGAAATCACAAGTGTTGATGCTAAAAAAATAAAGTCTAAACTTACTATTGCTAATAACTGGATTTCAATAATAATCAAACCCAATGATTCTACAAAAACCAGCTTTACAAGAGCAACAGGATACATAGACGATATTGAGAAAATTTCTGGAAAAGCAATTTTATTCAATGGAAATGAAGTGAAATGGAGCGCTGTAAAAACGGCTCCTTTTGTAAAAGCGGTTGATTCTTCAAAAATTGAAAAAAACAATATGATCCTCCCTACAACATTTCCAAATGTTGCCTTCGGGACGGTAAAAAAAGCAACACAACAGACACTTTTATTCAAAAATGCCACGGTTTGGACCAATGAAAAAGAAGGTGTATTAGAAGAAACAGATGTTTTAATCAAAAATGGAAAAATTGCTGCTATCGGCAAAAACCTTTCTGATGCTTCCGCCACAGTTTTAGATGCAAAAGGCAAACATTTGACCAGCGGAATAATCGATGAACATTCCCACATAGCCATTTCAAGAGGTGTCAATGAAGGGGGACACAACTCCAGTGCTGAAGTAACAATTGAGGATGTAGTCAATTCCGAAGACGTTAATATCTATAGAGATTTAGCTGGTGGTGTAACAACTTCGCAATTATTGCATGGTTCTGCTAATCCTATCGGAGGACGCTCTGCCATTGTAAAATGGAAATGGGGCGCTTCTGCAGAAGAAATGCTTTACAAAGACCAACCAAAATTCATTAAATTTGCTTTAGGTGAAAATGTGAAACAAGCCAACTGGGGAATTACCAACCCTACTCGTTTTCCTCAAACAAGAATGGGTGTGGAACAGGTTTTTACAGATTATTTTCAACGTGCAAAAGAATATGACTTGGCTTGGAAAACTTATAATTCAAGTGGTAAAAAAGGAAAAGGGAAAGCGCCAAGGGTAGACTTAGAACTACAGACTCTAGCTGAAATCCTTAATAAGGAACGTTTCATTTCCTGCCACTCTTATGTGCAATCTGAAATTTTGATGTTGATGAATGTTGCCGAAAAATTTAACTTTAGAGTAAATACCTTTACACATATCCTTGAAGGATACAAAGTAGCCGATGAAATGAAAAAACACGGAGTAGGAGCCTCGACGTTCTCGGATTGGTGGGCGTATAAATTTGAAGTGAATGATGCCATTCCGTTCAACGGTCCAATCATGCACAATGCGGGACTTGTAGTAGCCTATAACTCTGATGACGCTGAAATGTCCAGAAGATTAAATCAAGAAGCTGCAAAAGCAGTGAAATATGGAAACATTTCAGAAGAAGAAGCATGGAAATTCGTGACTTTGAATCCTGCAAAATTATTGCACATTGATGATAAAGTGGGAAGTATAAAAATAGGAAAAGATGCTGATGTAGTACTTTGGAACAACAATCCTTTATCTATTTATGCTAAAGCTGAAAAAACAATAATTGAAGGTGTCGTTTATTATGATGTGCAAAAAGATGAAGTACAAAGAGTAGCAGTTGCCAAAGAAAGAAATGAGTTAATAGGCCAACTATTGCAAGAAAAAAACAAAGGAATGATCACTCAAGAGCCTAAAAAGAAGGAAAAAATAGAATATCATTGTGATTCTTTGGAACATTAAGCTCAAGAAATCTACGTTTCTTAAATCTAAAACAACAAAATAGGATGAATAAAAATATATATATTTTACTATTGGTATTTAGCATATCAATACTTACAAAGGCACAGCAAGCTCCTGCTTCAAAACAATCAAAATCTATTTTAATTCTAAATGCAACAGCACATTTAGGAAATGGCGAAATAATCGAAAACAGTGCTATAGGATTTGTAGAAGGCAAAATTACATTAGTGGCAGATGCCCGATTAATAAAACTAGCTCAAGGAGCGTATGATATTACCATTGACGCCAGCGGAAAACACGTATATCCAGGATTTATAGCGCCCAATTCTACCTTGGGCTTAGTCGAAATAGATGCCATAAAATCTTCTGATGATGAAAGCGAAATAGGAAATATGAATCCTCACGTAAGAAGTATTATTGCCTATAATGCTGATTCAAAAGTAATTGAAACCATTAAACCAAACGGAATTTTGATGGCGCAAATTACCCCACGTGGCGGAAGAATTTCAGGCACTTCATCCATCGTTCAGCTTGATGCCTGGAACTGGAAGGATGCACTGATAAAAGAAAATGATGGGATTCATCTTAATTTCCCTTCTAGTTTTAAAAGAAGTGGTTCCTGGTTTGAACCCGGAACAATTGAAGCAAATAAAGACTATAGCAAACAACACTCAGAGATAACTACTTTTTTGACTAGCGCAAAAGCATACTTAGCAGATAGCCCCAAAGAAAGAAATTTGATTTTTGAGGCTACAAAAGGATTGTTTGACGGAAATCAAACCTTATTCATACACGCAAATGAAGAAAAACAAATTATTGATGCTATACAAATGGCAAAAGAAAATGGGGTTAAAAAAATAGTAATTGTTGGTGGTTATGAAGCGTATAAAACGGCTGACTTACTTCAAAAAAATAACATTGGAGTATTATTAAAAAGAGTGCATGATATGCCTGAAAATGAAGATCATGACATTGATTTACCGTACAAAAACGCTAAATTATTGACAGATAAAGGCGTTGTTGTAGGCTTGGAAAACAGTGGATCCATGGAGCGTATGAATACCAGAAACTTACCTTTCCTGGCCGGAACATGTGCTGCTTATGGACTTGACAAAGAAAAAGCGCTACAACTAATAACCTTCAATACCGCCAAATTATTAGGGATCGATAAACAATGTGGTACTTTAGAACAAGGAAAGGATGCTACCTTATTTATTTCTGAGGGTGATGCTTTAGACATGAGAACGAACAAACTAACTAATGCTTTTATTCAAGGCAGAATGATCAGTCTTGAAACACACCAAACAAAAATGAACGATATTTATAAAACAAAATACAATCAAAAATAACAAATACAATGGGACTATTTAACGCCATCCTGGGCAATGCCTCTGAAGTAAACATTAAAGATGTTGCTACTGAATTTGAGCCAATCCTAATTGATGGAGAAACAATCGAAAAAGCATATAAATTAATTCGGGATATGTTTGTTTTCACCAATAAAAGATTGATTCTGGTCGAAAAACAATTGGTTGGAACCAAGGTTGATTATATGTCAATTCCGTATTTGAGTATCAAAAAATTCTCTAAAGAAAGTGCTGGAATATTAGATATGGATGCCGAGTTGAAAATTTGGTTAAACAATGACGCAACCCCAATTGTAAAACAATTTGGTAAAGGTGGTAATAACATTAATGAAGTTTACAAACTTTTAAGCAAACATCTTTTAAAATAAGGAGATCCTTTAGTTTTTGAAAAATGCATCACTTGTAGCTATACAATTGGTGCATTTTTTATATATCAAATTTTGTCTTAATGCTAAGTGCATTAAAATTCCCAGATTGGAAGTCTAATTTTTTACCACAAGACCCCAAGTATTCACTAAATTGGTAATTTTATTTAACTAGATTTTAATAAAAAACAAATTTTATCTTTAAAATATAAAATACCCATAAAAAAATAGGGGTTAGATTGTAAAAATCATAAAAATAAAACATTAATATACTTTACTATAGGGGTATGTTGAACAATTTTATATTTTTATAAAAATTTAAAACTGAAAAACGATGCGAAAAATTATTCTAAGTGTGATATTGATCACGATTTTGGTATTAACCCTTTGTTCAAATTATTTCTTAGCCGAAAGTCCAGCTCCTACAGAAGCAGTAAAATTTGATACCGGCGATACCGCTTGGATGATCGTTGCAACTGCACTTGTATTAATCATGACACCCGGTTTAGGTTTCTTTTACGGTGGAATGGTAGGTAAAAAAAATGTCATTAGTACCATGCTTCAAAGCTTTATGGCAATGATAATCGTTACCGTGTTGTGGGTTGTCATCGCTTTCGGATTATCTTTTGGTCCAACTATTGGCGGAATAATAGGGAATCCAATTCCAAATTTATTTTTTCAAGGCGTAAATACAAATACATCTTGGAGTTTAGCTCCGACAATTCCATTTATGCTTTTTGCTTTATTTCAAGCAAAATTTGCCATCATTACACCCGCTTTAATCACCGGCGCTTTTGCAGAACGAATTCGTTTTTGGGCGTACTTACTATTTATGGTTTTATTCATACTGCTCGTTTATACCCCGCTGGCTCACATGACATGGCATCCAGATGGTATTCTCTTTAAAATGGGCGTATTGGATTTTGCTGGTGGAACTGTAGTTCATATGAGTGCTGGTTGGGCTGCTCTGGCTGGTGCCATTTTCTTAGGCAAAAGAAAAGCAGAAAAAGGAAATCCCGCACGTATAACATACGTAATGTTAGGTACCGGATTGTTGTGGTTTGGATGGTTCGGGTTCAACGCAGGTTCCGCTTTAGGAGCTAATGGGCTTGCCGTACAAGCACTGGGGACAACCACTATTGCTGCTGCTGCTGCTGGAATGGCTTGGGTATTTCTTGATAAAATTCTTGGTCATAAATTGTCGGCAATGGGAGCTTGTATTGGTGTAGTGGTCGGATTAGTTGCCATTACTCCTGCAGCTGGTTTTGTTAGCATTCCTCATGCTTTGTTCATAGGAATTTTTGCAAGTATTGTGAGTAATCTGGTGGTTAGAAGTTTCCACAAATGTAAAATTGATGATGCTTTAGATGTATTTGCCTGTCACGGTGTAGGTGGCATCATTGGGATGCTTTTGACAGGTGTATTTGCTTCAAAATCAATAAACGCGGCCGTTGGTGATAACCAAGGACTTATTTTTGGAGAAACAACATTATTCTTAAATCAATTATTTGCTATGGTTGTCGTTTCCATATTTGCATTCTCAATGTCTTATTTCCTTTTCTATATTGTAAACAAAATAACTCCTCTAAGAGTAAGTGAAGAAAAAGAAGAATTAGGCTTAGATATTTCGCAACACGGTGAATTTCTATAAATCTTCGGTATAAAGTTAGAGACGCTCTGAAATTTCAGAGCGTTTTTTTACTCTTATCCGTTCTAAATACCTATAATATACAAAGCAATTCTTATTCTTTAAACAATAAACTAAAAACTTTAAAAATAGCGTAGTACATATTAATTTTAGCCTGCATCCTTTAAAACTAAAATCCCAATCTTTAAAAAAAAGATTGGGATTTTAGTTTTAAATATAGTCGAATGCTTTTATGGCGCACAACCCGATTGCCGTTTTATTTTAAAACAGTACACTCAATTTTAGAGTCGTTATAAATCTTGTGCGTTTGTTTCTTAAAATCTTCAGGTTTTGCATAAAAGATATTGTCAACAAATGTCTGTGGATTCAAATCTATAAATGGAAACCACGTACTTTGAACCTGAATCTGGATTTTGTGTCCTTTTTTGAACGTATGAAATACATCTTGTAACTTAATATTAACTGCTGTTTTCTCATTGGCTACAAAAGGTTCTGGTTTTGAAAAACTATTTCTAAAACGGCCTCGCATAACTTCGCTTCGTACCATCATGTGGTAATTACTCATCTTTAGATACGGAGCTACTTCTTTTGTTTCCGGTTCGTCGTTTGGGAAAACATCAATCACTTTTACAATCCAATCCGCATCAGTTCCTGTAGTAGAAACTTGTAATTTAGCCAAGATTTCTCCGGCTAATGTGGTATCATCATTCAATACTTCTGTTTCAAAAACAATCACATCCGGACGTCGTACAGCAAAACGCTGGTCATCGGTCATGTATTTCCTTGGCGTAAGTCCGTTTTGTTTAATATCCTCCGAATAGGGTACCGGTTTCTTAGGATCACTAATAAATTCTTCAAAAGAAATATTTTGCTTAGCCAATTTTGTCAATTTACTCCCTTGCAAAAAGAAATCTTGTTTTTCAGTATTTACGGGAGGCCAGGCATCATAGGTTTTCCACTCTTTTCTTCCGGTGTCAAAAACATAAGCTTCAGGCAATTTATTAGCTCCTTTTCCATTATTTTTCAAAAAATGACGGAAGAAATTAGATTCAATATTTTTTTGATAAAAACCAGAAATACTATCTCCAAAATTAATATTACCAATCACTTGCTTTGCTGAATTCCTAGCCCAATCACCATGACTCCAGGGTCCCATAACAATTGTGTTGTAGTTTTTACTGCTCTTTTCTATCGTACTGTAGGTATTCAAAGGACCGTATAAATCTTCGGCATCAAACCAACCTCCTACTGTCATTACCGCTGGTTTAATATTATTCAAATGCTGTAAAATTCCACGCTTTTGCCAAAAATCATCGTAACTGGAATGGTCTTTCAGCTGTTGCCAAAACTCATTCTCTTTTCCATAATATTTGTCTAAATTAGAGAGTGGTCCTGCATCCAGGAAAAACTGATAATCATCGTTTGTACCCGCATTCGTAAATTTGTACCAAGGTTCCGTAGTACGTTTTGTTTTTTGAGGCCCAAATAACGGAGTGACTTTCCAATAACTCAACAGATACGCTCCATTGTGATGAAAATCATCAAAAAAGAAATCAGCGATACATGCCTGAGGCGAAACGGCTTTCAAAGCTGGATGATTACTCAATAAAGAATATGTAGCGTAAAAACCTGGATATGAGATTCCCCAAGTTCCAACATTTCCATTATTGTTAGCCACATTTTTCACCAGCCACTCTATCGTATCATAAGTATCCGAAGCTTCATCCGTATCTTTCTTGCCTTTTTTATTTGGAATAAAACCACGCATGTTGTCATACAAACCATCACTCATGAATCGTCCTCGAACATCTTGATAGACTACAATATATCCTTCTTTCATCATCGTTTCACTGGGAGAAATGATTTTCTTGAACTGATTTTCTCCATAAGGCCCCGAGTTATATGGTGTTCTTTGCATTATAATTGGATATTTTGTAGAAACATCTTTGGGAGTATAAATGGCAGTAAACAACTCTACTCCATCACGCATTTTAATATGCACTTCCTTTTTAGTATAATTTTCAGACACATAATTGGCTTTATTGTCTTGGGCAAACAGAACTGCACCAATAAAAAAAAGCGAAATACCTAATAGTTTTTTCATGAATTTTTTTGAGTTAAAATAATTTTTAAAGATAAAAAATCTCTTCGAATATTGCATCCATATTCCTTCTTTTTTGAAATTTATGAATTTTAGATTATCAAAAAAACAACAAATATGTTAAAAAAAACAATCGTTTTTAGGGTCTTTTTAAAGAAAACTGCACGGTCAGATTGGCATTTTTTATCAAAAATTTCATTCGATTTTACTTCTATAAAACCAATACTATTAACGCAAAAAGTGGCCGTTATTTGTTGCAAAAAAGACAATATCTGCATTTTAAAAGGATTTTTTAGATAATTTGCCTTACATTTGTAAAATACCAAATTATTTTTTGTGGTTAATAAAGTCTTTTTTTTGCACTTTTAACCCAAAGCTAAGATCCCTTATTTTAGAAAATATTCTAAAAAAAATCATCTTTTTTTTGCAGTTTACTGCACCTTTTGCCTTTTGGAAAAATTCCATGTACAGGCTATTAAATAATCGAAAATTAATAATATGCACCTAATAGATTATGCAATCTTTGTTGTTTACATGCTGGTTATGCTAGGCGTTGGCGTTTATTTTTTCAATAAGAATAAAACCGCGGAAGATTTTTACGTTAGCGGAAGAAATATGAATAGCTGGCACATTGGTTTATCCGTTGTAGCCACAGATGTAGGTGGTGGATTCTCAATAGGATTGGGCGGTCTGGGTTTTACGATGGGAATATCCGGTTCTTGGATGCTGTTCACCGGACTGCTGGGCGCTTGGCTGAGTGCTGTTTTTCTAATTCCAAAAGTAAGTGCATTAGGACATAAATATAAGTTTTTCACTTTTCCCCAAATATTTGATCATTTTTATAATGCTAAAGTAGCGCTACTGGCCGGAATTATTTCGGCTATTGGATATCTTGGATTTACAAGTTCTCAGGTTTTGGCTGGAGCCAAATTAGCTTCGGCAACCATAGAAGGACTTAATTTACAAACAGCGCTAATTGTAATGGGACTTATCGCGGTAATTTATACGGCTATTGGAGGATTAAAAGCCGTTATTTATACCGATACAATCCAGTGGTTAGTCCTTATTGGCGGATTGGTTTTTATAGGAATTCCAGTTGCCTACAATGCCGTGGGAGGGTATGAGGCGATCAAGACTACCCTGGCACCTGAATATTTATCACTGACCAATGTAAAATGGTATCAGATTTTAAACTGGTCTATAACCATTATACCCATTTGGTTTGTAGGAATGACTTTATACCAGCGGATTTATGCCAGCAAAGGAGAGAAAGAAGCTAAAAAAGCATGGTTGATTGCGGGTGTTTTTGAATGGCCTATAATGGCATTTATGGGAGTGATTCTGGGAATGCTGGCTAAAGTGGCTGCAAACAAAGGAATGTTTGACGGTATTACAGATGCAGCCAATATGGATAGCGAAATGGGATTGCCTATTTTACTGGCCACCATACTCCCCGTTGGATTAATGGGGCTGATGCTTTCTTCCTATTTTTCGGCTATACTTTCTACCGCGGACAGCTGCTTAATGGCAGCTTCCGGAAATATTGTCACTGATATTATTGCTAAATTTTCAAAAAAAGAATTGAGTCATAAAAAAGAGCTTCGGCTCTCACAATTGGTCACCTTAATTGTAGGTCTTCTTGCTATTTTAATTGCTTCCCAAATGCAAAATGTACTGGAACTGATGCTCTACTCCTATGCTTTTATGGTGTCGGGACTATTCGTTCCGGTAATAGGCGCTTTATTTTGGAAGAAAAGCCATCCAACAGCTGCTTTTTGGAGCATGTTATTTGGGGGTGCCACCACAATCCTGCTAATTGTTACAGAGAATAAACTACCTTTAGATTTAAAATTACCGGAACATTTAGATGCAAACCTTTATGGAATAAGTATTTCTCTTATTTTATTCGTTACAATATCACTTTATCACCATAACAAAAAAGAAAGACAAAATGGAATTCAAACAAATTAATGACACAACCGGAGAAGATACAATTTATACCAATCAAATTATAGCATTATTCCTTTATACCCATTTAGAACAATATGGCGATACGATTGAAGACATTCGAAAATGTATTGATTACGTTATGAATCCTACAAAAGGAGGCAACATTGTAGTGGGAATCGAAGATCAAAAAATCGTAGGAGTTGTCATCTTGAACAACACGGGAATGAAAGATTTTATTCCTGAAAATATTTTGGTATACATTGCCGTGGACAACAGCCAACGGGGAAAAGGGTTTGGAAAACAATTGATGCAAAAAGCAATATCAATTGCCAAAGGAAATATTGCCCTGCATGTAGAACCGGATAATCCTGCCAAAAAACTATATGAAAAACTAGGCTTTACAAATAAATATTTGGAAATGCGCCTCATAAAATAGTCCAAAATGGAAAATTCAAACCAGTTTACCGATTCACTTGTGCAGTTACGAAAGGAATTACACAAACACCCAGAGGTTTCAGGTAAAGAAATTCAAACATCCAAACGCATTATTTCTTTTCTCGAAAATTACCCTCCGGATGAATTGATTACCGGAGTAGGAACAACTGGTGTGGTTGCAATTTATAAAGGTAAAAAAAATGGGAAAACAGTATTATTCCGATGTGAATTAGATGCTTTGCCAATTGAAGAAACGAATCGTTTTGAACATCGTTCACTAATTGATGGTGTCTCACACAAATGCGGACATGATGGACACATGGCTATTCTTTGTGGTTTGGCAGCTGAATTGCATCAGAACAAACCGGACTCTGGAACCGTCATTTTGCTGTTTCAACCGGCTGAAGAAGATGGTAGTGGTGCTCAAAAGGTGTTTTCAGATACTAAATTCACTTTGATTCAACCTGATTACGTCTTTGCGCTGCACAATTTACCAGGGTTTCCAATGCATCAAATTGTAGTAAAAAACGAAACTTTTACCTGTGCCGTAAATAGCATTATCATAAAATTAAAAGGAAAAACAGCCCATGCCGGTGAACCTGAAAGAGGAATTAATCCTACTCTGGCAATAGCCGCCATTATCAATCAATTTAATGCTACTATTCAGACCGATATTACCAAAGAAAACTATTGCCAGATAACTCCCATTTATACCAAAATAGGTAAAAAAGCATATGGTGTAGCAGCTGGTGCGGGAGAAATTCATTTTACAGTACGAAGTGATAGCAATTTACAGATGAGAAAGATCGAAATAGCTTTAGAAAATGCAGCCCGATCAATCGCAAAAGAATATCAACTGAAGTGTAAAACGCAATGGACACAAAGTTTCCAAGCCAATGAGAATGACAAAACTGCTGTAGCATTCATCAAAAAGGCAGCAGAAATTAATGGTTTTGAACTATTCGAAAAAGAGAAACCATTCACTTGGGGCGAAGATTTTGGTTTGTTCACACAGCACTATCCCGGCGCCATGTTCGGACTGGGAGCTGGGGTAAACACTGCTACACTACACAATCCTGATTATGATTTTCCTGACGAAATTATAGCAACTGGAGTGGCTGTTTTTCATCACATCAGCAAACAAATTACAAATGCACACTAACTCAATAATAGAGCTTAATCGCTCCGCGTATCAAAAGAACATCGATTTTCTAAAAAAGACCTTTGGAAAAAAAGTACTGATTTCCTCTGTCGTAAAAGGAAATGCGTATGGTCATGGAGTACAGCCGTTTGTGGCTATGGCTTTTCAATGTGGTGTAACTCATTTTTCTGTTTTTGATGTTCAGGAAGCCAAAGTCGTAAAAACAACACTACAGGACAAAGCAACTATTATGGTTATGGGACTCGTTCAGGATGAAGATATGGAATGGGTAATCAAGAATGATATTGAATTTTTTGTCTTTGATAAAACTCGACTGACGAAAGCTATGAAAACAGCTAAAAAACTCGAAAAAAAAGCAATTCTGCACATTGAAGTAGAAACCGGAATGAACCGAACTGGTTTTGATAAGAACGAACTGAATACTGTTATTACTTTTTTAAAGAAAGAAGAACAACATCTTACTTTCAAAGGGCTTTGTACTCATTATGCCGGGGCCGAAAGTATAGCTAATTATTACAGAGTGGATCAGCAAATCAAGAAGTTTGAAGAAATTTATGCCTTTTTTTGTAAAAATGATCTGAAGCCACAAATGAGACATTCTGCTTGCTCTGCAGCATCAATAATGTTTCCACAAACCAGAATGGATATGGTGCGAATCGGAATAATGCAATACGGATTGTGGTCCAGTCCGGAAGTATTTGTTACCTATCTCAATTCTAAAAAAAATAAAATAGATCCGCTGCAACGCGTTATCACTTGGAAAAGTGCTATAATGAGCATAAAGAAAGTAAATATTGGTGATTTTATTGGATATGGAACCAGTTTTATGGCCAAAAGAAAAATGAAAATTGCTGTTATCCCTATTGGTTACTGCCACGGATACAGCCGCTCGTTGAGCAACCAAGGTCGTGTACTTATTCATGGACAACGCTGTATTGTAGTGGGTTCCGTAAACATGAACATGATGACTGTCGATGTTACTGATATCGACATGGCAAAAAAAGAAGATGAAGTGGTCTTGATAGGCACACAAAAAGAGCTATCCGTTTCTGTAGCTTCCTTTAGTGATTTCAGCAACCAACTCAATTACGAATTATTAACTCGGATTTCCAAAGCAATTCCACGTAAAATCATAGAATAATGGCTTTTATAAAACTATATCGCAAAAAACTTGAAGAAAATTATGCCTTTCTGGATACTATTTTTAAATCCAGAAATATACAATGGGGAGTGGTTTCCAAACTATTGTGTGGAAATAAAATTTATCTCAAAGAAATCATCGCTTTAGGAGTACGTGAAATTCATGATTCCAGAGTAAGTAATTTGAAAAAAATTAAAGCCTTGGATCCGGAAATTCAAACCGTGTACATTAAACCACCTGCTAAACGAAGTATTGAAAGTATTGTGCGGTATGCTGACATCAGTTTTAATACTGAAATCTATACCATACAATTACTTTCAGAGGAAGCCGTAAAACAAAACAAGACCCATAAAATCATCATTATGATTGAAATGGGAGACCTTCGTGAAGGTGTAATGGGAGAAGAATTGATCGATTTTTATGGCACAATTCTAAAAATGCCTAATATTGAAATCTCTGGAATTGGTACCAATTTCAATTGCCTTAGCGGTGTAATGCCCACGCAGGACAAATTGATTCAATTGAGCTTATACAAACAGCTAATTGAAGCTAAATTCAATATCAGTATTCCATTTGTCTCCGGAGGAACTTCTGTTACTGTACCGCTACTCCTAAAAAATGCCCGACCAATGGCCGTGAATCATTTTCGAATAGGGGAAGCCCTATTTTTCGGGAAAGATTTGTTTACAGGAAATACCATAGAAGGAATGCACAATGATGTTTTCAAATTATACGCTGAAATCATCGAAATTACAGAAAAACCAAATACACCAACAGGGGAGTTAGGCGAGAATGTAGCCGGAAATTCCTTTTCGATGGATGCTGTCACTGATTTAGGCGATACTTCCCTTAGAGCTATTCTAGACATTGGTTTGTTAGACATGCAACCACAATACATCGAATCTGATGATACGGATATCACTATAGTAGACGCCAGTTCTGACATGCTGGTTATAGACATTTCAAATTCTAAAAAAAATTATAAAATTGGGGATTTAGTGGCGTTCAAAATACGATATATGGGCGCATTGTACCTTTTAAATTCTGCTTATATCGAGAAAATAATCGAATAAAAGGCCATTTTGTACCCTATCTTGAATATGCATCTCACGCATCAATACCGAGTAAATTAAGTCTATAGTATTAAAAATAGACACAAATGGCACGAATTTCCACGAATTGAATCGTAGAAATTAGTGCCATTTGTGTCTAATATTCGGTTCAGTGATTTTTAGATGTACCTCTTATTCGACCTTTTTAAATCTATCAATCCCTTCTCTCAACCATCCTTTGTAGGCATTGATATCTGAGTTATAACTTTCTGGTTTATCAGACAGCATATTCTCTTCTACATCTAAAACAATGTAATACGGTTGCGCATTGGCTTTGTACCTTGTAATTTGGAAATCGCTCCATTTATTACCCACACTTACAATTTCTTTGCCCGTTTCTTTAGATACGTATTGCTCGCTTTTTGGCAATTCTCTTTTATCATCAACATATAAAGATATTAAAACCACTTCTTCTTGTAATATTTTTAAAATCGCAGGATCTGACCACACATAATCTTCCATTTTTCTACAATTCACACAGGCATAACCCGTAAAGTCAAGTAAAATAGGTTTGTTTACTGATTTGGCATAAGCCAATCCTTTTTCATAATTATCAAAAGCAATAAGATCATGTGGCCCTAAATGTGCGCCTTCCGGCAAAATTTGGGCAGATGCATTTGAGCCACCTTGGGAGTTTCCTACTCCGTAAGGACTTTCGCTATAGGTCATTGGCGGCGGGAAACCAGAAATTAATTTTAATGGCGCTCCCCAAATCCCAGGAATCAAATAGATGGTAAAGGCCAAAACTACTAATCCAAAGGACAGTCGTCCTACTGAAATATGTGTCATCGGGCTATCGTGCGGCAACGTAATTTTTCCGAATAAATAAAAGGCCAATGTTCCAAAAATAGCGATCCATATTGCCAAGAACACTTCTCTTTCCAAGAAATGCAATTGCAAAACCAAATCAGCATTCGACAAAAATTTGAATGCCAAAGCCAATTCTAAAAATCCCAAAACAACTTTAACAGTATTCAACCAACCACCGGATTTTGGCAATGAATTCAACCAACCCGGGAACATCGCAAACAACATAAAGGGTAAGGCTAGAGCCAATGAAAACCCAAACATACCCACAATTGGAGCTATTCCGCCTTTAGAAGCCGCTTCGACTAATAGGGTTCCTACAATCGGTCCGGTACACGAAAAGGAGACAATCGCTAACGCCAAAGCCATGAATAAAATTCCAACTATCCCACCTCTATCCGCTTGATTATCCACTTTATTTGCCCAAGAATTAGGCAGCATAATCTCAAAACCACCCAAAAAGGAAGCTGCAAAAGTGACTAACAAAACAAAGAAAATAATATTGAACCAAACATTCGTGGACAACGCATTCAGCGCATCGGCACCAAAAATCCACGTCACTAAGAATCCTAAAACTACATAAATGAATATGATAGCTACTCCATAAATAATGGCATTACTAATCCCTTTTGCTTTTGTTTTGCTTTGCTTAGTAAAAAAACTGACTGTCATAGGAATCATTGGGAAGACACAAGGCGTAAGCAAAGCGGCAAATCCAGATAAAAAAGCAATGAAGAAAATAGACCATAATCCTCTTTTTGTAGCTGGTTCAGAGTCTAGAGGTACGATTTTTTCAGGAGTACTCACCTGCTCCTCCGTAATTGCAATTTGCGAAACTACGGTATCAACTTTTGCAGAATCTACTATGGTTACATCCGTTGCTACTGCCGTTGTTTTTGAAACCGCAGGAATTGCAAACGTGAAATTCTTCTCCATATTAATACAAACCTCTTTACACACCTGATAATTAAAATCGACTTTAATTTCGGTCAACTTTGGATTTGTTAGTGTAATTTCCTGTTGAATTTGACCTTTCTTTTCGAAGAATGTTTCGTTAACTTCAAATATGTCATTAAAAGCAGTTCTCGTTTTGCTTTCTTTGGCTTTGCCCACTAAAGTGAAGTTCCCTTTTTGGTTTTTAAAAATGATTTCCAGTGGCAACGGCCCTCCGTCTGGAGTAAATTGAGAATACAAATGCCAATCCTTTTCTATAACAACATTAAAAGTAAGAATATAATTAGTGTCCGATTTTTTTTCTATTTTAGTTGTCCATTTGGCGGGATCCAGAATCTGGGCATTTCCATTGGCAAAAGCCAAAAAAGCAATAAGTATAAATAGTAGTTTCTTCATTATTCTGATTGTATTTTAAGTATATTTTTAGTTGTGTTGTCTATTCTAAAGCGTTCATCCTGACGTAGACCAATTATCCAGACTATTTCATCATTCGAACATAAAAGCCAAGAATTTTCTTTTTCTAGCAAGGATAATTTTTCATCTTTAAAAAACTTGCTCACTTTCTTTGACTTACCGTTCATCCCAAAAGGCTGAAAACTATCGCCTTCGTTCCAATGGCGTAAAATTAATGGATACTGCACTTTATCACCATCTACAAAGATAGTTTTATTTGAAACGATACCAATGTCGGCTACTTTGCAAAACGTAAGATTTAAGGGAATATTAACTTCTTTTTGATTTTCATCTATAAAATATTTGTCCTTTACATTTACGAAATTTATCGGACTTAGGATTAAGTAATCCCTGTCTTTTAATACTCTATATTCTGGAGAAAAAACATGTTTCCCAGATTGACTATCAACCAAATCATAAATATCATCCCAAGCTTTGAATCCAAATTCTTTCAGCCATTGGTACAAATAAGATTTGTAATTGGGTAATTTTTTTAGTTTTTTTAAATCAAAATAAATAGTCTCATTCTCTTGCTTCACCACTTGCTGATAAATCATAATCGAAGCATCTTCAGCCATAACTTGCGCGTCTTGCAAATACAGTTGTGTTTTGTGAAACGAGGAAAGAAAATTAGAATTCAATTCTTTTAACATCGGAACCAGATGATGCCGAATTTTATTCCGAAGGTATTTATCGGATGCATTACTGCTGTCCTCGCGCCATTTAATGTTATTTAATTTGGCATAATCTTCCATTTCTTTTTGGTTAAAGGCCAAAAGTGGGCGAATTACTTTATCGTTCTGCTCCGGAATTCCTGTCAAACCTTCTAATCCTGTTCCACGACTCAGATTGATTAGGAACGTTTCCAAATTATCATCGGCATGATGTGCTGTGAGAATATAATCGAATTTTTCAGTCTCTAATAACTCATAAAACCAGTTATATCGCAACTCGCGGGCTGCAACTTGTGTCGAAATTTTATAATCTTCAGAAAAAGCTTTGGTGTCAAATTGTGTTATAAATACTGGAATAGCATTTGCCGCAGCATATTCCTGGACAAAATTTTGGTCTTCAAAACTTTCCATTCCACGCAATTGAAAATTACAATGGGCCATTCCTATTGTATATTTCAATTGCTGAAACAAATGCACCAATACCATACTGTCTTTCCCGCCACTTGTAGCAAGAAGTATTTTTTTTCCGTTCAAGAACTGGAAATTATGAAGAAGATGGTTTTGGAATTTCTGTAGCATATTCAAATTTAATTCATTCATTTTGATTTAACTTAAAACTTCTCGCATCGCTTTTGCTTTAAGCAAACATTCTTCATACTCCTTTTCAGGAATTGATGGCGACGTGATAGCGCTTCCAACTGAAAAAGAAACATATTTTTTTTCTTGATTGTACAAAATGCTTCGGATAACTACATTAAAATCGAAATCACCATTTGGTGTAAAATACCCCACAGCACCGCTATATAAACCGCGTTTTGTTTCTTCGAGTTTTTCAATTATTTTCATCACCGAAATCTTTGGTGCACCCGTCATACTTCCCATTGGGAAAGTTGTTTTTAAAGTATCTACTATAGAATAGTGCCCCTCTAACTTTGACGTAACCGTTGATATCATCTGATGCACTTGCAAAAAAGAATAAATTGTACACAACTCTTGTACTTCAACGGATCCTTTTTGTGCTGTTCGAGACAAATCATTGCGCACTAAGTCCGTAATCATAATATTTTCGGCTCGTTCTTTTGGGTCTAAAGCCAATTGCATTTTCGATTTTTCATCTTCAATTGGGTCTGAAAATCGTTTTGCAGTTCCTTTAATCGGTTGCGAAATAATAAGTTCTCCTTCTTTCCTTAAATAACGTTCCGGTGTCGCCGAAAGTAAAAAGTGATTGTTGTTTTTAAAAAAAACGGCAAATGGTGGCTGAGAAATTTCGTTGAGTTTTATAAATTTTTCTATGGGATCAATCGTTGCATTTTCAGCAAAAAATTCCATACAGAAATTGGCTTCATAAATATCGCCCTGATGAATGTGTTCCAATATTTTTGAAACTTTTTGAAGATAATTCTCTTTCGGAATCCGTTGTTGGATCGTTATTTGTGAATTTTGAACGCTCAACGCTGAACACTGAACACTAATTTCTTTAAAGTCTGCCTCCACTTCCTCCACACACATATTGAGATATTGAATTTCGAGTTGATTTCCTTTCAATAAAAACAGTTTCTTAGGTTGGAAAAAATATAAATCCGGAAAATCCAGCCCGTCAAAATTAGCAGATTGCAACTGCTCAATATCATTTTTTAAATCATACGATAAATAACCAAAAAGCCAGTCTTTCGTATTTTGCTGGTACTGTTTCAAATCCTCAAAGGCATTGTAAACATCTGTTTTGATGGAGGTAAAAGCATCTACGGCAAGAATACAATCGCAACTGGAGTACTGTTGCGGATACTCATTACTATCCATAAAAACAACTTCACGAAATTGTTGTGACCAGAGTAAAAGTTGTTGTTTGAACAATTTTGAATCAGAAATAGACTTATAAATTGAAGTTCTCAAAAAGTTTTAATGTTTAAAAATTCAAAATTACAACAAAAAAAATTCTTCAATAACTGGTTATGCTAAAATTAGCTTATTTTTTTGTAAATTTGGTAGTGCGTGATCAATTTTGGATTTTTTTAATCGTTTAATCATTCCCGTTATGGCTTCAAAAATTTTCCTTAATTTAGCAGTTAAAGACCTTAAAAAATCCATTGTTTTTTTTACACAACTCGGATTTTCTTTCAATCCTCAATTTACTGATGAACAAGCCACTTGCATGATTACAGGAAAAAACATTTTTGTGATGCTGCTTACTGAGCAACGATTTAGAGACTTTACCAAAAAAGAAATTTGCAATGCCCATAAAAATACCGAAGTATTAATCGCAATAGATGTTGAAAGCAAAAAAAAAGTGGACGAAATAGTACAAAAAGCGATATTTGCGGGTGGTACAACGTATATGGAGCCACAAGATCACGGATCGATGTATGCCCATGGTTTTGCGGATTTGGACGGACACCAATGGGAAATTATGTGTATGGATGAACGTGCAATTCCCCAATAATTATTCTCAAATATGTAACCAATAAAACCATATACTATGAAAATTGTAATTATTATTATCCGAACTTTAATTGGAATTTTGCTTCTTTATGCATCAATTAGTTTTTTTCTGAAACTAGCTCCAGAACCGGAGGTTACCGGAAATTTCAAGGCTTTTAATGTGGGCTTGGTTGCCTCTACTTACATTATGCCATTAGCCAAGTCTATTGAGTTGTTATGTGGCCTAGCCTTTTTGACAGGGCGTTATGTTACTCTTGCCAGTATTTTGATTTTACCAATAACCATCAACATTTTATTCATAAATTTTTTCTTGTCTCCAGAGGGAATTCCTACTGCCCTTTTCTTATTCTTGGGAAATATGTTTCTAATTTTTAACCATTGGAACAATTATAAAAGTTTATTTATTGCTAAAGACTAAATAAGTGCACCTCATAACAAAAAAACCCGCTCAATGTAGTGGGTTTCTTTATTCTAAAGCAAAAATTTATTCTTTAATTACACATGCAACGCTCTATTGTCAGTAGCGGCTAGTGCTGCTTCTTTGATCGCTTCTGCAAATGTTGGATGAGCATGAGACATTCTGGAAATATCTTCAGCAGAGGCTTTGAATTCCATTGCAACTACTGCTTCAGCAATTAAATCCGCACAACGAGCCCCAATCATGTGAACGCCTAGTACTTCATCTGTTTTTGCATCAGCAAGAATTTTTACAAATCCGTCTAAATCTCCACCAGCTCTTGCGCGTCCTAAAGCTTTGAAAGGAAAACTTCCTGCTTTATACTCAACTCCGGAAGCTTTCAATTGCTCCTCTGTTTGTCCTACAGCAGCCACTTCTGGCCAAGTGTACACAACTCCGGGAATCAAATTATAATCGATATGTGGTTTTTGACCTGCTAATATTTCAGCCACCATGGCTCCTTCTTCTTCTGCTTTGTGTGCTAACATTGCGCCACGCACCACATCGCCAATTGCATAAATAGTAGGAACTGAAGTTTGCAAATGATCATTTACTTCTACCATTCCTCTATCTGAGATTTTCACACCTGCTTTATCAGCATTTAATCCGTCAGTATACGGACGACGACCTACAGAAACTAAGGAATAATCCCCTTCCAGCGTAATTGTTTCTCCTTTTGTATTTTCAGCTTGAACTACAACGCCTTCACCATTTCGTTCTACGGATTTCACTTTGTGTGAAACATAGAATTTCATGCCTTGTTTTTTTAATACTTTAGTCAATTCTTTAGACAATGAAGCATCCATTCCAGGAATAATTCGGTCTAAATATTCTACAACAGAAACTTGTGATCCCAATCGCAAATACACTTGACCTAATTCGATCCCGATAACTCCACCACCAATAATTACTAAATGTTTTGGTACTTCTTTAAGTTTCAATGCTTCGGTTGAAGTGATGATTCTTTCTTTATCAATTTTGATAAAAGGCAAAGAAGATGGTTTTGAACCTGTAGCGATAATGATGTTTTTGGCTTCGATAGTTTCAGAAGTTCCGTCTGCTTTTGCCACCGCAACATGCGTAGCATCAACAAATGAACCCAATCCTTCCAGAACTGTAATTTTATTTTTGTCCATTAAAAATTTCACACCACCAGAAGTCTGATCTACAACCGCTTGTTTGCGCGCAATCATTTTTTCAAGGTTTACTTTTACTTCCCCGGAAACTTCAATTCCGTGATCTGCAAAATGTGCAATTTCACTGTAATGATGAGAAGAAGCTAGTAGTGCTTTTGAAGGAATACAACCAACATTGAGGCAAGTCCCTCCAAGAGTGGAATATTTTTCGATAATTGCTGTTTTAAAACCCAGTTGTGCACAACGAATTGCTGATACATATCCGCCTGGCCCAGAACCTATAATGACTACGTCAAATGAACTCATAGTATTTTTTTTTATTGTGTTTTTATAAAATGTTCCACAAAATTAAGGAATTAAGTTTTGTTTGAAGTTTAATTCAGAAGGTTTTTTGTTATGAAAATGACATAACTAATATTCATCAAGAAATTATTTATGGCTTTTTAGAAGGATCTCTATAAGTATGAAAATCAGAGCAAATAATAATTTCATCATTAAATA
The DNA here is from genome assembly GCF_003970305.1 of Flavobacterium sp. LB2P53. Lineage (NCBI taxonomy): Bacteria > Pseudomonadati > Bacteroidota > Flavobacteriia > Flavobacteriales > Flavobacteriaceae > Flavobacterium > Flavobacterium sp. LB2P53. The sequence continues at coordinate 216,142 of NZ_RYDG01000006.1, forward strand.
CTTCATAAATAATTACAAAAGGGAATTTTTTAAAGGATAATTCTCTAAAAAACGGTTCTTTTTTTAGTGGGAATAGTTCAGGATTCATTTTTAATGTTTTTAAATATCTTTTAAGATAAGTAGTTGGAACTATTTAATGTCATACTAAAAAATGAGTGAAATAATATTTAACATATAAGTCATATAAGAATTAAACCTTAAATGACCTTATGATTGTTATAGTTACATAAGGCTAACATAATCGAAACTTAAACTTACATGGCTTATATGGTAAAAAAAATGCAACATTGTTTTATTCTTATTGCTTAAGCAAAAAAAAACTTTGCCTAATCCCTTTTTTTACTTTCATAAATTTCAATAGCCTCAATTATTTCAATTTCTGCTAATTTTGAAATAACTATTTTAAAAACCATATTTGGCATTTAATTGCTTCTCCAAATCTTCCCAAGAAGTTGATAAACTATTCCCGGAATGATAGACGGTTCTGGCTTCTTCCACTTTTTGATACTGATTATCCGAAACTAGGGAAGCTTTTTCTCAGTTTAAAATAGCGTCAAATATTCCTTCCAAAACGACTAATTTTGAATCATCCTGGATAAGTTTTCCAAAATTCACAATACCCTTTTGTCTAATTTCTTTAGTTTTCATGGAGCAATTGATTTATTCTAAATTTAATGACATTAAAACAATCAACATTTATATATCAACGACAGTCGTGCTTTTTACTTCGCTAATCATAAATGTGCTGTGCGTACTTCCTATATGTTGTAATGTCGTTAGTTTCGTTACTAAAAACTCTCGATAAGCTTCCATATCTTTTACCACAATTTTCAAGATATAATCATAATCACCGCTCACATGATGACATTCTAAAACTTCTTTTAGTTTCACCACTTCACTTTCGAACTTCGTGAGAAACTCTTTGGTATGCTGTATCAATTTGAGGTGACAAAAAACCACAAATCCTTTCTCGGCTTTGGAGCGATTAATCAGCGCAACATACTTATCAATTATTCCTTCTCTTTCTAATTTTTTAATGCGTTCATAAACGGCCGTAACGGAAAGATTGAGTTTTAAGGACAATTCTTTGGTTGTTTTCTTACTATCTGTTTGCAATAAAAAAAGTAATTTTTTGTCTGTTGAATCTAATGTCATTGTGTTGCAAATTTCAAATTGATAGATAATCTATAAAAATCCTGATTACCGAACTAATTTAGTAAAAAAAATTAATTATTTAGTGTTATATAGTTTTATAATCTAATAAAACTACAGACTATTGATTTTTAATCTTAAAATATTTTATTTTGAATAGGATTTTTTGACATACCGGAATGTCCAAGCCCTGATAGCAACGGCATCCTTTTACTTTTTTCTTTAAAAAGTAAAAGATAGAGTGAATAGCAGGAATAGCTTCAAATAACAATAAAAAATAATTATGAAAAATTTCAATCCCGCAGACAACATTCAGGATTTGCAGTACTTTGGCGAATTTGGTGGTGTGAATCCCTCTATTTCTGACTCCTCAACCTACACTTTTTTATCGGCAAAAACGATGTTCGATACTTTTGAAGGCAATATGGAAGGCTGTTATTTGTATTCACGTCATTCCTCGCCGAGTAATTTATACCTGGACAAAGCCTTGGCAGCCATGGAAGGCACGGAAACAGCGAACGTTTCGGCATCCGGAATGGGAGCGATTACGCCCACTTTGTTGCAATTGTGCGGTTCCGGCGACCATATTGTTTCTAGCAGAACCATTTATGGCGGAACGTATGCATTCCTGAAGAATTTTACACCTAGATTAGGTATCAAAACCACATTTGTTGACATCACAAAACTTGAACTTGTAGAGGCTGCTATAACTGCAGAAACTAAAGTTTTGTATTGTGAGACAGTGAGCAATCCTTTATTGGAAGTGGCTGATATTGAAGGTTTATCAAAAATTGCAAAAAGACATAATTTGAAATTAGTTGTTGATAATACTTTTTCGCCACTATCCGTTTCGCCTGCTAAATTAGGAGCTGATATTGTGATTCACAGTTTGACAAAATACATCAACGGAAGCAGTGATACGGTGGGCGGAGTAACATGCGCCTCTCAGGAATTTATTGATAGTTTAAAAAATGTAAACAGTGGAGCCAGCATGTTATTGGGGCCAACCATGGATAGTCTGCGATCTGCCAGTGTGATGAAAAACTTGCGTACGCTGCACATCAGGATGAAACAGCACAGCCATAATGCGATGTATCTGGCGGAACGTTTTGAAAAAGACGGAATCAAAACAGTGTATCCGGGGTTAAAAAGCCATCCGAGTCATGAGATCTATAAAAGCATGATTAATCCTGAATATGGTTTTGGCGGGATGATGACACTGGATGTTGGAAATTTGGCAAAAGCCAATGCTTTGATGGAGTTGATGCAGGCCAAAAATCTAGGGTATCTGGCGGTGAGTTTAGGCTTTTATAAAACCTTATTCAGCGCGCCGGGAACCTCAACTTCCAGCGAAATCCCTTTGGAGGAACAAATTGAAATGGGATTGACAGACGGTTTGATTCGGTTTTCTATCGGATTAGACAATGATATTGAAAGAACATATCAAAGTATGAAGGCCTGTATGATGGAATTAAATCTGCTAAAATAAGGAGCCATAGTCATAGAATGATTATCCTTTAGCCGCCTATCATTTTTAAGGAAAACTAGAAAACACAAAAAAAGCTTCGAATTTCTTCGAAGCTTTTGCTTTCTGGGTGGAAGACGGGGCTCGAACCCGCGACCCTCGGTACCACAAACCGATGCTCTAACCAACTGAGCTACAACCACCATTTGCTTAGCGGTTGCAAATATACGATATAAGTTTATTTCTGCAAATATTTATTTCAAAAAATTACATGAAAATTAGATCAAATCTGCTAAGCTATTGACTGCCAAATATCTTTCAGTCGTAAAACCTTCTGCATGATCCAGTCCTGCAATCCTTCCTAAATCTCTGGAGCGATAATTCAGGCTTTCCAGAAAGTTTTTGCTTGTTATTGGGGATTCCGGTTCCTTTGAGTTGGCATCATAAAACTGGGAACTGTAGGCTAAAATTGCTTCAATTTTTTTATCGGTAAAACCTGTAATGTCGACTACAAAATCCGGCTCTATATTTTTCCATTGAATGTAATGGTAGACAATTTTTGGCCGCCAAGGCGCTTGCTTTTCGCCTGCTAATGAAGTTTCTATCTTGATCAACCCGGATAAAAAACAAGCATCAGACACTAATTTACTTCCTTTTGCATGATCAATATGGCGGTCATCAATAGCATTACACAGAATAATTTCCGGCTGGTACTTGCGAATCATTTGTATAATTTCTAATTGGTGTTTTTCGTCATTGACAAAAAAGCCATCTCGCATTTCTAAATTCTCACGCACTGAAACGCCCAGTATTTTTGCAGCAGCATTCGCTTCCTGATCTCTGATATCAGCGGAACCGCGAGTCCCTAATTCGCCACGTGTCAAATCAATAATCCCAACTGTTTTTCCTAAGGACATTTCTTTTAAAATGGTTCCCGCACAACCCAACTCTACATCATCAGGATGCGCACCAAAAGCCAATATATCTAATTTCATTATTTTCTGTTTATTTTATTTAAAGTTATACTAACTCGCCTTCATCTAATATTTATAATACTTTTTTCATTGTCATTGATTTATGGACGCTTTCCTCCCACTCTTTTTCAGGGACGCTATCTTTTGTGATACCACAACCCATATACAAATATGCGCTAGTCAATGCGAGATTCGAATCAAAATCAATTTGCATGCACCGCAAATTTACAAACAAATCAGAACTTACGGTATTGGTCGTGAAACTGCTGTTCAATTCCCCCAGAAAACCGGTGTAAAAACTCCTGTCGTACTGCTCGTTTTCTAGAATAAAAGTCTTAGCACTTTCTTTTGGCAATCCACAAACGGCAGGTGTGGGATGCAATAACTGAATTACTTTTTGCAAGCTGGAATCGGAATTTAAACGTCCAGAAATATCTGTTTTTATATGCCAGATACTTCCCGATTTGACGCTGTACGGCTCCGTCACCAAAACTCCGGAAGCCACACTTTCCAGTTTTGAAACAATATAATCCGTTACAAACTGCTGTTCTTCTTTTTCTTTTTTGTGCCAAGTAATTTCGGATAAACCCAAATCTTTCTGCGTTCCCGCCAAAGAAATCGTTTCAAAAACGGCTTCAGTTGCTTTCAGTAATTGCTCCGGTGTAGCGCCCAACCAAGTTCCAATTTTTGGATGATAAAAACAATACACAAAAGTAGAAGGATAAAGCTGTACTAATTTTTCGAAAGTGGAAACCAAATCAAAATCTGCTACTTCAACGGTTTCTTTTCTGGAAAGCACTACTTTATTACATTCGTTATTCTTTATGGACTGGATCCCTTTGGAAACTAAAGCTTCAAAATTATTTTTAGCCAAGGCATCTACAATCGTAAATTCATTTTTAGAAATAGCATTTTCTTTTTTTTTCAAAGTAACCCGCACCATTTCCGATTCATTTTCAGGAATCAAATGCGTTTTGGCTCCATCAAAAGAGGCAAAAACAAACCCTTTTTCGGTAAAATCAACAGCTGAAAATACCGTGTCATTTTGTTGAAAAAAACCAATTACTTCTGCTGAATCAGGCTTACAATACAAAACAAAAGGTAGTTTTTCCTGAAACTGTTTTTTGGCTTTAGCTATAATTGCTTCCATTATTTGTTTTCGCTTTTTCTTTTTGGCAAAATCATATTAGTCAATTTACAAAGCGATATTAAGGTATTCTTTTCATCCGTAATTCGTATTTCCCAAAGATGAATGCTTCGTCCTTTGTGCACGATTCGAGCTGTTGCCGTTACAATTCCGTCCCGCTTTGCTTTCAAATGATTGGCTGAAATCTCGATTCCGCGCACTTCACTTAGCTCAGAATTCACATACAGCATTGAGGCTGCACTGCCCACACTTTCTGCTAAAGCTACTGAAGCACCACCATGCAACAATCCCATTGGCTGATGTACGGATGGATTAACAGGCATTGTGGCTACTAAAAAATCTTCTCCTGCATCAGTATATTCAATATTCAACGTTTGCATTAAGGTGTTTTTAGAAATGTGATTGCAATATTGAAGTATTTTTTCTTTGTCGAATGTCATGTTATTGGCTTTAGAAATGTAAAAATAAATAAAAGATAAGTCACAAAACAGTAATTGCAATTGTTATTCTGATTTCGAAATAGATTTTTCCTATTTTTACAAAAAATACAACTAGATGCGTGCCAAAATAGTCCTGCTTTTTATTGGAATAGTATTCTCCATTTGTTCCTGCCGATCTGATTTTGAGACCGTAGCCAGCACCGGTGATTTAGCTTTTTCCAAAGACACTATTTATCTCGACACTGTTTTTTCAAACATTGGTTCCAGCACGTACCGACTCAAAGTATTCAACAAAAGTAAAAATGACATCAGCATTCCTAGTATTAAATTAGGAAAAGGATTAAGTTCTAAATACCGAATGACCGTTGACGGAATGCAGGGAACGGAAGGTAAAATTTTTACTAATGTGGCTCTTTTAGCCAAAGACAGTTTGTATATTTTCATAGAAACCACTGCAAATAGTACTGATGCTAACCCAAACGATTTTTTATACACCGATCAAATTCAGTTTGACAGTGGCGAAAACCGGCAAAATGTAGAACTGGTAACACTCATTCAAGACGCTGTTTTTCTTTATCCAAAGCGTTTTACTAATGGAACTACTGAAACACTACCTATTGGAGACCAAAAAATAGATGGCTTTTATCTGGATGAAAACGATCCTGTAAATGGAAATGAATTACAGTTTACCAATGACAAACCCTATGTAATTTATGGATATGCAGCAGTTCCTTCAAATAAAACAGCCACTTTTGAGGCGGGAACCCGAGTTCATTTCCATGCTAATTCTGGGCTTATAGTAACCAATGATGCCTCCATCAATATTAATGGAACAGTATCTATAACGGATAAACTGGAAAACGAAGTCATTTTTGAAGGCGACCGTTTAGAAACTAATTTTTCGGGTGTTCCGGGACAATGGGGAACCATTTGGCTTACTGATGGCAGTACGAATAACACATTGAATCACCTGACGATTAAAAATGCCACTATCGGATTATTGATTCAAAATAATGATGGCAGTACAGTTTCTATCAAAAACACTCAAATTTACAACAGCAGTACCTTTGGAATTTTGGCGCAGACCGCAAAAATAAATGGAGAAAATATAGTCATCAATAATGCCGGATTAGCCAGTTTAGCCTGCACGTATGGCGGAAATTATTCCTTTACACATTCGACCTTCAATAACAACTGGAACAGTTCCCAACAAGTGGCGGTTTTGATAAATAATTATATTTTGGGAGCAATTCCGGAAGTTAAAGATTTAACCGCAGCTACTTTTAACAACTGCATTATTTACGGTTCCTATTCAAACGAAATGAGTTTAAACAAGAAAACGGGAGCCACTTTTGAATACCAATTTAATAATTGCCTGATTAAATTTGATAACACATCGAATCAATTTGCAACGAATCCTGATTATCAATTCAGTACGGATACGGCACATTACAATGCGATACTTTTGAACAAGGATCCAAAATTCTTTAATATAACACAGAACAAATTTAATATTAACGAAACTTCGGCTGCTTTCGCAAAAGGGAATTCGGCATACCTGATTCCGTTAGATATTACAGGAAACACCAGAAGTTTACCCCCCGATTTAGGCGCATATCAAAACAAAGTATTCCCAAAATAAACAACTTTGAATGACAACACAAACTAAGACAAAACGCCTCCTATAATTAACTATTTAGTAACCTGATACACCGATTTAAAGAGTAGTTTTATCAAAAATTTTACTCAAAAATCCAATCTATTTTAAAACCAATTTAATCTATTATCAGACTATGAAACAAATCTACTCACTTCTCTTTTTATTTCTTTTCACGGCAGGTTTTGCGCAAGCGCCAGCAGGATATTATACCAATGCCACAGGAACTGGCTACACGTTGAAAACTCAATTATACAACATCATCAAAGACCATACAGTACAAACGTATGCAGGCTTATATGTTACTTATGAAACTTCCGATATTGATAATTTCTTTGAAAAGGACGGAACAGTTTTAGATATGTACTCTGAAAATCCTGCCGGAGCTGATCCATACACATACACTATTGCAACTACGCAACGATGCGGAAGCAGTGGTTACGCAAAAGAAGGAGATTGTTACAATCGAGAACACATTATACCGCAATCTATATTCAGCGAAGCCTTACCAATGGTTTCTGATGCGCATTTCATAACGCCTACTGACGGAGAAGTAAATGGAATCCGATCTAATTACCCGCATTCTGTAGTAGCAACCGCTACTCAAACTACCCTTAACGGAAGTAAACTTGGAGCCAGTACAACAGCAGGTTATACAGGTCCTGTTTTTGAACCAATAGATGAATTCAAAGGGGATATTGCCCGTATGTATTTCTATTTTGCCACTCGTTATGAAAATACAGTTGCCGGATACAATTACCCAATGTTCAACAATTCAACTAGTAAAGTATTTACCACCGCATTTTTAAATCAACTGCTGGCTTGGCACAATCAAGATCCGGTAAGTGCCAGAGAAATTGCCCGTAACAACGCTATTTATGCGCGCCAGAACAATAGAAATCCTTACATTGACAATCCTAACTATGTAACGGCTATTTGGAAAACTGAAGCGGTTGATATTGAAGCTCCCTCTGCTGTTACAAACTTAATAGTAACCGAAACAACTTCAAACTCGGCTACTTTAACATGGACAGCAGCAACAGATAATGTTGGTGTTACCGGTTATGATGTGTATGTAAACGGTACATTAAAATCTACCGAAACAGGGTTAACTGCTACAGTAAACGGTTTAGTTGCATCTACCACTTATTCCTTTTATATTATAACCAGAGATGCTGAAAGAAATTCTTCGGTTGCCAGTACATCAGTAAATGGAACCACTAAAGCACCAGCTGCCGGTACCACTTTTTGTGCCTCTGAAGATTTTCAAACTATTCCTGCAAATGCAAGTTCTTATGCTACACAAACGTGGACTAACGCAGGAATAACATGGACCTCTACTGATTCTCGTACCGACCAAACATTAAATTCAAGAGCAATAACAATACGAAATGGCGCTCTTACCTCTTCATCTGTTGCTAATGGTATCAAGGATTTGACAGTTACCACCCAGCTTATTTTTTCTGGATCTGCAGGATCTTTTAAACTGAATGTCAATGGAACAGAAGTTGGCACTATCCCTTACAGCAGTACGTCAACGACGACGACAATACCAAACATCAATGTAACTGGGAATGTGATTATTACCCTTTCTGGAAACAGCACAGCATCAAATCGTGTTCGATTTGATGATCTTTCTTGGACTTGTGCCGCTTCACTTGGTGTTGATCAATTAGAAACAAAAAGTTTTGAAATTTATCCCAATCCATCCAATGGAAATATCAAAATAAATTTCAATAATTCAAATGAAAAATACTCGGTTCAAGTATTTTCAGTATTAGGACAAAAAGTTTTTGAAAAAGAGTATACCAACAGTTCTTCTGCAGCGGTTAACAATCTTCAAAAAGGAGTTTATTTAATTAAAATAACCAACGATTCTAAATCAGTTACTAAAAAACTAATTGTAAACTAATTTAAGCACGAACCATTTCTTTTAAAGCGGCATTTATTGCCGCTTTTTTTGTTTTATTTTAGACTTGTTTTATACATAAAAAGAAAATTTTTAGCTCCTTTACAACTTAGCGCTACAGGTTTCCTGTTTATTTTTCTAAAAAAAATGCAACCTGTTGTACTTCAAATGTTACTAATTATGTTAATAAAAATGCAAATACCTTCATAATTTCATAACATATACCACCCAAAATGTTATAAATTTGTGAGTCTTCAGTATTTTCCCATTTGGAAGCCTGAGACTAACCCCAATAACCAAAACAAATTTAAATTATGAAAAAAATCTACTCTGCATTATTATTACTGTTCGTCACAGCAACGATAGCCCAAATACCAAGTGGTTATTACAACACCGCCACAGGAACTGGCTACACACTCAAAACACAATTATACAACGTCATCAAAGGGCATACGGATAACGGATATGGCGGTTTATACACCATATATCAAACCTCGGATAGGGATTATTACTTTGAAAATGACGCCACAATTTTAGACATGTATTCTGAAAATCCTGCCGGAACAGACCCTTATAACTACTCCGCTGGAACAACCCAAAGATGTGGCACTTATAGTGTAGAAGGAGATTGTTACAATAGAGAACACATCATTCCGCAATCTACTTTTGGTTCTGCAGCCCCAATGGTTTCAGATGCCCATTTCATCACACCCACAGACGGAAAAGTAAACGGTCAGCGTTCTAATTATCCGCACGGACCGGTGACTTCAGCATCTTGGACTTCCTTAAACGGAAGTAAACTTGGAACGAGTACAACTTCTGGTTATTCAGGACCTATTTTTGAACCTATCAATGAATTCAAAGGCGATATTGCCCGAATGTATTTTTATTTTGCCACCCGTTATGAAAATACAGTTGCTGGTTATTCCTATGCAATGTTCAATGGATCGAGTAATCAAGTGTTCACGACCGCTTTTTTAAACGTATTGATTACTTGGCACAACCAAGATCCTGTCAGCACTAGAGAAATTGATCGCAACAATGCCATTTATAATTCTCAAAACAATAGGAATCCTTATATTGATCATCCTGAGTATGTACAGGCAATTTGGAACCCAAGCGCTGATGCACAAGCCCCAACTACTCCAACGAATTTAGTTGCTAGCGGAACAACATCAAATTCCGTTTCATTAAACTGGACGGCTTCCTCTGATAATAGTGGAGTAACTGGCTATAATGTGTATATGAACAGTGCTTTAAAAACAACCACAACCGGAACAACAACCACTATCACTGGGCTAACCGCTTCTACTGCCTACTCTTTCTTTGTAAAAGCTAAAGATGCTGCAGGAAATATCTCTGGCCCAAGTAACACGGTGAATGTGACAACTGCTGCAGCAAGTGGTTCAACTGCAACAGATTTATTATTTTCAGAATATATTGAAGGCTCTTCAAACAATAAAGCTTTGGAAATTTCGAACGCAACTGGCGCCGCGATCAGCTTATCGATTTATAGCATAAAAAAACAAACGAATGGTTCCGGTGCCTGGAGTACAGGATTAGCCCTAACAGGGACTTTGAATACCGGCAGTAAATTCACAATCGTAAATAGTTTAATGGCGTCTAGTTGTTATCCTACAAGCTCAGCAAACCTTTCTACATCAGCAACTGAAATGACTTTTAATGGGAATGATGCTGTAGGTTTATTCAAAAATGGCGTCTTAATTGATATCATTGGAACTTTTAACGGTGGAACTGCAAACTTTGCGGCGGATCAAACCCTGAGAAGAAAATCAACCGTTACGGCACCAACAACTACTTTTAATAAAACAACCCAATGGGATTCCTTTACATCAGATACGTGTAACAATTTAGGAAGTCGTACGATTGAAAAAACACCAAAAACCAGTGTGGCTTTAGATATAAATGATATTGCCCTCTATCCAAATCCATCCAATGGAACTTTCTCTATCAATAATTCGAATAAAAGGTATGCTATCGAAATTTATTCTATAATTGGTCAGAAAATTTACAGCGACGAAAACAGCACCAAATCAGAAATTACGCTGCCAAATAGTGTAAAAGGAACGTACTTGGTTCGAGTGACTATTGATTCCAATTCAGTCCTCAAGAAATTAATAATCAACTAATTAACAAAGCGGCAAATTGCCGCTTTTTTTTTACTCCAAATTTAATCTTAATTGACTAAATTTGCACCGCAATACAACAAACTACATAACAATGATCCATTTCTTTGAAAACCAAAGCAAGACTGTTTATGCCGTACATACGCAAAACGCATTGAGCGAAGTCGAAATGTCAGCTCAAGACATTTCAAGACTCAACTGGCTTTTTGCCAATTCAAATAAAATAGAAAAATCCGTACTGACGGATTTTTTTGTTGGTCCTCGCGCCACAATGATAACCCCTTGGAGTACTAATGCTGTAGAAATCACCCAAAACATGGGAATATCCGGCATCATTAGAATCGAGGAATTTCATAAAGCGACCGCTGATTTTTCTGATTTTGACCCGATGCTTTCGCAAAAGTACACCGAGTTGAATCAAGATATTTTTACTATCAATGTACTTCCGGAAGCTATTTTGGACATCGATGATATTGCTGCTTACAACAAACAAGAAGGATTGTCTTTGAGTCCGGAAGAAGTAGCATATTTAGATAATCTAGCGCTTAAATTAGGGCGAAAACTAACGGATTCTGAGATTTTTGGTTTTTCACAAGCCAATTCAGAACACTGTCGCCACAAGATTTTCAACGGAACTTTTATAATTGACGGAGAAGAAAAAGAATCTTCTTTATTCAAATTAATCAAGAAAACATCCCAAGAAAATCCGAACGATATTGTCTCGGCTTACAAAGATAACGTTGCTTTTGTAAAAGGGCCTCGGGTACAACAATTTGCTCCAAAAAGCGCTGATAAACCTGATTTTTATGAAGTCAAAGAATTTGATTCGGTTATTTCATTAAAAGCAGAAACACATAATTTTCCAACAACGGTAGAGCCTTTCAACGGAGCTGCAACTGGTTCTGGTGGAGAAATCCGGGACCGTTTAGCAGGTGGACAAGGTTCTTTGCCAATGGCAGGAACTGCAGTTTACATGACTTCCTACTCTCGTTTAGAAGCCCCATTCGACTCCGCTCAGGGCAGTAGACCTTGGGAAAATGGTATGGCCGAAAGAAAATGGTTGTATCAAACGCCAATGGATATTTTGATCAAAGCGTCCAACGGAGCTTCTGATTTTGGGAATAAATTTGGACAACCGTTAATTACAGGTTCTATCCTGACTTTCGAACACGAGCACTTCGATACGCTCAGTGTGACGGGTCGAAAATTAGGGTACGACAAAGTAATTATGCAAGCGGGCGGAATTGGGTACGGAAAATTAGATCAAGCGATTAAGAAAAAACCACAAACAGGCGATAAAATTGTTATCCTTGGTGGTGAAAATTATAGAATTGGAATGGGTGGAGCAGCAGTTTCTTCAGCAGATACCGGAGCTTTCAGTTCAGGAATTGAGTTGAACGCCATCCAACGTTCGAACCCAGAAATGCAAAAACGTGCTGCCAATGCCATTCGTGGTTTGGTAGAAAGCGATATTAATCCAATTGTTTCGATTCACGATCACGGTGCTGGCGGACATTTAAACTGTCTTTCGGAATTAGTGGAAGAAACTGGCGGATTAATTGATTTAGACAAATTGCCTGTGGGAGATCCTACCCTTTCCGCAAAAGAAATCATTGGTAACGAATCTCAGGAAAGAATGGGATTGGTTATTGCAAAGGAAAACATCGATTTATTGCAAAAAATTGCGGATCGAGAACGTTCTCCAATGTACCAAGTGGGAGACGTAACCGGAGATCACCGTTTTACTTTTCAATCAAAATCAACAGGAGCTAAACCAATGGATTTCGCTTTAGAAGACTTTTTTGGAAGTTCTCCAAAAGTGGTTATGACAGACAAAACAATTGAAAGAAAGTACACTGATTTAGTATATGACAAGAAAAACATTTCAACCTATTTAGAGCAGGTACTTCAATTGGAGGCTGTAGCTTGTAAAGACTGGTTGACCAATAAAGTAGACCGTTGTGTGGGTGGTAAAGTTGCCAAACAACAAAATGCCGGACCCTTGCAATTGCCTTTGAATAATTGTGGCGTAATGGCCTTGGATTATCAAGGAATAGAAGGAGTTGCCACTTCGATTGGGCACTCGCCTATTGCTTCATTAATTGATCCGGTGGCAGGAACAAGAACTGCCATTGCTGAATCTTTATCAAACATTGTTTGGGCACCAATAAAAGACGGATTAAAGGGAATTTCACTTTCGGCAAACTGGATGTGGGCGTGTAAAAACGAAGGCGAAGACGCCCGTTTATACGCAGCTGTTCAAGCCTGTTCGGATTTTGCAATCGAATTGGGAATCAACATTCCAACCGGAAAAGATTCTCTTTCCATGAAACAAAAATATCCAAATGAAGAAGTAATTGCGCCAGGAACGGTGATTATTTCAGCAGGTGGAAATTGTACCGATATTAGAAAAGTAGTAGAGCCTGTTTTACAAAGAGATGGCGGTTCTATTTATTACATTAATTTATCCCAAGATGATTTCAAATTAGGCGGTTCTTCGTTTGCACAAACGTTGAATACTATTGGAAAAGAAGTACCAACGATTAAAGACGCTGCATTTTTCAAAAGAGCGTTCAATACCATTCAAGAATTAATTTTAGAAAACAATATCCTTGCAGGACACGATATTGGAAGTGGTGGTTTGATTACTACTTTATTGGAAATGTGTTTTGCCGATGTGAATTTGGGAGCTAAAATAGATTTCTCTCCCGAAGCTTCGGGATTCGAAGAAAAAGACATCATTAAATATCTTTTTGCAGAAAATATCGGAATTGTTTTCCAAGCAAAATCGGATGCTGAAGTAGAATCTAAATTGAATGCTAATACCGTTTCTTTCTATAAATTGGGAATCCCCTCCCCAGCCCTCCCCGAAGGAGAGGGAGCCAAACTGGAAATAATCAGTTCTTCTCCTGAAATTTTGACTTTCGACATCGCTAAATACAGAGATATTTGGTTCAAAACTTCTTTTTTATTAGACCAAAAACAATCGAAGAACGGAATGGCTCAAGCACGTTTTGATAATTATAAAAATCAAGCGTTACAGTATACTTTTCCAACACATTTTACAGGAAAAAAACCTGTAATTGATGCTTCTAAACCGCGTCCTAAAGCAGCTATTATCCGTGAAAAAGGAAGTAATTCGGAGCGTGAAATGGCAAATGCCATGTACTTAGCCGGTTTTGATGTAAAAGATGTTCACATGACCGATTTAATTTCAGGTCGTGAAACCTTGGAAGACATTCAGTTCATTGGCGCGGTTGGTGGATTCTCGAATTCAGATGTATTGGGTTCTGCCAAAGGTTGGGCGGGAGCATTTTTATACAATGAAAAAGCAAAAACCGCTTTAGACAATTTCTTTAAGAGAGACGACACCTTGTCTGTTGGAATCTGTAATGGTTGTCAATTGTTCATGGAATTGGAAGTAATTAATCCGGAGCATGACGTACACGGAAAAATGCTGCATAACGAAAGCAACAAACACGAAAGTATTTTTACATCAGTGACTATACAGGAAAACAATTCAGTGATGCTTTCTTCATTAGTAGGAAGTACGCTTGGAGTTTGGGTTTCGCATGGCGAAGGAAAATTCAACTTGCCAATGGGGGAAGAAAATTATACTATTGTTTCTAAATATGCCTATGAAGGTTATCCTGCTAATCCAAACGGATCGGATTACAATACGGCCATGCTTTGCGACAAAACAGGACGACATTTAGTAATGATGCCACACATAGAGCGCTCTACATTTCAATGGAACTGGGCACATTATCCAAAAGATAGAGACGATGAAGTTTCGCCTTGGCATGAAGCTTTTGTCAATGCCAGAAAATGGGTTGATAAAAAATAATTTATTCTATACTTTCTTAAAGCGTTCCTGAAAAGGAGCGCTTTTTTTATGGAAAAGAATTTAAAAGCCATTTTGATGATTTGTAAGAAAATTTAAATATATTTGAAAATAGACAAAGTGAAACAAACCTTCGCTAATCTAGTCAATTTTAAGTGTATGTGAGAAGGTTTGTATCGCCTATTGACTAGTTGGCGGGAATACCAAAGAACTGCAAAGTTGAAAATTACCAGTCAAAAACTTTGCTAAAGTTATCCAATTGACTAACTTTGCCCAATGAGTCAGAAATTTATAAGAGAAGTTGTTTATTACGAAGACTATTATCTTAATTTTTTTAACGCTCAAAAAGAAGACGTTAAGAAAAAATTTAACTGGACTTTACAGTTAATTTCAACTCAACAAAGAATCCCCGAAAAGTTTTTCAAACATTTGACTGGTGCAGACGGAATATTTGAAGTTCGTGTTGAAGTCGGTTCAGATATTTTTAGAGTTTTTAGTTTTTTTGACAAAGGAAAGATTGTTGTTTTAGTAAATGGATTTCATAAGAAAACACAAAAGACCCCGAAATCAGAAATCAAAATGGCTGAAAAACTAAAAGCAGAATATTTAGAAAATAAATATAAAAAGTAACGATTATGAAAACTGAAAATAAAAAAATTACAACATTTGCCGAACACTTAGATGCTCAATACGGGAAAACAGGAACCGAAACCCGTGAAAAATACGAAGAAGAATACGAGACCTTCGAACTTGGTGTTATGTTACAAGAAATGCGAAAAGAACGTGGAATGACACAAGAACAACTGGCATTAAAATGTGGAACAACAAAATCGTATATATCTAAAATTGAAAATAACACCAGCGATATAAGACTTTCTACATTAATGAGAATAATTAGACTAGGTTTAGGTGGACACTTAAAGTTAAGTTTAACCGAATAAAGGTACTACCCCGCCAATCGAGTAGACGGCTCCGCCAGAAACTGACGGAGTGCGCCTCTCACACCACCGTACGTTCGGGTCTCGTATACGGCGGTTCGCAAAGTGATGGGTTGAGTTCCATGTAAATCTCCAACATTGATTGATAGCCTTTCTTCTTAAGTCGCAGTAGGGTAATTGTAGTGGTTAGAATCGGACTCTGGGCAATACGCCATCCTCCTTTTACTCACGCTTTGGTATTGTATTTTTGGTATTCGTGAATGCAGAGCATTTCTGGTTCTGCTCCAAGCATAAGCGTGGTCTTTGTCAATCCCTAGTCGCATCAGGTTTTTCCTTTTGCGCTTGGGCTTTTTCCAGTCCGTCCAAATGCAGTAGCGCAGTCTATTGCGCAACCAACCATCAATATCTCGTAACTTTCCTTGAATACTCGTTCCTCGAAAATAGTTTAACCATCCTCGTTGAATTTGCTTCGCCAGTTCGCCTTTCAGGCTCGGGTCGTTGATTTTTCGGACAACGATAGCGATTTGCAATCCGTGCCCACAAAGAGAATGATTCAGCAAGAAATTATGCCCATTTAGAGTGCGAAATAGAAGTGGTTTTATTAGACTTATTTTTGTGGCAAATTGGAATTGGCACTGTTTGCAAAATTATTCCAACGATTCTCTGCAAACACTCGCGGTCTGGTTATAAATTCAATCGAAGATATTTTTAAGATAAAACAATGAAAAGACTAATCATTGCTTGGAGTTAATCATCGATGGAATGAACTATAGGTAATTAAACGGACAAGCCTATTTATTTTAAGTACTTACTGTTAAAAGTAGCCCTTTGTCTTGAATTTATTTAGTCCGTTAGTAGTGATTTATTTTATAAACAACTTTAATAAAATTACTGCCTATAATTGGAACACCGCTAACAGACGCCTTTCCATTTGTAATATCCATTGTATTTCCATACATAGCCTTCAAGTCGTTTCTGGGTAAGGCATTAAATAAATATTCTACAGCTATATCATCTGATAAATCCCACCTAAGCCCTAAATTCAACCCTAACGATAAATGAGAAGACTCTTGATTATACCCAATTCCTCCTCCCCAATCACCATTTCTGTTTATTAATGTAGGTTCTATACTAGGTATAAAAACAGTGTGAATAACTCTTCTAAATAAATTTACATAGAAATGGGTGTGATATCCCACTCCAATCGTATACTTAGAAAAATCTAATCTTGGAAACGTTTCATACCCTATGTTGACTTCTACATCTTTGCTAACCATTGAAAATTGCACTAAAAAGTCTTTAGCTGATTCATTATTTGTTGGTTCACTTCCCATAATTGTATTCCTAACGTCAAACGCAACCGAAAAGGCTAGATAATTATCTTGTGCAGTTAATTTAGTAACAAATAAAGCAACTACAATTGTTATTAATTTTATCATGATTCATTAGTGCTGATAAAGTTATACAATACTATATTATTACATATGACTATCAGTAACTAATACTAAGTTGTTTCTAAAGCATTAATCATGAGTCTATCCAATAGTTTGTTTCCAAAATACCGTCTGTTAAATTTGTAGCAGAACTCATCAAGATAATTATGTACATATTACTGGTTTACACAATTATGATGAATATCTAAAAGTACTTTTTTGGTATTACTGATTGTTCTATTTACACAAGGAAATATCTTTGCCGCCTTTTTCTTGTCTGGCTCTACTACAACATAATGATTTGTTATCACTTCTTTGAGTTTAGCATACCCTGGTGTAACCATCGCTTAACACAGATGCTGTTTTGTTTGCAGATTTCAAATCTTTCATAACTACCCTTTTTAGACAACCAACTTTTCTGTTTGGTTTACCCTTTTTTGGTGCAGAGATACTGGGTTTCGATTCAACTATTACCAATACCTTTCCTTGTCTTTCACTTCCACGATCTCGCTTATTAGGAGTAGATTCTTGACTGTTTTATTTTTATTTTAATTGATAACATCTTTTATGTCAATTATTTAAAACAATCTTTCATCAAATTCAACACAGCCTTTTAATTGATGTTTTTCGTCACGCATACTATCTTATGCATCATAAACCAAATGTGTTCATACAGTTTGTGACCCTACATACGTTGCATTTCTAATGCCGAAAAACTCTTTTTTGACAGCGTCATGAGTTCAATACAGATCATCCAATATTGAAAAGGCAAATTAGTATTCTCCATAACAGTACCTGAACGAAGACTGACACGACTACCGCATTTTTTACATTGAAATTTTAAATCTGTCTTACGAAAGTAATGTTCGCTGTGTTTACACTTTTTACATACAATTCCCATTTCAAGTCGTTTAGCTTTGAATCCCTTATCACATGTGGCTTAATCAGGGTATTTTTCGAAAAATTCAGGCAGGTTCTTAATTTGAATTTAATGGGTTGATGACTCAAATATAAGCTTTTTTTAGCATTTGTACAAGTAAAGGATAGTCATGTTATTTTATTTGATTATTGTTGTGGGTGAACTAATTCCCAAAAGTCGCAACTAATCTTGATATCTTTTAAAATGAAAAGATTTATTCATGTCTTTAATAAAATATAAGTCAAATCTACATTTTAATGGTTTTTAAAAATAAATTCCCTTATCCCAAATTGATTTTACTTACAACATCAGTAAATTCTACTTTTAAACATCTAGGGTTTTATACCCGATCGCTCCGATATACCACAACAGTTAGCGCAGTTTTATAAACTGTGCTCACAATATGGCTCGTGCCTTTGGGAAAATTAGAAAATCATATTATTTTTATTGTGGGGTAGTGCCCAATGTCATTAAGTTAAGGAATTTTATATTGCATCTTTTTGATTTTTAAGCACTAAAGGTCGAATTCGATTTCT